>JACMMP010000199.1 GCA_014378995.1 Hyphomonadaceae bacterium
GAGCAAGTCGCCCCGGGCGTGGCCTCGCCGCCGCCTGAGACCGCATCGGAAACGACGCCCGACAGCGGTCCGACGCAATAAGCAGCCCCGGCTCGCCGCTTCGCGGCGTCCAGGGAGCGTGCTTAATACGGACCGCATGAAGCCAGATTCGAACATCAGTCCGCTTGCGCCTGAGTTTTTTCCGCAACTGCCGGAGATCGCTGGCGTTGAAGCTGCAATCGGCCGCGCGGGCTTTTATAAGCACGACCGGCCGGATCTGCTTGTGATCCGCTGCGCGCCGGGCACGCGCGCGGCCGGTGTGTTCACCACCAACGCCGTGGGTTCGGCGCCGACCGATTGGTGCAAGCAAGCGCTGGCGGCGACGCGCGGCGCTGCGGGCGGGCTGCTGGTGAACGCCGGCTGCGCCAATTCCTTTACCGGCCCCGCGGGGGATGCGGCATGCAAGCGTTCGCTCGAAGCGGCCGCGGAAAAAATCGGCGCGCCGGTGCGCGAGATGCTGGCGGCGTCCACCGGCGTGATCGGCGTCGTGCTGGACGATGCGAAGATCGCCGCGGCGCTGCCGAACATGCACTTGGCGCCAGTGCGCTGGCCCGATGCAGCCGCGGCGATCATGACGACGGATACGTTTGCGAAAGGCGCGGGCGCGACGTGCGAGATCGACGGCGTGAAAGTTTCGATCGCCGGCATCGCCAAGGGCTCCGGCATGATCGCGCCGAACATGGCGACGATGCTGGCCTTCGTCTTCACCGACGCCGCGCTCTCGGCGCCGATCCTGAAGACGCTGCTGCGTCAGGAAACCGAGAGCAGCTTCAACGCCATCACCGTGGACGGCGACCGCTCGACCAATGATTGCGTGCTGCTGTTCGCCACCGGCCAAGCCAAAGTGCCGCCGATCCCGGACGCAAAGGATGAGCGGCTCGCCGCATTCCGCGAAGCGCTGAGCGAGGTTTTGCGCGATCTCGCCATCCAAATCGTGCGCGACGGCGAGGGCGCGACCAAGCTCGTTGCCGTGAACGTCGAAGGCGCGGTGAGCGATGCGTCCGCGAAGGCGATCGCGCGGACAATCTGCGAAAGCCCGCTGGTGAAAACCGCCATCGCCGGCGAGGACGCGAACTGGGGCCGCGTCGTCATGGCCATCGGCCGCGCCGACCAGCCCGTGCGCAAAGAGATGATCAGCGTGCGCTTCGGCGACTTGTACGCCGCCCGCGACGGCATGGTCTCGCCCGACTATGACGAAGCGGCGATGAGCGCCTACATGAAACACGCGGAACTGGAGATCAGTGTGACGGTTGGTCCGGGCGCCGGCCGCGCACGGATGTTTACGTGCGACCTGACCAAACGCTACGTCGAGATCAACGGGGATTATCGGAGCTAGAGGCGCACCGACGCGTGAACCGAGGCGCCCGGGCGCGCGTATGGTCTACATTGAGGAGCGCCAGCCGTGACATCGCCTGCGATCGTTTGGCTGCGGCAGGATCTCCGCATTGCGGATAATCCCGCGCTCTCCGCCGCCGCCGAGACCAAGCGCCCGCTGATCCTGGTCTACATTCTCGACGACGAAACGCCCGGTAAATGGCGCATCGGCGGGGCCTCCCGTTGGTGGCTTCACCACAGTTTAGAAAAGCTCGCGGGCGATCTTGCGAAGAGAGGCGCCGCGCTCACTTTGCGCAGAGGCCGCGCCGATCAAGCGCTGCTTGACCTCGTGCGCGAGACTGGCGCCGGGGCGGTTTATTGGAACCGGTGTTATGAGCCGTACTCAATCGCGCGCGACAAAGCGCTGAAGCACACGCTTACGGATCAAGGCGTCGAGGTCGTGAGCTGCAACGGTGCGCTCATGCATGAGCCCTGGACGGTCAAGACCAAGAACGGCGAGCCGTTCAAAGTGTTCACCCCGTTCTGGCGCGCCTCCATGCAATCAGAAGTGCGCGCGGTGGCTGCCACGCCAAAACGGCTCGAAAGCCGCAGCGATGCGATTGCATCGGATAAACTCAGCGACTGGCGTTTGCTTCCGGGTCGGAGCAATTGGGCCAAGCACTTTGACCCCACGTGGAGTCCTGGCGAAGCCGGCGCGCAGCGCGCTCTCAACGCGTTCGTCGCCGAGCGTTTGGCGCTCTACGCCGACGCGCGCGATCTGTTGGGCGAAGATGCCACGTCACGGCTTTCGCCGCATCTGCATTTCGGCGAGATTTCGCCGATCCAAGCGCGGTGCGCGATCGATGCTGCGCTGATGCACGATCCCGCATTGCAGCGCGGCGCAGACAAGTTTCTCGCCGAACTGACTTGGCGTGATTTTTCCGCGAACCTGCTGTTTCACTCGCCCAATCTGCCGGAGGCAAATTGGCGCTCCAAATTCGACGACTTCGCTTGGCGGGACGATGACGCGGCCTTTGTCGCATGGACGAAGGGTCAAACGGGCTATCCCGTTGTCGATGCAGCCATGCGCCAGTTGTGGACCACCGGCTACATGCACAACCGCGCGCGCATGATCGCCGCATCGTTCTTAATCAAGCATCTCTTGATCGACTGGCGCCGAGGCGAGGAATGGTTTTGGGATACGTTGGTCGACGCCGATCTCGCGAGCAACGCGGCCTCCTGGCAATGGGTGGCGGGATCAGGCGCGGACGCTGCGCCCTACTTCCGCATTTTCAATCCAGTGACTCAAGGCGAACGCTATGACGCGGACGGCTCGTATGTTCGCCGCTGGGTGCCCGAACTCGCGGCGCTGGATAACGATGTCATCCACAAGCCATGGACGGCGCCCGCCGAAAGCCTCGCAAAAGCCGGCGTCAAACTGGGCGAGACTTACCCGGCGCCAATCGTTGACCACGCACTGGCCCGCGCGCGGGCGCTCTCCGCATTCGCTTCTTTGACCAGCTAGGGCTGCGCGTTTGGAAGCGCTGCGTCAGCCAGGCAGCCGGCGTCACTGGTTCATTATCGTAGCGCCATCAGGCGAGGGCGCAGAAGCCACACGCCGAGGAACAGATAGAACATGAACAGGAATGTGCCGATCCCGCTGTATGCGCGGGGCGCCGGCAACTCAGCGGCAAGCAGCGCCTTTGTTGCCAGCCAGTGGCAAAGGAGGAACCCGACCGCACCGAAAATGACAACGATGTCGATCACTATCATCTCGGGCCAACTTTGATCGGCGCGTTGCTGGAATTCGAAAACCTGCGCGGGTGCGACCCAGCTCAAAAGGAAAACCGCAGCCAAAACCAGTGTCACGGCAGCAAACAGCGGCGGGCCCCAGGAATATTCCGCACCGGGTTGTTTCGCGTGAGCCAGTGCGAACTGATAGGCACTCCAAATCCAGGCTAGCTGCGCGGCTGCGGAAACGAACGAGACCACCGCGAGAGCTGACCCCATGTTAGGGCCTGCCCACAGCCCGGTCTCCGGCGTCATCGCGACGAAAAGAAAGTTGGGCGCGATTAAGGCGCACGTCACGACCAACGGATGGACAAACACAAACCTATTCATAACGCTCCGCGCACCGCTACCGATCTTCTCGCTTCTCACTTTGGTCGGGTGTCCCAGCAGACCGGGCCAAACGCCAACAAGTCCATTTTCGCGTCCCCCGTAATATATTGTGGTTGCGGCCAGCCAAATGTTGCCACTCGGATACGAAGCAGCGCAGCATCGGCAGATGACAAAAAAGACGCAAATCGTTGTCGCGGGGGGCGGCGCGGGCGGTCTAGAGCTTGCGCGCAAACTCGGCGCCCGCTTCGGACGCGAACGCTACGACATCATCCTGATCGAGCCGCACCCGACGCATATTTGGAAGCCGTTGCTTCACGAAGTGGCAGCCGGGTCGCTTGACGCCAACCTCGACGAAGTCGGCTATCGCAGCCACGGCCACCGCTGGAAATACCGCTTCTTCATGGGGCGGCTGGAAAATATCGACCGCCAAGCGCGTCAAGTCGTTATCGCGCCGATGCGCGACGATGATGGGGTGGAGATTTTCGGCCGCCAGCGGGTCCGATATGACTACCTCGTCATCGCCGTCGGGTCCGTAACCACTTCCTACGCCACGCCAGGCGCCGACAAGAACTGCATCTTCCTCGATGATCGCGGTCAAGCCGACCGTTTCAGATTGAAGCTGCTGAACCAGTGCCTGCGCGTGTCGCGGCAGATGAGCGAGGATCCCGCCAGCGACGCGCGTGTGCGCATCGCCATCGTCGGCGGCGGCGCGACCGGCGTCGAACTGGCGGCGGAGCTTTTCAACGCCGCCGCGGGCCTGCGGCATTACGGGCTCGAAGTGTTCGACGAGACCCGGCTGCAAATCACCCTGATCGAAGCAGGGCCGCGTATCCTCCCCGCTCTGCCTGAGAAGCTCGCGAAAGCCGCGCACGCAGAACTCGAAGCGCTCGGCGTGCGCGTGCTGATCAATGCCAAGGTGGCGGAGGTGACGAGCGCCGCAGTGATCACCGCCGGCGGCGAAATCGTCGAGGCCGATCTGCGCGTCTGGGCGGCGGGGGTAAAGGCGGCGGACTTTCTGAAGAACATCGCCGGCCTCGAAACCAACCGCGAGAACCGCTTAAACGTGCGCCCCACCCTGCAAACCACACGCGACGAGCGCATCTTCGCCATTGGCGATTGCTGCGCTTGCCCACAGCCCGGCAGCGACCGGCCCGTGCCGCCGCGTGCGCAAGCTGCGCACCAGATGGCCGACACCGCTTTCGCAAACCTCCGGCGCCTCGTGCAAGGCCGCGCGCTGAAGGCATTCGTTTATCGCGACTTCGGCTCGTTGGTGTCGCTCAGTCGCTACTCAACGGTCGGATCGCTGATGGGCGGGCTAATCGGCGGCAAGCTGGCGATCGAGGGCCGGCTGGCGCGGTTCGTTTATGTCTCGCTTTACCAGATGCACCTGATCGCCATTCATGGCTGGCTGCGCGGCATCACCCTGATCGCGATCGGCCACGTCAATTCCGTCATCCGGCCGCGGCTGAAGCTGCACTGACGCGCGGCGCCCGAACTACGTTAAGCTACGCTCAACCATCTAGGCTCACGGCTTTTTCATGCAAACGAGCGATACTTATCTTTCATCGCGGCGCCTCCTTCTGGTGGCGGCGGCTGCTTTGATCGATGCATCGGGACGCGTGCTGATCACGCAGCGGCCGCAACACAAGCAGCTCGGCGGCCTTTGGGAATTTCCCGGCGGCAAGGTCGAGCCGGGCGAAGCGCCGGAACTGGCGCTTGTCCGGGAGCTGAAGGAGGAACTGGGTTTGACCGTCGAGCCTGACGCTCTCGATCCGTTCGCGTTCGCTTCGCACGCCTACGCGGATTTCCACTTGCTGATGCCGCTTTACGTCGTCACGCGCTGGCAGGGCGAAATTCACCTCGACGCCAACGCCGCGCAGGCGCTGACTTGGGCCGAGCCAAAAGCACTGCGCGATTATCCGATGCCGCCGGCGGACATGGTGTTGGTTGATCGTCTGATCGAACGGAGCGCAGCATGATTGCTCGTTTTCTCCGCGACGAACGCGGCGCCACCGCAATCGAGTACGGCTTGATCGCCGTGCTGCTCTCGGTCGCCATCATCGGGGGGGTGAGCCTCGTCGGCACGTCAGTGCAAAATAGCTTCGCCGACACGGCCGCGAAGGTGACTGCCGCGACCGACTAAGGCGGCGACGGGTAATATTTCAGCTTTGTTGCAGCGCCGACCAACGGCCGCAACGTCCCCGCGCCATACCCCTGCCCGCGCCGCTTCGGCGGACCGCGAGGGAGAGGGATATGAACTGCGCGCAAGCTTTGTCGATCGCCATCGCGGCACTGGTGGTGGCGGGCGAGCCGATCCGGGCGCCGCTGGCGCACGCGCAAGCAATCCTCGTCGCAAGCGCAGCGGAGGGCCAGGCCATGTCGCGCGCGGCGATCGGACAAGCGGCCGCACTGTTTGAGAGCCGCAACGCGCTCCCCGAAAGAGGCTTCGCGTATGTGCGCGTAATGCGCGAAGAAGCATGCGCGAGTGGCGCCGAAGCCAACGCCCACGCCGAATTCACTACGCCGCGGCGGCTGAACAGCGCGCGACGCAATGCGCGCCTGCACTTCAAAATCCCCGACGCCTCGATCCACGCAACGCCGCGCAGTCCGGTGTGACGCGTCACGCCTCCAGTTCGACGTCCCAGTAGAGGTAGTCCATCCAGCTTTCGTGCATGTGGTGCGGCGGGAAGCGGCGGCCGACGTGCTGCAGTTCGTGCATGGTTGGCCGGCGGGGACGCTTGAACGGGCGCATGCCGCTGTGATGAGCGTACTTGCCGCCCTTGCGCAGATTGCATGGCGCGCAAGCGGTGACGATGTTCTCCCACGTCGTGCGCCCGCCCTTGGAGCGCGGCAGGACGTGATCGAAGGTGAGATCGTCTGCGGAGCGGCAGTATTGGCAGGCGAAGCCGTCGCGCAGGAAGACGTTGAAGCGCGTGAACGCGGGCGGGCGATCCTGGTGTACGTAGTCGCGCAGCGAGATGACGCTCGGCAGCTTCATCTCGAACGAGGGCGAGTGCACCACCTGGTCATAGTGGGCGACGACATCGACACGCTCGAGGAAGACCGCCTTCACCGCTTCCTGCCAGGGCCAGAGCGATAGCGGATAATAGGATAGCGGCCGGAAATCGGCGTTGAGCACCAGCGCCGGCCAACCCGATAAAGGGGCGCTGCTGGCGTTCATGCGGGGCTGCTCCAACGCAGCTGCATCAGGTAGGGGTTTATGCTCGCTGGACTGAAGACGCGCACTCCTTGCTCCCCTGAGTTTACACGAAAATCCAGGCTAGCGCGAACAAGGCATAGCTGATTCGCCGCGACGGCTTCGTGACAGTCGGGAACGTTGCCGAAAAAGCTCAGGCGCCCAGAGTAATTTTCGGCGTTTTCAGGCAATTGGCGATGAAGGCGCCGGCCAGCTCTAGCCCATCCGGGCCGATTGAGTGAGGCACGCCAAAGGAGACGTGCCATTGGGCGCCATGGCCGGCGGCAGCCAGAGCCTCGGCGGAGTCGAACATGGCCGGGATCGGGATAGTGGGGTCGCGGTCGCCGTGGACGAGCAGGATGGGCGGCTTGGAGCGCATTTGTTCCTTCAAGTTGCGCGCGCCGA
Organism: Hyphomonadaceae bacterium; assembly: GCA_014378995.1. GTDB lineage: Bacteria > Pseudomonadota > Alphaproteobacteria > Caulobacterales > Aquidulcibacteraceae > Vitreimonas. The sequence goes on from JACMMP010000199.1 coordinate 7,076, forward strand.
CCAGCACGCCCGAGAAGCCCACGACGCCCGCAATCTGCTGCTCGCGCCGCACCGCCACGTGCAGCGCCATCATCGTGCCCTGGCTGAATCCGACCAGAACCAGCCGGTTCGGCGCCAGCCCATATTTCTCCAGTTCGCGGTCGATGAAGCGGTCCACCGATTGGGCCGCGGCGCGCGCGCCCTGCTCCATCAAGTTCGGATCCAGGTTGGAGATCGGAAACCACTGAAAACCGCCAGGCGCCTGCGGCACGGGCTCGAGGGCGTTCGGGGAAACAAAAGCGACGCCGGGCAGCGCGTCGGCCCAGTACGGGGCGAGGCTAATGAGGTCGGCGCCATTGGAGCCGTAGCCGTGCAGCAGGATGACCAGCGCGTCAGGCTTGCCGCCGCGCTTGGGGGGCATGCGCGGGCCGTCGATGAAAACTGTCATGGCCCGCTAGGTAGCGAGTCGGCGGCGGCAGCGGTAGCCTCCCCCGCGCATGAACTTCGTCACCCGCTTTGCGCCTTCCCCGACAGGCTGCCTGCATCTTGGCCACGCGCTGTCGGCGCTGACCGCGTGCGACGCCGCAAAAAGCGCGGGCGGGCGCTTCCTGCTGCGGATCGAGGACATCGACCAGGGCCGGTCGCGAGCCGAGTTTGAAGCGGCGATTTTGTACGATCTCGCTTGGCTGGGGCTCGCATGGGAAGTTCCGGTGCGGCGTCAGTCTGAGCACATGGCGGCGTACGCTGAACCGTTACAAAGCCTGATCGAGCGCGGCCTCGTCTATCGCTGCTTCCGCACACGGCGCGAGGTGGCCGAAGCGATCGCCTCCGCGCCGCATGGGCAGGCGGAAGAAGTGTTCACCGGCGAAGCGCTGCCGGCGGAAGAAGAAGCGCAGCGCCTGGCGGCGGGCGATACCTATGCGTGGCGGCTCTCGCTCAAGAAAGCGCGCGCGGCGTTGGGGCCGGCTTATTTCGCGCTGGTGTTCGAGGATGAGACCGGATTGGTGCGCGCCGAACCTGAGCGGCACGGCGATGTCGTGCTCGCGCGCAAGGATTTCGGCACGAGCTATCATCTGGCTTCGGTGTGGGACGATGCGTTGCAAGGCGTCACGCACGTGATCCGCGGCGACGATTTGCGCGAGGCGGCGCATCTGCACGTGCTGTTGCAAAAATTGCTTTCGCTGCCGCAGCCCGTCTATCGCCATCATCGCCTGGTGCTTGGCGAGGACGGCAAGCGTCTCGCCAAGCGCGATCAGAGCGCGACGCTGCGAGCCTTGCGCGAAGCGGGGAAAATGCCGGCGGACGTACGCGCGATGGTTGGGCTCTGATGCTTGTTGGGCAACCTGAGCCGCTGCAAACACAGCGTTTGCAGCTGCAGCCAATCGAGCCGGCGCACGCTGAAGCGATGTGGCCGGTGCTGCGCGATCCTGCACTGTATAAATGGATCGACCGCGCGCCGCCGGCTCATTTCAGCGATGTCCAAGCCCGGTTCGCCCGCATTTCTCAGGGCCGCTCGCCCGACCGTGATGAGCAATGGCTCAACTGGACTGTGTGGACCGGCGCGGACGTCGCAATCGGCATCGTGGAGGCGACAGTGCGCCCCGGCAACGAGGTCGCCATTGGCTACATGTTCGGCGCCGACCATTGGGGCAAAGGCTATGCGCGCGAGGCCATCGCCGCGGCGATTGCGGCAATGTCAGGCGCGGGCGCAGCGGGGTTTGAAGCGGTGATCGACGCGCGCAACACCCGCTCGCTCGCCTTGATCGAACGGCTCGGCTTTCAGCGCAGCGAAGTACGCGCCGCGGCGCAGGAAGAAGTGTGGCGCCGTCAGTCCGGATAGTGGCGATCGCCGGGCCAGCTTACGATGGCGTCGATGATCTCGTGCGCGGATTCGAGCTTGTGGTCGGGCACGTTGGAAATGCGCGCCGCTTCGATCCACGATTTGATCGCGGTGGGCGCGAGGCGGTCCCGGCCGCAGAGCAGGAAGAACGGCTCGTCCTTCGCCAGGGCCGAAAGTGAGCCGTGCTCCATCTCGGCGGCCAGATATTTGAAGCCGGCGTCGCGCAGCAGCTTTGCGCATTGCATCTTCGCGTCGCGTCCATCGTCCGACATCGCGATCTCCTTATTGCGCCGGCCGATCGCCGAACGCGCCGATCAGGCGCGTCGACCAATCGCCGAGTGCGTTCCATGAGTCCAGTCCGCCGTGAAATAGGCCAAGGCGCACCATCACCAAGTCTTTGGACGGCACGACGACGATGATCTGGCCTTCGTGCCCCTGCGCGGAGAACGCGTCGGCCATGCCGGTGTCGGTAATGAGCGAGCGGTCTGGGAGGCCGGGGCCGCTCGACGGCGTCAGCCACCATTGGGCGCCGTAGACATCGGTATTGGGATCGGGGCCGGGCGTGCGGGCGAAATCGACCCAGCCCGCCGGCAGGACGCGTTGGCCGTCCCACACGCCGTCGCGCAGATAGAGATAACCGAAGCGCCCAAAGTCGCGCGCCGAGGCCCACACCAGCGAGCTGCCGTAGAACAGCCCCTGGGAATCGAACTCGACGACGGGGCGCATGCCGATGCGCTCGAACAGCGACGTATTCATCCACGCGCGCATGCGGTTGCGGCGGTCAGTTGCGTCGCGCGGATCGGGCACGACGGCGCGGGTGAGCGCATCCGAGATCAGAATGGTCCCGGCGGAGGTGTAATTCCAATGCGTGCCGGGATCGTGGATCAGCGGCCGTTCGGCGGCCCAAAGTGCAACGTCGCGCCGGCCATCGCCGAACAACATGCGCGCGTTGCCGGCCTCGGCGACTTCGGCGGCGGTCTCGTTGTAATCGAGGCCATCGACCATATGCAGCCAATCGCGCCACGGGATAGAGGCGCGGCGGTCGCCGGCGCGCCAGTGCGGATGGCCCATCGGCGTATCGATAGCCACACGCTCTTGCATCACAGCTGCGCCGACCAGCGCATGCGTGACGGATTTCGCCATCGACCAGGAATTGAGGCGCGTGTCGCGCGTATAGCCATCGGCGTAGCGTTCAAACACGATGCGCCCGCCTTGGATGACGAGAACGGCGCGGGTTTCGCCGAGTTGCTCGTGCACGCCGGCGAAGGCTTCGGTGACGGCGAGATCGAGGGCGGCGCGGTCGACATCGCTCGGCAGCGGCGCTTCTTGCCAATCCTGCGTCGGCCAAGGCGCGTCCGCGGGCTGCGGCGGCAACGGGTGCAGCCCCTGGGCGTGCGCTGCGCCCGCGAAAACCAAACTTGCAGCGATCAGCACGTTGCGCAGCATGACGCGCGCCCTCCCCTCGGCTATGCTGGCGACCATAGGGGTATGAAATGGCGCTGCGCAAACGCTGGATTTGGTTGACGGTGCTGATGGTGATCGCCGCGGCCCTCGCCGTGGGCGCTTGGGCCAGCCGCGGGCAGGTCGCCTACGCCCAAATCGCCACCGGCTACGCCGCCAAGCAGACCTGCTCGTGCGTCCACGTCAGCGGACGGAGCATGGAAAGCTGCATCGCCGACTTCCCCGAGGATGCGCGCGACGCAATTCAGGTGACGCAAGATGGCGAAGCAGTGCGCGCCAGCGTGCTGTTCGGCGCCATCAGCGCAGAAGCGGTGGTGGACGGGGAGTTTGGGTGCAGGTTGGTGGACTAAACCAACCAGCCGTGGGGATTTGGCACCGGTTTGCGCATTGCGCCTAACACCAACACGATTAAGGCGCGCAGAACCGCCCAGATGGTGACGGCGACCGTGATGTAGAAACCGACGATGACGAGCGCGCCAACGACGAGGCCGAGCAGGCTCGCCAGCACGTTGATGGAATAGCCGATGATCAGCGTGCGCAGCGCGTGCTCGTGGTGCGTGTTGGCCCACGGCATGGCTTCGCCGCGGTTGGAATAGACCAAAACAACCGCTGCGATGGCGACGCCGAGCGCCAGGAACGACCACGGCGGTGTGCTGAGGAAAAAATTCAACACGAACGCGGCGATCGTCAGCAGATGCGCGAGTATGACCTTGCCACGATGCGACTTCAATCCAAGGCCGCCTTGCTGGCGCACGACAGGCTTCTTCGGCGGGCGGCGGAACGGCGTGACGTTATCTGATGGCATGCTTGTGTTTACGGCGATGCGGGCGGATCAAGCAAGGCGCGCGGGCGCAATCCGGTGGACGCTTTGTTGGAACCGTGGCCTAGTCGGTCGATGTCCTCTGCCCGCGACCTCTTTCCAGTAACGCAAGCGACGGTGGACGCCGTCTATGACGTTATCTTTGCGCCTTGGCTGAAGGAAATCGGGCTCACTGATTTTAAGGTTGAGGCCGGGCGCGCTTCAGCGCGGCTGCCGGAAGCGGATCATTTGAAGTTTCGCAATGGCGGCGTGTGCGGCCAGGCGCTGATGGCGGCGATCGATACGGTCGCGGTGCTGGCGGTGGCGACGGGCGATAAGGAGATCAAGGGCACCGCCTATCAGCATACGCACTTCCTGCGCTCGGCGCGGGGTGACGATATGATCGTCACCGCCGAGGTGCTGCGTGCGGGCAAGAGCACGGCTTATGTTGATACCCGCATCACGTTTGTCGGCAGCGGCGCGTTGGTTGCGCATGCCGTGCTTGAGTTTGCGTTCTGAGAGGTTCAATGCCGCCGATCGAGATCACCAAAGCGGATTATGACGCCGGCAGGATCGGCGCGGATTTCACCCATCCGCCCTGCGCGGCGCATCTCAATGCACGCTTCGAGAGCCACGATTCGGCAGCGGGCATTTTGCGCATTTCGTTCGTGCCGCGCCCTGAATTCGCCAATCCTGGCGGCACTGTTCAGGGCGGCTTCATCGCCGCGATGATGGATGACACGATGGGCCCCGTCGTGTTCGCGGCGACCGGCGGCGCCAAAGTGCCGGTGACATGCGATCTCAACACGTCGTATTTCGCGGCGCCGAAGATTGGCGCGCGGTGTTATGTCGAGGCGCGGATCGAAAAGCTCGGCGGCTCGATCGCGTTCACGAGCGCGGCGCTGTTTAACGAAGCGGGCGACGTGCTGGCGAAGGCCACGCAGACGGCGCGGCTGGTGGATGCCCCGAAACGCTAAGTTCTAGAGATTCAACAAATGCGGATCGCCGCCTTGTGCGGCGATGTTGTTGCTCACGGCGCGTTCTTCGGCGAAGCGCGGCAGATAATTTGGGCCGCCGGCTTTGGGACCGGTGCCGGAGAGACCGGAACCGCCGAACGGCTGCACGCCGACAACGGCGCCGACGATGGTGCGGTTGATGTAGACGTTGCCGGCCGGAACCGCGGCGATCACCTCTTCGGCGAACCCTTCGAGCCGCGAGTGGACGCCGAGCGTGAGGCCATAGCCCTTGGCGGCGAGTTCTGCGCCGACCCTGGCGATGTCGACCGGATCGTAGCGGAGGACGTGCAGGATCGGGCCGAACACTTCCTTGTCAATCTGGTCGAGGCTGGAGAGCTCGATCAGCGCCGGGCCGAAGAAATTGCCGCCGAGCTGGCTCACATTGATCTGCTTCAGCGGGCGCGCTTCGCGGCGCATGCGCTCCATGTGCTTGTCGAGATTGGCTTTGGCTTCAGCATCGATGATCGGGCCAATATCGGTGACCGGGTCGGCCGGATCGCCGATGACGAGCGCATCCATTGCGCCGATCAAAGTCGTGATCACCTCGTCCGCGGTTTCGTGCGGTAGGAAGAGCAAGCGCAACGATGAACAGCGTTGGCCGGCGGAATTGAAGGCGGAGATGATCACATCATCCACCACCTGCTCTTTCAACGCGGTGGTGTCTACGAAAAGGCCGTTAAGCCCGCCAGTCTCGGCGATCAGCGGCACGATCGGGCCATCCTTGGCGGCGAGCGTGCGGTTGATCAGCCGCGCGACTTCGGTCGAGCCGGTGAAGGCGACGCCAGCGATGCGCGGATCGGCGACCAGTTCGCCGCCAACCTTGCCGTCGCCTTGCGCCAGCTGGAGCACGTCACGCGGCAAGCCCGCCTCGTAGAAAAGCTTCACCGCGAGGTCGGCGATGCGGGGCGTTTGTTCGGCGGGTTTCGCCACCACCGTGTTGCCGGCGGCAAGCGCGGCGGCGAGCTGGCCGGTGAAAATCGCCAGCGGGAAATTCCACGGGCTAATGCAAACGAACACGCCGCGCCCGTGCAGTTCGAGATGATCGGTTTCACCGGCTGGCGATGGCAGGGCGTGCGCACCAGCGAACAGACGCTCGGCTTCTGCAGCGTAGTAGCGGCAAAAATCGATCGCTTCGCGCACTTCGTCGATCGAGTCCTGCAAGTTGCGGCCGGCCTCGCGCGCTGTGAGCGCGACGAGCGGATCGTGACAGGCCTGCAGCTTATCGGCCATGGCGCGCAGGATCGCCCCGCGCGCTGCGCCGCCGCGGGCGTTCCAGGATGTGAATGCAGAAAGCGCGGTGGCAATTGCTTCTCCCCCTCCCCCTTGCGGGGAGGGGGTCGGGGGGTGAGGGGCGTTCAAACGATCCGGCGCCTGCATGTCGGATCGCCCCTCACCCGCCGCGCTGCGCACGGCGCCCTCTCCGCGAGGGAGAGGGCTCGAAGAACCAAGCGCGTCGCGATCCGCTTTGATCGATAAATCACGTCCCGTCGAATTCCTCCGGCTTGCGCCGAAGAGTTGCGGCGGGGGCGGCAGACGGCGGTGGCGGTGCGGGTTGGACTCTAACGTGGCGATCGGATCGGCGGCGACGATGTCGGGCGAGACGTCGTCGTCGAGGAAAGAGTGCACGAAGCTGGTGTTGGCGCCGTTTTCGAGCAGGCGGCGGACCAGGTACGGCAGCAAATC
>JACMMP010000200.1 GCA_014378995.1 Hyphomonadaceae bacterium
ACGAGCGGCGCAAGGAAGTACGCCAGCGCAGACTCAATCACGCGTTCGTTGAGCACCAGGTAAACGTAGAGCCCCCAGTTCACGAAGATGAAGCAAGACGACAGCGCGAGCGTTGCGATCATGCGCGGGTTCAGCGCGGTCGTGATCTCGCGGAGGCCGGGGCGCCAGCCGCTCATGAGGAAGACGGCGATGAACGCGGAGGGCGCCGCCCACAGGATACGCTGCGCGAGCACCTCGCGCACATCAACGACGGAGAGGAGCTTCAGATAGAGCGGGAGAAAGCCCCAAATGACGTAGGCCGTCGCCGCTGCGGTGAAGCCTGCGCGGCGTTCTGCTTCTGATGCGCTTTCGGTGATTGGCGCGGCCTCGCTCATGACACTCTATCGACGACGCAATGCATGATGTCCCCTCGCTCGCTACATAGGCGTCGAGGCCCGCCTTTTGCAGCCTGCGGCCGATACACTTTTTGTAACAACGGATGTCAGCGCCGCTCACAACTGCGCGAAGGAGCGCGGGTCTTCAGGCCCGCACACTACTCACCGGCGGAAAAAATGCGGGTCTGAAGACCCGCGCTCCTTCGACTCAAGCCGCCTGAAGGCGCTTGAACAAGCCCTTGTTCAGCATCAGCTCGGCGATCTGCACGGCGTTGAGCGCGGCGCCTTTGCGCAGGTTGTCGCTGACAACCCACAGCGAGAGACCGTTATCCACGGTGGGATCGGTGCGCACGCGCGACACGTAGGTCGCGAACTCGCCGACGCATTCGACGGGTGTGATATAGCCCCCGTCTTCGCGGCTATCGATCAGCATAACGCCCGGCGCTTCGCGCAAAATTTCCTGGGCCTCTTCGGCGCTGATCGGATTCTCGAACTCGACAGTCACGGCCTCGGAGTGGCCCACGAACACGGGCACCCGCACGCAGGTGGCGGTCAGTTTGATCGAGGAGTCCATGATCTTCTTGGTCTCGACCATCATCTTCCACTCTTCCTTCGTGTAGCCATCCTCCATGAAGTCATCGATGTGGGGGATCACGTTGAAAGCGATCTGCTTGGTGAAGTGCTCTTTGACCATCTCGTCATTGACGTAGATTTTCTTGGTCTGCATCCAGAGCTCTTCCATCGCGTCCTTGCCGGCGCCGGAGACGGATTGATAGGTCGCCACCACCACGCGTTTGATCTTGGCGTGATCGTGCAGCGGCTTCAGCGCTACCACGAGCTGGGCGGTGGAGCAGTTTGGGTTGGCGATGATGTTGAGCTTTTCATAGCCGGCGATGGCTTCGGGGTTCACTTCAGGTACGACGAGCGGCACGCGTGGGTCCATCCGCCAGGCGCTAGAATTGTCGATCACCACGGCGCCGGTCGCGCCGATCTTCGGCGACCATTCCTTGGACACAGCGCCGCCAGCGCTCATCAGTACGAGATCGACCGTGGAAAAATCGAATTGTTCGAGGTCTTTCACCTTGAGCGTGCGGTCGCCGTAGCTCACCTCGACGCCCTGTGAACGGCGCGAGGCCAAGGCGTACACCTCGTCGGCGGGAAAGAGCCGCTCTTCGAGAATGGTCAGCATTTCCCGGCCCACGTTCCCCGTGGCGCCGACGACGGCTACGCGCAAACCCATGACTTGCTCCTGAATGCCCGAGATGTAGTCCGAGCCGGGCCCGCTCGCCAGCGCCGCCCGGCTCAAGTCTGCGTTAAGCGGCGACCGCCGCACGCTCCCCGGCGCCGCGCCCTGCCGCCTCGGCAAAACGCATGCGCTTGCTCAGCACGCTTTCGCCGCGGGCGAGCGAGAACAGTGGCTTCACTTCGCCGGTATAGGCAAAGCCCGTCTTCTCGAGCACGCGGCCTGACGCTGGATTGTCGACGAAATGGCCTGCCTGCAGCGGCCCTAGATTGCCCGCCGCCTCCAGGAACGCCGTCAGCGCCTCTGTGGCGTACCCGCGCCCCCAATATGGGCGGCCGAACCAATAGCCGGCTTCAAACCCAGTCTCGCCGACCTTATGCGCGCCGATTGCGCCGATCAGGCCTTCGCCATCCAGATCGACCGCGTAGACGAAATCCGCGCCAAGCGGTTTGCGGGCCGCGAGCGTCATGATCCACCCTTCCGCGGCAATCGGCAGATACGGCAGCGGCGCGCGCGCAATCATGCGCGCGACAGCGGGATCGCCGCAGAGCCCTGCAACGCGCTGCGCATCTTTCATGCGCAGCATACGCAGCTTCAGCCGGTTCGTCTCGATCACGTCACGCATGAGCCTACTCCTCTGGCTCGAACGCGTGGGGCAAAGAAAAGGGGCGCCTCGATCCGGGCGCCCCACGCTTTTCTTGGGATCCGGATCGCCCTGCTAGTCAGGCGATCCGGGAATGTAATTCCGGTCTCGCCTATTCGGCCGCTACCTGTGCCGGCATAATCGACACGTAGGTTCGGCCGTCGCGTTTGGTCGCGAACGCAACCTGGCCGTGACAAAGCGCAAACAGCGTGTGATCGCGGCCGAGGCCGACATTGGAGCCCGGATGGAATTTAGTGCCGCGTTGGCGCACGAGAATCTCGCCGCCGCTGACGGACTGGCCGCCAAACCGCTTCACCCCGAGGCGCTGACCCGGCGAGTCGCGACCGTTGCGCGAAGAGCCGCCTGCTTTCTTGTGAGCCATGACGCCCTCTTAGTCCTTCTTGCCGCCGATGGCGGTGATCTTGATGTGGCTTTCGGCCTGACGGTGACCGATCTTGCGGCGATAGGTGTTGCGGCGGCGCTTCTTGAACACCGTGACCTTGTCGCCCTTCTTGGTCTCGATCAGCTCGCCCATCACGGTGACGCCGCCAATATCCTTGCCGAGCTTGATGGTCTTGCCGTCGCCGGTCATCAGCACCTGATCGAAGGTGATCTTGGCGCCGGCGTCTCCGGCCAGCTTCTCGACAACGATCACGTCGTCCTTGGCCACTCGGTATTGCTTACCGCCCGTTTTAATAACCGCGAACATCGGATCCAAACCTAAAGCACGCCCGGACGAAGCTCGCCCGGGCGGGGAGCGGGGATATAAGGGAAAGGGCGCAGGCCCGTCAATGCGCAAGCGGGATGTTTATGAACCCGCTGCTGCTGCGGTAAGGACGGAGCTAAGTGCCTGATTTCAGGCGCGAGGGCTGGCGGAGAGGGAGGGATTCGAACCCTCGATACCCTTGCGAGTACTCCAGTTTTCGAGACTGACGCCTTCAGCCACTCGGCCACCTCTCCGGAGACTCGCCTTTTGGCGAGCGCCGGACGCTCTTGCAAGTCCGGCGCCCACTTTTCAATCGAACGGACGGAGTTGGGACAGCGTAATCGTGCTGTCGCCAAACTGGATCGGCGTCGTCTCGGCTGGCCGGGCGGCTCGGACGGCGTCCGCCGGGGGAGCGGGCGCGGCCGGGGTCTGGCCGATCATGAACCAATGCGTCGCCGCCCCCGTCCGATCGAAGGCGATCTCGACACTGGCGCTATCGCAAGCGCGGCCCTGACAAGCGACGTTTAGATATTCGCCGGCGCCGCCGGTGTCGGCGAAGCTCGTGGTGACTCCGTTGATGGTGGCGCGCAGCGGCGCGGCCGTGCGCGGTATGCGCAGCGTGGCGCGATAGGCGCCGTCCATGACGAGGTGCGCGCGCACGATACGCTCACCACCCTCCGTCGCCACCATAATGTCGGTCAGTGTGGGCGTGGGCGCGGGCGCGACGTCGGCGGGCGCGGCCCAGCTTGGGAAGCTATCTCCCGGCAGCAGCATGTGCGGGCTGAAATTTGCGGCCGCGGCAATCTCAGGCGGCAGCGGACGCGCGGCGCCGCCGGCGATCACGCGCGCCTCGTTGCGCGACGCATCGACAAAGTACGAAATGTTGAGCGGCATCGGCCGTGCGGCGCTGGCTGCGGGCGCCATCGCCGCGGAAGCGACGGCGATGCATACAGCGCCGCCAAGCACGATCGCGGAGCTGCGCCAACGCACGCTGCGCTGCAGGCCAGTGAGGACGCCGAGCCAGGTCGTGCCAACGAGCGCCATCAGCACCGCGTTGGCGAATGGAAACTCGAAACCGAGCGCGAGTTCGATGAGGAAAAGCGTCGGCGCCCAGATCAGCAGCGTCAGCGCAGCGGCGAGTGCGGCGCCCACGAGGGGCGCAGGCTTCCAGACCAAACCGATCGCCGCAAACGCCGCATAAGCCGCCGCTGGTATCGCAAACAGAATCGAGACGCCGGCGAGAAAAAACGATGCCGCAAAGCCGATCAGTGCAAACCACAGCATTGAAGCGGCGGAGATAAGCCCAGCGTTGCGCGGCGCGCGCGTCAGCATCAGAGCAAACGGTATCGCCGCCAGCGCCGCGAGCGCGCACCACGCGCGGGTCCATTCGGGCTGCGCGAACCAAGAGGTCTCGCCCGGCCGAAGCGCGCCAAGACCGAAGCCGATCGCTGCTGCGCTCAATCCCGCTGCCGCCAAAACCGCAAACGGCGTTGCGAACGCGCGCCACCTCCCCTGCGCGCCGGCGCGCCAGAATGTGACGGCCGCGACGATCAGGCTGAGCGCGAGCGCGGCTTGCGCCGCCCAGGCCGGCGCGCTGACGAAAGCGCGCGAAGCAATGTCGGTGTAGACGCGCGAACTGGCGTCGCCGCGATCGGGGCCGGCGGCGAAGGCGCGCGTCGTAGCGAGCGCGATATCGCCCATGTGCTGGGCGCTCCGCGCGCTGAAGGAGGCGAGCGAATCCTGCGGTGTGTGATAATTCTCGAGCCCCTCGAGCAGCGCGATGTTCACGACGTCCAAGTCCGGCCGCGTCAGCGCGGTGACGTCGGTGGAGTTCGAGAGGAGCGCATAGACATCGGCCATCACCGAATTGGCGATCCCGCGCGGGGCGGCGGCGAACGCATGCACGGCGTCGGCATTGGGTTGGTTGCTCTCGAAAAAGACCGCAGGCCCGCGCGTGCCGCGCGCTTCGAGATTGACCAGCGCCTCCACCGAGGACATCAGCGGATCGCCATTCGCGAACGCATGGGCGCCGAGGAGCGCGGGCTCCTCTCCATCACTGATAAGGAAGATCACGCGGCGCTGCAGCGGCGCATCCGCCAAAACTCGCGCGACTTCGAGCCAAACGGCGATGCCGACGCCGGCGTCGCTGGCGCCGGGCGCGGCGGGTACGCTGTCATAGTGCGTGGCGGCGAGGATTGCGGGGGCGCTCTCTGGGCCGATGCTGAAGATGATGTTGCGCACCATGGCGCAATCGATCAGCGGCCCACGCGGCTGCGGCCGGCATGAAAAGTGCTCGCGCACTTGGGGCGCCAAGCCGAGGGCGCGGATTTCTGTCAGCAAGCGTTCACGCACCGGATCTTGCGCTGCGCTGTCGACCGGATGCGGCGCCTCGTCGCCAAGGATGCGGGCGAGCCGGGCTTGGGCTGCCGTCGCATCGAACTGGTGCGCGGCGTTCGCAACGCGCAACGGCGACGGCTGCACCAGAATTCCCGCGCCCATCAGAACGGTGAACAGAAACGCGAGCGCAATAAGCCCGAATGGAAAAGCGACAATACGCGGCGGCGGCGTTTCGGTCATCGCCGCCGCTGTAGCATCGATTTACCGAGACGGCACCTCGCGCAGCGGGGTTTCGAACGAGGGACCGCCGCCGAAGGCGCGATAGGTCGAGATCGCCGCGCGGGCCGCGTGCGCCTCGGCGGCGACGCGGGTGAGATTTGCGTCGATCAGCTGCTGCTCGGAGCGCAGACGATCGGGCAAGCTTTGGATGCCCGCGCCAAAGGCGGCGCGCGAGCCGCGTGCGGTGGTCTCGGCCGCAATCTCCGCACGCCGCGCGGACGCGAGGCGCAAGCGGCCTTGATCGAGCGCGACAAGAGCGTTGGACGCTTCGGCAACGGCCTGCGTCACCGTCTGGTGATATTGCAGCAGCGCTTGATCGAATTGCGCGTCGCGCTCCCGGATACGCGCAAAGCGCGCGCCCCAATCGAACAACGGAATCGAGATCAGCGGCGTGCCGGTGGCGAATGTGGCGCCGGCGCTCAGCGGATCGCCGATCAGAGCATCGGATGTCAGGATAGCGCCGGTGAGGTTGAGGCGCGGCAGCAGATCAGTGCGCGCATTGGAGACGCCAGCGGCGGCAAGCAGCGCTTGCGCCTCGGCGCGGGCGACA
>JACMMP010000201.1 GCA_014378995.1 Hyphomonadaceae bacterium
CGCGGCCGTGGGCGAGGCTGGCGCGGACGCTCGATGCCGTCCGCGTACGCAACGCTCGGCACAGCCATCACCGGCGCGGCGACCAGCGCGAGGGCGGCAAAGAGGGCGAGCGCACGCATCAGCTTCTCCAACGTAACGCGCTCACCTTTACGCACGCGCGCCGCGAGGTGAAGGCGCTTCGCGCGCCGCGCGCGAACTTCGCCGCGCAGGGCCATAATTAATCAAAAATCGACGGCGATGCCTTTGCGTTCCCAGTCGCCAAAGCGGGTGGGCTCCGGGCCGGATGCGCCGCCGTGTTCTTTGACTAGCTTCTCGGCCTCGGCGGCCGCGCCGCCGCTTCCGCCAAAGCGCGCTCGGCTTCCGGCGTCAATTGCTTGCGCGGCGTGTCGTTGTCGTCGGTCATTGAATCGGGCTCCGGCGCTCTCGATATCATGGTTCAAGACCCGCGAGGAGAGCGATGAATTACCTAAAGACTTACATGCTTCTAGCGGCCATGACCGCGCTGTTTGGCGCGGTTGGCTATCTGGTTGGCGGCGTCGGCGGCATGCTGATTGCGCTTCTTGTCGCGGCCGGCATGAACCTGTTTGCGTATTGGAACGCCGACAAGATGGTGCTGCGCCACTTCAAGGCGCAGGAGGTCGATCCGGGCCATCGCGATCCGCGTGTGCAAGCTTACGTGCAGGACACGCTGGCGCTGGCTGAGCGCGCCGGCCTGCCGGCGCCGAAGATTTACATCATCGACAATCCGCAGCCGAACGCGTTCGCCACCGGCCGCAACCCCGCCAACGCCGCGGTGGCGGCGACGAGCGGCTTGCTCGGCCTGCTCTCACGCGATGAAATTCGCGGCGTCATGGCGCACGAACTGGCGCACGTAAAAAACCGCGACACGCTGACCATGACCGTCACCGCTACAATAGCCGGCGCGGTGGCGATGCTGGCGAACTTTGCGCTTTTCTTCGGCGACCGCGACCGCAACCCGATCGTCGGCATTCTCATCATGCTGCTGGCCCCGATCGCGGCGTCGCTGGTGCAAATGGCGATCAGCCGTTCGCGCGAATACGAGGCTGACCGCATCGGCGCCGAGATCGGCGGCGAGCCGGAAGCGCTGGCGCGGGCGCTGGAGAAGATCGAGGCGTACGCGCGCCAGCGTGTGAACGTGGACGCCGAGCGCAACCCGGCGATGGCGCACCTCTTCATCATCAATCCGCTCTCGGGCAAGGGCGCCGACAATTTGTTCTCGACCCACCCGAACACCCGCAACCGCATCGCCAAGCTCGCCGACATGGCGCGTCGTTTCGGGCGCCCAACGACGGCGGCCGCGGCAGGCCCCTGGAGCACACCGCCGCAGCAGACCCGGGGGCCGTGGGGTTAAACCTCGGCAAGGCGCCATTTTCGGTTTCGCGGCGCTTGATTTTGTGACTGTTTTCCAGCGGGCGCGGGGTGCGGTCCCGCCAGTATGGTTGATGAAGCCTTAACCGGCGCGGCGCGAGCTTGGCGCCAGCTCGCGATGCGCCTTTTGCCAATCCTCCCCGCCGCCGTGGCCGCGGCGATCAGCCTTGCCGCGCCTGGCGCGGCTCTGGCGGATTCGCCTGTCGTCATAGACGGCGGCGACGACGACATGCGCGACACGCTCCACGAGCTGCTGCCCGACCGCGACGCGCCCACTTCGCTGTTCGACGCTGAACGCATCGGCGAAGAGGCGGCCGGACGCGCCATGGTGTGGCTGCGCTCTGAGGGCTATTACGGCGCGATCGTAACACCGGAAGCGACAGAGGCGCCGCCGGTGGCGCGCCTCGTGATCGAGCCGGGTCCACGCTTTAGCTTCGCTGCATCGCAGCTCGAGTACGCCGGCAGCGCGCCCGACGCAGGCACAGCACTCCAAGCGCAGCGCGCTTTGGCGATCGTCCCGCCCGGC
>JACMMP010000202.1 GCA_014378995.1 Hyphomonadaceae bacterium
CGGCAGCCGATTCTGCGACCATAAGTGCAAGCCTTGTAAAAAGACGCAATGGCTAATCATGTCGCAACGGCCACTTACCGATGTCATAGCAGTTTTGTGTCATTCGCGAAACTCGGCCCGATCCGGGATACGATTGAACGCTACCTTGGTTCCGGTGTAGCGCGGAAGCCGGTCCGCCGCGCCGATCGACACCGTATCGCGGCCATAGCGGGCGTTGAGCCGGTCGAGCGCGCTCGACAGCTTGACCCGCTCAACATGCTCGCCGGCGGCAGCCGTCCAGCCAAACAGGTCCGGCTGCTCCTCGCAAACCGGCGTCAGGCCCGAAAGCGTCACGCCGATCTTGCGCACGAGCTGCGTTCCCAGAGATGCGCATAATTCGCGCTGGGCCATATCGAGCGCGTGCAGCAGCGCAAAACTGTCAAACGTCGCGGGGAAACGCTGTTCACACGCCAATGTCCCCCCACGCTCCAGCCGGACGGACAGCGTTAGGACGCTGGCGCGGTAGCCCATGCGGCGCAGGCGGCTCGCGGTTTTGGCCATCAAACGGCGGGCGACCCCCAGCGCGCTCGCCGGCGCGCGCAATTCGGGTGCGAGGACGTGGCTGTGGCCAATGCTGCCGCGCTTGGTCTCGATTTCGGGCGGGTCAAGGCCATGCAGCGCATACCAGAAACGCTCGCCATCGATACCGCCCCAGACGTTGCGCGCACGGCTTGGCGTGAGAGCCCAGAAGTCGCTGACCGAGTGAATGCCCGCCGCGCTCAGCCGACGCAGCATATTGCGGCCGATGCCGGGAAGCGCGATCAGGTCGAGATGCAGCAGCCGGCCGGGGAGCGCGTCCGCGCCGAGCAGCGTCAGCCCGTCGGGCTTGTGAAGATTGCTGGCGATCTTGGCGAGCAGCCGGCTCGGCGCAAGCCCGATCGACGAGCCGAGGCATTCCCCCACCTGGGCGGCGATCCCGGCTTTGATCCGCCGGGCGATAGCGACGGCGTTCCGCCCAAGCTTGTCCGGCCCCGTAAGCGCGCAGGCAACTTCATCGATCGAGCAGATTTTGGTGACCGGCAGATGCCGCTCAACCTCCGCGACGATCCGATGATGATAATCGACATAGACATCGTGGCGGGCGGGGACGCAGATTAGCCCCGGACACATGCGCCTAGCGTCGCCAATACGCGTGCCGGTGCACACGCCGAAGGCTTTCGCCGCATAGCTTGCCGCGATCGCGAAGCTGGTATCCGACATCACCGGAGCGACGATAATCGGCTTACCCCGCAAGGCCGGGTCGTCCTGCTGCTCGACGCTGGCAAAATAGCTATTAAGATCCAAAAACAGCCAGTTGAGCCGCGCCGCATCCGTCCAGCGTTGGGGCGTCATTGGGTTTCCTCCAGTCCGCGCTGAAGAGAACATAAACGGAACAGAAAGGCAAGTAGGGGTATTCCGCCACTGTGGATAGGGCGCAGATCGATGCCCTTTGGGGCCGCCCCCCAATCGCAAAATCTTGCCCAGACCGAGCTTTCGTGTTTTTTGCGTCCATGGCTATTACGCATCACAACCGCCTTCTCCAAGCGGCGAAGGACCTAGCCGGCGAATTGGGTCGGCATCTCGACGTGCCCGTCGGCGTGCGGCTTTGGGACGGAAGCGTAACGCCGCTCGGCACCGCCACGCAGAGTGGAGTGCAAGTGAGCATCGCCGGGCCAGGTGCGATCGCCTCGCTGCTGCGCCGCCCCACTCTTGACCGGCTCATCCGCCTATACGCCCACGGCGAAATCGGGTTCGAGGGCGGCACGCTGATCGATCTGGGCGAGGCGCTTGGCGATGCGGGCGGCCGCAAACGCTTGAGGCGAATCGGCAAGGCGAAGCTGCTGAAAAGCCTCTGGCCGTTTCTCCTGGCGCCGGGCGCGAGCCTCGCCCGCTCGCGGGATTTCGCCGGCGACGAAACCGGGGAGGGCCGCGCCAAAGCCCAGAACCGCGATTTCATTCAGTTCCACTATGATGTCGGCAACGACTTCTATCGCCTCTTCCTCGACCCCGAAATGCAATATTCCTGCGCCTATTTCATCGATTGGGGCAACACGCTGGAAGTCGCCCAGCACGACAAGCTGGAGATGATCTGCCGCAAGCTGCGGCTGAAACCCGGCGATCGCTTCCTCGACATCGGCTGCGGCTGGGGCGGCCTGGTTTGCCATGCCGCCGAGCATTACGGCGTGCGCGCGCACGGCATCACCCTGTCGGAGGCGCAACTGGCGCTGGCCCGTGAGCGGGTCGCGGCGAAGGGCCTGGAAGCGCTGGTGACGCTGGAAATTCGCGACTACGCCGATCTGACCGGCCGCTACGACAAGGTCGCCTCGATCGGCATGTATGAGCATATCGGCATTGCCAATATCCCGCGCTATTTCGCCACCGTGCGCGGCCTGCTGGCTGAGGACGGGTTGTTTCTCAACCACGCCATTTCGCGCCGGTCGAAGCGAAAAAAGCGCCGCTTTGCCGCCCGCGCCGAGCAGCGGGCGCTGTTGAAATACATCTTTCCCGGCGGCGAACTCGACGATATCGGCCACAGCGTCGCCGCGATGGAACAAGCCGGCTTCGAGGTGCATGACGTGGAAGCCTGGCGCCGCCACTACGCGCTCACAACGCGGCACTGGTGCGAGCGCCTCACCGCCCGCCGTGAGGAAGCCGTTGCCCTGGTTGGCGACGAAACCTACAGGATCTGGGTGGCTTACCTGGCTGGGTGCTCGCTCGCTTTCACGCGGGGCACGGCGCGCATCTATCAAACGCTCGCTTCCAAGAGCGCCAAGGGTGACGCGCTATTGCCGCCGACACGCGCGGATTTATATTGTTGATGCATATAAGCTGGCCTGACGCGGATGTGGGGAGCAGGGTTTGTCGACGCCTCGGCTTTTTGATCGCGACCTGCTGGACGCCCGGCGTGGCCGTGCAGCGCGCCCCGCCGCGTTGCCTGATTTCCTGCTGCGCCGCGCTACCGAGGACATTGCGGAGCGCCTGACGGCGGTCGAGCGTGGCTTTGCCCGCATTCTCAACCTGGGAGCGCATCACGGGCTGCTCGCCGAGCGCCTCGCCGCGACGCACCCGGCGGCGGATCTGATCGTAAACATGGAAGCCACCGCGCCGCTGCTAGCGTTGTGCACGCCGCCAAAGGTGCGCGGTGACGAAGAGCTTCTCCCCTTTCGCGACGGCGCCTTCGACCTGATCGCCTCAGCGCTCGCATTGCAATTCGTCAACGACCTGCCGGGGACGCTAGTGCAAATCCGCCGCGCGCTGAAGCCGGATGGCCTTTTCCTCGGGGCGGTGCTCGGCGGCGCGACGCTGCAGGAACTACGGCAGGCGTTCGCCGAGGCCGAGATCAAGCTGGATGGCGGCGTCAGTCCGCGTGTCGCGCCGATGGCCGATCTCCGCGATTTCGGCGCGTTGATGCAACGTGCCGGGTTTGCTTTGCCGGTCGCGGACTCCGATCTCGTCACGGTGACCTACGCCTCGCCGCTCGCCTTGATGCTGGAGTTGCGCGCCATGGGCGCCGGCAATGTGCTGGTCGAGCGGCGTAAGCGCCCGCTGCGTAAGGCGACGCTCGCCCGTGCCGTGGAGCTTTATCAGTCGCATTTCGGCACTGGGCAAGGCCGCGTCCGGGCGACGTTCGAAATTATCCATCTGGCCGGATGGGGACCGCATGATAGCCAGCAGAAGCCCTTGCGCCCCGGCTCCGCCCAGGCGCGGCTCGCCGATGCGCTGAACGTGCGAGAGCATGTCGTCAAGAGCAGGCCC
>JACMMP010000203.1 GCA_014378995.1 Hyphomonadaceae bacterium
GCTGGGCGAGGCGATCCTTCACCTCTTCCCAGAGGCCGGCGCGGCGCAGGGATTGCTCGACGATGCCGTCCATGTCGGTCTTGGACTTCGCCATGCCGTGGATGCGCGGGCCGTAGGCGACGTTGTCGTAGATCGATTTCGGGAACGGGTTCGGCTTTTGAAACACCATGCCGACGCGGGTGCGCAGCACGACCGGATCGACGTTCTTGGCGTAAGCGTCCTTGCCTTCGATCTGTAGCGAGCCGGTGACGCGGGCGTTATCGATCAAATCGTTCATGCGGTTGAAGCAACGCAGGAACGTGGTCTTACCGCAGCCTGATGGGCCGATGAAGGAGGTGACGGCGCGGTCGGGGATGTCGATCGAGACATCGTAGAGCGCCTGCTTGTCGCCGTAGAAAACGTTGACGTCGCGGGCGCTGATCTTGGTTGGCGCGCCGATCAGCTCACCCGCAGCCGCCCTCACGATAGGCGCCGCCATCGGCCCGGTCGGCGTTGCGCGTTCGGATCCGGCAGAGGAAAATTCCATGACACAACCCCAGACGCGCGGACCTTGCGGCCGCCGACTCGCCCACGTCCCAAGGCGCATGCTCTAGTCGGGTTTCGTGACACTGATGTGTAATCCGCCCCGCAATGCATCAGGCCTCCCCTGCCGATTCGACGTAGGCGGCCAAGGCGGAACCGCGGCCGGGCTGACTTTCAACCAGGAAGCCGCCGCGGTGGCGGTTAACGATGTGTTTGACGATAGCGAGGCCTAGCCCGGTGCCGCCGCGCTCATTACCGAGTTCCCGTTCGACCCGAAAGAAGCGCTCGGCCAGCCGGGGAAGAAAGTGCGCCGCAATGCCGGGGCCTGAATCTTCCACTCGGACATAAGCGTAGGAGATGTTCGCTGCGGCCGTTGGGGCCAGGATGGCGACGCGGCTGGCTTCCTGCCAGCGGCGGCCGGCGCGGGCAGCGGTTTCTTCGCGATCACCGGCTTCGCCGACCTCCACGACAACCTCGCCGCCGGGGGCGGTGTACTTGGCAGCGTTGTCGACCAAGTTCTGCACCACTTGGGCCAATTGAAAGCGTTCACCGACAACGGTGACCGGGGCCGCGGGCGCGACCAGGCGGATGCGCACGTCGCGCTCCGCCGCCATATGCGCAAGCGCGTCGATTACCTCGCGCGCAACGGCGGCGAGATCGGCGCGATCGGACGGCGGGACGTGCTCGTCCAGTTCGATGCGCGAAAGCGAGAGCAAGTCGTCAATCAGGCGGCGCATGCGATCAGCCTGCACTTGCATCATGGCAAGGAAGCGGTCGCGATCGGCTGCGCTGTCCCGCGCCGGGCCTGCTAGCGTTTCGATCAGCAAAGTCAGCGAAGCCAGCGGCGTGCGCAATTCGTGGCTGGCGTTGGCGAGGAAGTCCGCGCGCATGCGTTCGGTGCTGATTCTGGCGGTTTGATCGTGAAAAACCAGCATCGCCGCGCGCTCGGCGCCCCAATTCATCGGGGCGACATAACAGCGTGTATGCCGCTCTACCTGGAGCGCGCTTTCGTATTCGACGGCGCGGGTTTCGCCGTCGCGCATCGCCGCCTGCACCGCTTCGAGCACGTCGGGGTGGCGAAGGATCGAGGTCAGAAACTGGCTGCGGGCTTCAAATTGCATCGCCCGGCGGGCGGCGGCGTTCGAGCTGACGATGCGGTTTTCCGCATCGATCAGCAGGGCGGGATCGGGCAGCGCTTCCAGGAGCGGGGCCAACTCGCCAAGGCCGACCAGCACGGCGTTGCTTTCGGCGCGGGACTCGATGATGAAGCGGCGGGCCTCGCGCGCGGCCCAATAGCAGGCAGCGCCCGCCAGAACCATAAGCACCGCCGCCGAGGCGTCCCTGGTGAAGGCGAATAGGGCGGCGAGCGCCGCGAGCCCGGCTGCGGCCCAGGCAGCGGCCGGAATCCGCTCAAGCCGTCCCCGGCCGGTGCTCAATTGATTCATGGCCATGCCCTGGCGGGCTTAGGCCCTGCGGACAGAGTCGCCAAGCATCGCCTGCCGTGATGTCGGGCAGCGCTGGCTTGGGACGTCTTGAGGGGTGAGACAACCGCGCCGTTGGGCGCGAAAATGGGTGCGTTCGTCGTGAGACAGCCTCTACCGCATCCAAAAGCGAAGGCGCCGGCATCACAGCTGGGACAGGGGACATGCGCCCGGTGGTCGGCGGCCAAACCTTATCGATTTTCAATATCTATTTATTGACATTCGAGAGGCTGCTGACTAGACGAGTGCTGCGAGGGAACATGGTGTACGGGGTGCGTTTTTGGATCGGCTTGGGGCTAATGGCCGCCGCCGGCTCATGCGCGGGACGCAATTTGCCGCCGGAGCCGGACAGCTATGTCGCCGCCGATGCGATCGGCGCTGAACGCGCCGCGGAGCTTGCCGCTTCCCCGGCGGCAACATGGCTCGACGACATCAACTCCACCGAGATGTCGATGCTGGCGCGTGAAGCGCTCGCGGGCAGCCCGGATCTGCAGATCGTGGAAGCGCGCTATCGCGCTTCGCGCTGGCGTGCACGCGGTTCATTCGGCTCCAATTTGTTGCCGAGCTTGGACATCGGCGTCGATGGCACGCGCACTGAAACGCCGACGCTCACCGATGCGCGCCTGCGCGAAGAGTTCATGACGTCGAGCGTCGTGGCCAGTTGGGAAATCGATCTGTGGGGCCGCCTCGCTTCGCGTGCGCTCGCCGCCGATCTCAGCGCTGACGCAGCGCGCGCCGATCTGGGCGACGCGCGGCTTTCCGTTTCAGGCCAAGCCTCGACCGCTTGGGTCGATCTCATCGAAGCGCAGCAATTACTGGCGCTGGCGCAGGAAGATTTGCAGACGCGCGAGCGCGCGCTCGATCTGACGCAGCGCCGCTACGACGCGGGCATCGCCACATCGCTGGCGTTGCGCACGGCGCGCAGCCAAGTGGCGTCGGCGCGCGGGTTTGAGGCGCAGGCGCAAGACTCGCTGCTGATCTCCTCGCGCCGGTTGCAGGAAATCATGGGCCGCTATCCGGACGGCACGCTGCGCGCCGAAGGCCAATTGCCGGAGCTGGCGCCGCTGGCCGCCGCCGGCGCGCCGGAAGATTTGCTTGAGCGCCGCCCCGACGTGCTGGCGGCGGAAAACCGCATGCGGGCCGCTGGCTTCCGTATCCACGAAGCGCGCGCGAACATGCTGCCGCGTCTCACGCTGACCGGAAGCGCCGGCAATAGCGGCGAAGGCATTA
>JACMMP010000204.1 GCA_014378995.1 Hyphomonadaceae bacterium
GAAGGCGCGCGCGACTTTCTGGTGCCGTCGCGTCTGCATCCGGGCAAGTTCTACGCGCTGCCGCAGGCGCCGCAGCAATTCAAGCAGCTGCTGATGGTGGCGGGCTTCGACCGTTATTTCCAAATCGCGCCGTGCTTTCGAGATGAAGACGCGCGCGCGGACCGTTCGCCCGGGGAGTTTTACCAACTCGATTTCGAGATGAGCTTCGTCACACAGGAGGACGTGTTCAACGCCATTGAGCCCGTGCTCGCCGGGGTGTTCGAGGAGTTCGGCAACGGCAAGAAGGTCACCAAAGCCGGCGAATTCCCGCGCATTCCGTACGCGGAATCGATCGCGAAATATGGTTCGGACAAGCCGGACCTGCGCAACCCGCTCGAACTGCAAGACGTCAGCGAACATTTCCGCGGCGGCGGCTTCGGCTTGTTTGCGCGCATCCTCGAAAAGCCGAAGCACGCCGTGTGGGCGATCCCAGCGCCGAACGGCGGCTCGCGCGCTTTTGCGGATCGAATGAATTCGTGGGCGCAAGGCGAAGGCCAGCCGGGCCTTGGCTACATCTTCTGGCGCGAAGGCGAAGAAGGAGGCGCAGGGCCCATCGCCAAGAATATTGGTCCGGAAAAAGCCGAAGCGATCCGCAACCAGCTTGGCCTCAAGGTTGGCGACGCGGCGTTCTTCGTCGCTGGCGATCCGGCCGTATTCTACAAGTTCGCCGGTCTCGCCCGCAACAAGGTCGCGGACGAACTAAACCTCTCGGACAAAGAGCAGTTCAAGTTCTGCTGGATCGTCGATTTCCCGATGTACGAGTGGAGCGAGGAAGAAAAGCGCATCGACTTTTCCCACAACCCGTTCTCGATGCCGAACTACGACCACGAGAAGTTCTTGGGCCTCGACCCGAACGACCGCGAGACGATCGAGAACATCACGGCCTTCCAATACGATATCGTCTGCAACGGCGTTGAGCTTTCCTCAGGCGCGATCCGCAACCACAAGCCCGAGATCATGATCAAGGCGTTCGAGATTGCGGGCTACGGAAAGGACGTGGTCGAGGAGAAATTCGGCGGCATGCTGAACGCGTTCCGCTATGGCGCGCCGCCGCACGGCGGCTCGGCGCCGGGGGTGGATCGTATCGTCATGCTGCTCGCCGGCGTCGACAACATCCGCGAAGTCATCGTCTTCCCGTTCAATCAGCAGGCGCAGGACTTGATGATGAACGCGCCCGGCGAAGTGACGCCGAAACAGCTGAAAGAGCTGCACATCCGGGTCGTAGAACAGGCGAAGAGTTAAACCACGCGGACTGCCGGCTTCCGGCCGGCAGACCGGTGCCCAGCGCCGCACTTATTTCTTCAGCAGGCGGGGATAGTCATGCCCTGAGGCAGCGTCGTCGCCGCATCGCCGCAAGCCGTATTCAGTTGCGCTTGCGTGAGCCCGACTGCATCCGCGAGTTCCGCGCCGGAAAAATTCGCGCCGTCCAAGATCGCGCCGCGCATCCGCGCGCCGCCGAGATAAGCGCCGACAAATGTCGCGCCTTCGAGATTAGCGTCGGTCAGGTCAGCGCCCGAAAGGCGCGCGCCGAAAAAGTTGGTCAGCGACAAGTTCGCGCCCTGAAAGCGCGCGCGGTCCGCGATGGCGACCGAGAGATTGGCCTGGCGAATGCGCGCGCCGGAAAAATCGCGACCGGCGATGGATTGGTAGGGGAGGTCGATCTGAAAGAGATCGCAATTGGCGCAAGCGGTGCCGCCGCGCACCCGCACGGCAATCGCATCGCGCTCGGCCTGGTTGGTGATCGGCCCGCCAGTGGCGGCCGGCGCCTGCGCGAAGGCGGGCGAGGTGGTGGCAAACAGGCAGGCGAACAGCGCGGCGCGTTTCATAATGGCGCAACTCCAAGCGATTTTGGTTTATCCTCGCAGGAGCCGTACCGCCTAGCGGGCGGGCTGGAACGCTTCCGCGCGAGCGCGCGCATGCCCGGCCGCCATCGGCGTCAGACGCGTCGCAAGCCCGGTTGCGCGCTCGGCGGCGGTTTCATCGCCTTGCCGCGCCGCTACGGTGAACCAGAACAGCGCCTCGGCGGGATCGGCGCTCACCCCGCGGCCCTGCTCGTAGAGGACGCCCAAATTGTACTGGCTGTCGGCGACGCCAAGGTCCGCCGCCTGGCGAAACCAGCGGAACGCCGCCACCGCGTCGATCGCCGTAACTTCGCCGCGCGCGTGATAGACGCCAAGGTCATGCATCGCGCGCGCCTCGCCTCCCTCGGCGGCGCGTTCGGTCCAGCGCAGAGCTTGCGCAAGATTTGTCTCCACGCCTGCGCCGCTCTCATAGAGCTTTGCGAGCCTGTGCTGAGCCGGCGCGAAATCGCTTTCAGCGAGGGCGCGAAGCAGTGTCGCGCCTTCGGCTGAGCGCCCGGCGTTCAAGTGTTGCACCGCAGCTTCGAACTGCAGCGCGGGGTCAGGCGCCGCGACAGGCGCCGGCGCCGGCGTTGGCTGCGTTGCGATAGCAACGCTCACCGCCTCGGCTGCTGCTGCGGAAGGGCGCTGGTTCTCGATGAGCCACACGCTGATGACGAAGAGTGTCGTTAGCGCCGTCATCGCGCGCAGCACGGTGGAAGTCGGGCGCTTAGCTGGACGCGCGCCTGGCTGCCGCGATTGGGCGGCCTCGCGAGCCCTGGCGATGAAAGCGTGCGGGGCGGCGGCAACGACGTGCGCACGCTTCAGCCGCTTCAACGCGCCGCGGACGGATGCGTCTTCTTCAATCCCCGGAGCGGACGGCGCCAGCGCGGGCGCAGCGACCGGCGCACTGAATCCGGCTTTCGCCCGCGCCGCCACTGGCTCATGGCCGGTCAACGTCGTGGCCAACTGATCCAACGCGGCGGCGATCTTCGAGTGCGGCGCGACCTCGCCGATCATTTTTCCGCTCATCGCCGCTGCGCCGAACAGCGCAGGGTCGAACGGCAGCGCCAGCACGGGCTCGGCGCCCAAAGCTGCGGCGAATTCCTTCAGCGCGATCTCCGGCCGCTTGGGCACGCCCACCATTGAGAGCACCACCAGAGGCGCGATGTCGGCGCGCTGTTCTTTCAGCGCTTCGAGCATGCCCTTGGCACTGCTGAGGCTCGCGAGGTCTGGCCCGGAAACGATGATCACGTCATCGGCGCGCAACAGCGCATCCTTCACCCACGCGCTCCAGAGGTGGGGCAGATCGAGCACGACATGAGAGCTGGTGCGCCGCACCTTGGCGAGAACGTGCGCCAGGGCCTCCGCGTTCAGCTTCATGTCGGCGTCGAGGGTCGCTGGGGCCGAAAAGATTTGCAGTCTCGGCGTTTGCCGCAGCACGAGTTCGTCGATCAGCGCATCGTCGGCGCGCTCCGCAGCCGCGAACGCCTCGCCGATGGAGCGCGGCGCTTGCTTTTGAAAGTTCAGCGCCGCTGTGCCAAACGGCAAGTCCAGATCCACGATCGCGGCGCCGCGCTGCTGACGCTCGGCGATACACCAGGCGACGTTGTGCGCCACGGTGGAGGCGCCGACGCCGCCGCGCGCGCCGATGACGGCGATCACACGCGCTTTGTCGACGCTGGCATAAAGCCGGCACAATTGCCCGACGAGTTCACGCGCAGCGATCGGCGGCACCACATATTCGCTGACGCCGCGCGCCGCGAGTTCGCGCAACAGCCCGATATCGTTGACGCCGCCCAAGAGGACGATCTTTGCGCCTTGGGCGACTAAAGGCGCCAGCCGATCGAGCGCCCCCAGCATGTCGGCGCCTTTCAGCGTCGATTCCAGCAATAGCAGATCGGGGGGCGACTCCGACGTGAAGCGCTCTGCCGCGCCATCGATGCCGCCGCGCCCCACACTGATGCTGGCGCGGCGCGTGCGCGGGTCAGCGGCGAGCTTGGCAAACAGCTCCTTTGCGATCTCGCTACGGTCCCAACTTGCATGAATGGCGATGGCCGGCAGCGGCCGCTCCGCGCCGCCAGCTTGCGCCGGATGCGCCGTAAGCGGGCGCCCCGACGCGCTCGGCGTCGTCAGCAGCAACGCGCCGTCATCGGCCAGCGTCTCGATGACGCGTAGCTCTTGGAAAATTTCGTCGTCTTCTTCAGGCGCGTCGAACGGAGGGAGTTCGTCCTCGCCGGTCTCGGCCACTGGGGCTTGCGCCGCTTCGGCGTCAACGCGCGGCGCGAGCGGGGTGTCGTTGCCGGCAAAGGCGACCGTGCAGAAGACGTCATCGTCGCCAAGCACGAAATCGTCAGCGGCGTCGTCGGCGTAAGCGTCCAGCGCATCTCTAGCCATAGCCGGCGCCGTCGGCGTCCATCGCGACGCGCTGCGCCGCGAGCGCGACCTGGCCTTGTGTGTACCGGGAGTAAACATCAGCTTGAGCGACTTGGGCTAAATTGGCCGATCCCAATCTTTCTCAAAAATTCATTGCAACGCGATTAGGAAAGACCACTAACGCGCATTCACCAATGCTGACGGCCGAACTCACGATTTCGTTTGCGCCTGTTCAGGCGCTTGTGATCGCCGCCCGATTGCCGATCGCTAAGTTTAGCTTTCCACTGCGAGCGGGAGGGCAACATGATATTTCGTTCGCTCTTGGCCGCGCTCGCGGTGGCGGTGCTCGCGCCCGAGGCGCGGGCGCAGGACGCTGAGGAGCCCGAACTCCTCATGGTTTGGTACACGCACTATGACTGCCCGGCGCTGGCGCCGGAAGAACCGGGCTCGACGCCTGCGTTGGCGATCGAGCTCGAGAGCTTCGACGAGGCGTATTACTTGGAAGACCAGTCGGAGCGGGTTCGCGACGAGGAGGAAGCGGCGCCGCCGGCGCCATCACAGCTGCATTGCCGTTATGTGCGGCTCAGCGGCTTTATGCAGTGGATGGATTATTATCATTACCGGGCGCGGTTCTATGCGAGCGCGTCGGATGCATATCTTCGTGACGGCGCCAGCTACATCGTGGAGGACTTTATCGACCCGGATGTGCGGCGCGGCGGGCTGATGCAGCGGCCCGTGACGGTCGTCGGCCGGTTTTACAATCTCTGCGCCGCCGCGAGCCGCGCCATGCATGAGGCGGGGCAATGGTGGTGGTTGTTCGGACCGTGCCACTATGGTGGGAACAACGGGATGATGTTGGACGACGTTGTGGTCGAGCGGGTAGGCGCTGGGCCGCTCTACATCCTTGGCGAAGCCAATCGTTCCTTCTTCGGCCAGTTGGCCCGCTTTGAGGGCGAGGAACGGCAAATGCTCGTAGAGCGTGTCCGCGAATGGGCGGCGCTGGTCCAAGCTGGGCCGGCGACGTTTGCGGACGATTGGATAGCCCAGCACCCGGAGCTTAACGAGGAATCACGCATTGAGATTCGCGAGGGGTTAGAAGACGCCGACAGCTATGAATCGTACCTGCACCAGGAGCAACGCATGCGCCGGCTCAACGTCCGCAGAGCGCAAGTGGAAGTGTTCTGGGATGCGGCGGACGACGTGCGGGACAGAGTCTATGGCTGCATCTGCCTGGTGCGATCCTGCGCCGAGCAATGGCCGCTTCTGATCAGCGACGCCAGTGAGTTTGTCGGCGACGCCGCCTGCACCGAACTCAGACGCGACGACGACTGGCGCTGGAGCTAGCCGCCGCTGGCTTCGCCTTTAGCGCCGCAGGCGGCGCAGGCGCCGGTCTGCTCTACGGTGAAGTGGCCGCAGGCGCCGCATGGATCGGCGCGATAGCCGGTGGTTGCGGGGCGGGTGGGGGAAGCCGGTTGCTCGCGCTGCTCGCGCCCGCTCTCCACCACTGCGCGCGGGCGCAGCATGACGAGGTTGTCGGGCGAGGCGCCGCGGGAAAAGCCGCGCGAGATGAGACGCGCGGCGCTCTCGGCGTCTTGCGACCGCTTCGAAAGCCCGTCGCCGCGCGCGTCGAACGGATCCATCTGCGCGAGATCGGCGCGGCCGAGATAGCTGACGGCGAGTTCGCGGAAGATGTAGTCCAGGATCGAGGTGGCGTGACGGATGGTGTCGTTGCCGCGCACTTCGCCGGCCGGTTCAAACCGCGTGAACAAAAAGGCGTCGACATATTCTTCCAGCGGCACGCCGTATTGCAGGCCGATCGAAATCGAGATGGCGAAATTGTTCATGAGAGAGCGGAACGATGCGCCCTCCTTGTGCAGATCGATGAAGATTTCGCCGAGTTCGCCGTCGTCATACTCGCCGGTGTGCAGATAGACCTTATGGCCGCCGACAGTTGCTTTTTGGATGTAGCCCTTGCGCCGTTCAGGCAGCCGGTGGCGGCCACCATGCGCGGGCGCCTCCTGCATCAGATCGGGCGCCGGCGTTGCGGCGGCGGAGGCCGCGCGCGGCGTGTCCGTCTCTTCATCGATCGGCGCGAGTGTTAGCGTGATCGGCGGCGCTTCCGCGGTGACGTTGACCAGCCCGATCCGCGCCTCCCTTGCCGCTTCGAGCAGCGCCGAGCGTTGGCCCACGTTTTCCACGGTCAAAGAAATTTCGAGCGCAGTCCGCGCGTAGGGCGAAACGGCCGCGGCCATTGCGATCCGCGCCTCAGGCGCGATGGCGCCGCCGCTGGTGAACACGTCGGCGTGCCCGGCCGCTAAGCCTGCAGCGCCGCGCAGATCGCTCGCGCCCATGCAATAGGCTTCCGCCGCCGCTATCTCTTCTTCGCTGAAGCCCAGCGTCATCATGAGATCGCCGCGCTTGCCGGCGGCGACGTCAGGCGGGAGCTTCAGCACCTCTTCGCAGACAGCAGGCCCGATCACCAGAGGATGCACTGCGGCGCGCAGATTGAACGCGTCCGCCGCCGCTTCTTCGATGGCTTCGAGTGCGGGCTCCGTCAGCCGCTTCGCGGCGAGGGCTTCGAGACTGACGCCGGGCGCGCCCCGCAGCGAGCGCCGCCCTTCGATATGCGCGCCAAAAGCGGCGATGCGGTCGCCGTCATAGCCAAGCGATGCGAGGCCCGCACGCGCATCGTCGCTCAACAGGCGCCCGAAGCCGCCGTCTTCGCGCGCGCCAAAACGTGCAACACCTGCGCAAGGTGAAAGCCCGATGGCGGCCGCGCCAACGCGGCGGGCGCTCAGGGGGTCGTTGGCGAAAGCGAGCGTGAGCGATACCCTGAGCCCCGCATTCTTGGCGCCGGGCAGCGTCCGGTAAATCGCCTGCGCGCGCTCAGCCAACACGCCGCTCAGAGTGTTGGCGGCTTCACGCGCGGCTTTGACGGCGGCTTCTTCTGCGCGCTTGGCGCGTTGCCATTCCGGATAAGCCGCCTTTGCCTGCGCAAGGTCGGCGTTTTGCGAGACAGCGGCCGCATGCGCCAGCGCGGCGACGCCTGCCGCAAGCGCGCGGCCTTCGTCGCTGTCATAGGCGACGCCGGCGCGCATCAGCAACGCCGAGAGGCCTTCGAGGCGGATGAGGATCGGCCGGCGAGGAGAGGCGCTATGTGCGCCGTGCGCGGTGTCAAGCGCGCGCACCAGGAGCCGGATCGCGGCTTCAAAACCGTCAATGTCGAAGACTTTGCTCTGAAAACGCGGCAGCGAAATGCTGGCGCCAATGACGCTAGCTTCAGCATCGCTGACCACGGCGCCGGTGGGATCGACAGCGCCGGCGGCGAA
>JACMMP010000205.1 GCA_014378995.1 Hyphomonadaceae bacterium
CGCCGGAACGCGAAGCGCCGCCGGTGCGCGCGCTACGGGCCGCGCGTGCGTCTTCTTTTTTATCTTGCGCTTCGCGCTCTTCCTCGCGCGCCTCGGCATCCGCCGCGATGGTGGCGCGGCGGCCGAGGATTTCGTGCGCGCTTTCGCGGTCGATCGCCTTTTCATAGACGCGCCCAGCCGTGTTGGCGCGCATCAGAGCTTGGCGTTCGCTGAGCAAGATCGGGCCGACATGGCTATTGGGCGGGCGGATCTTGGTGCGCGCCACCGGCGTCGGGGCGCCTTTGTCGTCGAGCGTGGAGACCAAAGCTTCGCCGACGCCCAGTTCCTGGATCTCCTTCGCCACATCGACATTGGCGTTGGCGCGGAACGATTGCGCCGCCGCGCGCACGGCTTTCTGATCGGTCGGCGTGTACGCCCGCAGCGCGTGCTGGAAGCGGTTGCCGAGCTGGCTCAGCACGATCTCCGGAATATCGGTCGGCGACTGCGTCACGAAATAAATGCCGACGCCTTTAGAGCGGATCAGCCGCACTACTTGCTCGACCTTGTTCACCAGCTCTTTGGGCGCGTCTCGGAAAAGGAGGTGCGCTTCGTCAAAGAAGAAGACGAGCTTGGGTTTATCCTGGTCGCCGACTTCCGGCAGCTCTTCCCACAATTCGCTCATCAGCCAGAGCAGGAACGCCGAATAGAGCCGCGGGCTCTGCACCAACCGCTCGGAGGCGAGCACGTGAAGCGTGCCGCGGCCGTCCGCGCGCGGCTTCAGCAATTCTTCCAGCTTGAACGCCGGTTCGCCAAAGAAGCGGTCGGCGCCGTCCATCTCCAGCTGCAGCAGCTTGCGCTGCAACGCCGCGACAGATTGCGGCGTGATCAGGCCGTATTGCTTGCCGATGTCGTCGGCGTTGTCCGAGAGGTAGGTGAGCAGCGAACGCAGATCGTTGAGGTCGAGCAGCAAACCTTCGTTCTTGCCTTCCTTGATCCAATCGTCGGCGAGGCGAAAGGCGATCGTCAGCGCGCCTTCCTGCGCGGCGGTCGCCTCCAGCACGCGGCCCATCAGCACCGGGCCCATTTCGGTGACGGTCGTGCGCACCGGGTGGCCAAGTTCGCCGTAGACGTCCCAGAACACAGCGGGCGCCGCTTCCGGACTCATCGGCAGGTTGATCTCCGCGGCGCGCGCGGCCGCCCATTCGGGCGGCGCCGGATCGATGGCGGCGCAACCGGAGAGGTCGCCCTTAATGTCGGCGGCGAAGACGTTGACGCCTTCGCGCGCGAACGCTTCGGCCAGCACTTGCAGCGTCACGGTTTTGCCGGTGCCGGTCGCGCCGGCGATCAGGCCGTGGCGGTTGGCCCGCTTCAGCGACATCGTCTGCACGCCCTCCGGCGAGGCGCCGATTTCGATATGTGCCGCCATAATGTCCCAGCCTCCTGCTTCGCCAACAGCTTGGCGCATTGGGCCTTTCCGGCCAAGCCGGGGCTTGCGCGGCGGTGCGGCGCACTAGAAGAGGGCAGGTGCATGGCAAGCCTCGACATCTCGCAGCGTGGGGCGCTGTGGATCATCGCCGCGGGGGTGATCGCGGCCGGGCTCTATTTCCTGCGCGAGCCGCTCACGCAGTTCGCCATGGCGCTCTTTCTGTGGCTCGCCATCGACGGCCTCGCCGACACCCTGGACAAGCGCGTGCCGTTCATCCCGCGCTTACTGGCGCTGCCGATCGCGCTGGTGATCGTGCTTGGCCTAGTGGCGCTGATCGGGGTGGTCGTCGTTGAGAATATCGCCGGCATCATCGGCGATCTGCCCCGCTACGAGTTCCGCCTGAATCAAGTGTTGAGCCAGGCGCATCAAGCCCTTGGCAGCCCGGGCGGCCCGACGCCCACGGTGCGCGACCTCATCGCCCAATTCGAACCCGGCCAGCTCGCCGCCGAGATCGGCGACAGCATCCAGAACGCCGCCTCGGCGACCATCTTCACGCTGATCTTCCTCGCCTTCCTGTTCCCCGCCGCGGGGGCGATGGGCGACAAGCTGGACCGCATCTTTGTCGGCAAAGGCCGGCGCGAGGCGGCGGGCGAGGTGCTGGCGCGTATCCGCCTCTCGATGGAGCGTTATCTCTGGGTGCAGACTGTGATGAGCCTCATCATCACCGGGCTCACCTACGCGACTTTGGTGATCATCGGACTTGAGAACGCGCTATTTTGGTCTTTCCTGATTTTCTTTCTCAATTACATCCCGACGATCGGCTCGCTCGCGGCGGTCGTCCTCACGACGGCTGTCGCTCTGGTTCAGTTTCCCACACTCGGGCCGGTCGTCGCTGTGTTTGCCGGCGTTGGCGCATGGCAATTCGTCATCGGCAACTTCATTCAGCCGCGCATGACAGGAGATTCATTGAATCTCTCCGCCATCGTCGTGCTGCTTGCGCTGTCGATTTGGGGATTGGTTTGGGGCATCGTCGGCGCGTTTCTCGCCGCGCCGCTAACGGTCATGATCATGATTGTATTAGCGCAATTTCCAACGACGCGGTGGATCGCAATTCTGCTGTCGGCCGACGGCAAGCCGACACCGGATGCGCCCCCGCGTATTCGCTCCGAGTCCGGACCAAATTGATGTTGCGAATCGGCGACGAACATGTATCGCTGATGTGAAGAACGTCGCCGGGGCTGATGACGTTTCGAACCGAACTAGCGGACGAAGTTGCACCGGCGGCGATCGAGCGTCATTCGACGTGTCGATCCGCGATTCGTGGGCTCTGAGGGGGGCTTCATTTGCGCGGAACGGCAAGTCTCATAAGACCAGGCCTCCGCGTGCGTCCCCCACCCAGCCTGCTGCGAGGCCTGCAGGCGCCGCCGGGCAGCTTGTCCCCGCTCGGCGGCGCCGCCAATTTTCCAGCGGTTGAAATCTCAGTGCGCGGCGTGCCGAAAATCGTCCAGCGAGACGACATTTTGCGGCTGCGGCGCGGGGGTAAGTTCAGCTCGGAGCGCCTCGGCGGCTTCAATCAGCTGCTTCAGCCGCGCGCCTTGCTCCAATGTCTCCGCACCGTCGCGCAATTGGCTCTTGGCCCAGTGGGACACGACCGCAAGGTGATCTCGGACGAACATATCCAGCAAACGCCGGCTGTCTGACGGCGTTCCCTCGCCCTATTGCTTTGCTGCTGCAATACGCCGCCCCGTCTCCGGGGGAGAACGCCGACCGCCAGTTGCGCCTTACGCCGGGGAGGCTAGGTTCGCGCAAAATCAAGGAAACGCCCAATGGACGCCGCCGCGCGCCAGCAACTGCCGGCTACTGCTGACCAATTCGTCGATACGGCGGTGAAGGGCCCGTGGCCCGCCTTCCGCGCCAATGGCGCCGTCGACGCCGCCGCTGAAACCTTCCTCCGAGGCCTCTACGAGGACGCGTCCGACGACGAGCTTGGCGATCTTTCCGTCGCCGACTTCGCCGCGCTCGCGCACGATTTCTGGATCTGGCGCGCTGAGCGGATGAGCGATGAGCAATCCGTCCGCATCCGCCGAGGCGTTGGCGCCGGCGGCGAGCCGCTCGACCGCGACATCCTCGAGATCGCCGGCCCGGACATGCCGTTCCTGGTCGATTCGGTGATGGGCGAACTCGCCGAGCAGGGCATTTCTCCGCTCGCCATGTTTCACCCGCTGGCGCCGTCGGCGAAAGGGCAGGGCCGCGATTCGCTGATCCAGATTCACGTGCCGCGACTCTCTGCGCAGCGCACCAAGGGGCTGCACGACGGCGTGCGCGCGACGCTCGCTGATGTTCGCCTCTCGGTCACCGACTTCCAGAAGATGCGCACGCGCATGCTCGACTGCGCCGCCGAGCTTGAGCAAGCCAACACGAACGCGCCGCCGGAAGAGGTCGCCGAAGCGGTGGCGCTACTGCGCTGGCTCGCCGCCGACAAGTTCACGTTCCTCGGCGCGCGCGATTACAAATACGCTCGCGACGCCGATGGCGGCTATAAGGCCGATGAGCCGGAAATCTTGTCGCACACGTGTCTCGGCGTGCTGCACGACGTCGAGCGTTACGTTCTGCGCACCTCCGCCGAACCGATGATGCTGACGCCCGAATTGCGTCGCCTAGTGTCAGAACCCGACCCGATGGTCGTGTCGAAATCGACGCTGCGCTCGCGCGTACACCGCCGCGCGACCGCCGATTATGTCGGCGTGAAGCGCTATAATGAGAGCGGCGAGGCGATCGGCGAAGTGCGGTTCGTTGGCCTGTTCACGAGCGAAAGCTTCACCGAGCCGACGCGCAACATCCCCATGCTGCGCCGCAAGGCCGAATGGGTGATGGATCAGGCCGGCTTTACGCCCGGCGGCCACAACGCCAAGACGCTCCGCAAGATCATCGAATATTATCCCCGCGAAGAACTCTGGCAGATGTCCCGCGACGAGCTGCTGGAGATATCGCGTGGCATTCTGCACTTGCTCGATCGGCCGCGCGCGCGTGTGTTCACGCGGCGCGACCGCTTTAACCGCTTCGTCACCGCGCTCGCTTACGTGCCGAAGGACCGCTACGATTCCAACGTCCGCGAGCGTGTCGGCGAAGTGATCGCACAGCTCTATGGCGGCCAGGTCGAAAGCTTTACCCCGCAGCTCGGCGAAGCGCAGCTCGCGCGCGTGCTGTTCGTCATTGGTGAGATCGACAAGGCGCGCCCCGATCCGGAAGCGCGTGTGCTCGACGCCGAGGTCGCGGCGCTCACCAACACATGGGTCGACGAATATTCTAGCGCGCTGATGAAGTGCGAGCTGTTCGACGCGCCGGGCCGCGAAAATGCGGCCAACCGCTTTCAGGACGCGTTCACCGCCGCCTATCGCGAGCGCTATCCGGTCGATGAGGCGGTGATCGACACGGCCCAAATCCTGAGCGCCGGGGACGACGACATCATCCGCGCCCGCGCCTATCGCCTCAGCGCCGACGCTGACAACATCCTGCGCTGCAAGTTTTACGCGCGCGGCGATGTTCTGGCGCTTTCGGCCACGGTGCCGATTCTCGAGAACATCGGGCTGTTCGTCGATTCCGAAGTGAATTACGAGCTGCACCTGAAGGCTGGCCCGCTGCACCCGGCGCAGCGCATCTTCATCCACGATATCGAAACCCGCTCCGCCGACGGCAAGCCGATCGATCTGGAACGCGCCGGCAAGATGTTCGAGCAAGCGTTTTCGGCGATCTGGACCGGACGGGCCGAAAGCGACGGCTTCAACAAATTGATCCTGGCGCTGCCGTGCACATGGCGCGAAGCGGCGTTGGTGCGCGCGCTGGCGCGCTATCGCCAACAAACCGGTCTCGATCCCTCGCAGGCGGTGCAGGAGCAGGCGCTGGCCAGCAATCCGAAGATTGCCGCTCTTATCCTTGCTTTCTTCAAGGCCCGCTTCGATCCGAATTTGCCGGAGGCGATGGAGACGCGGAGCGCGCGCTCCAACAAGCTGGAATTCATGATCGAAGCCGCGCTCAACGACGTCGTGAGTCTGGACGATGATCGCGCGCTGCGGCGCATCGCCCATCTGGTGAAGGCGATCCGGCGCACCAATTATTATCAGCCCGGCGCTGACGGTCAGCCGAAATCCTACATGTCGTTCAAGATCGACTCGCAAGCCGTGGCCGAGCTGCCGGCGCCGAAGCCCTATCGCGAAATCTGGGTGGCGAGCCCGCAGGTCGAAGGCGTGCATCTGCGCTTTGGGCCGGTGGCGCGCGGCGGTTTGCGTTGGAGCGACCGGCGCGACGATTTCCGCGTCGAAGTGCTGGACCTCGTCAAAGCGCAGCAGGTCAAGAACGCCATCATCGTGCCGGTTGGCGCCAAGGGCGGCTTTTATCCCAAGCGCCTGCCCGCGCGCGGCGCGCCCGGCTATCAGGAAGCCGGCATCGAAGCCTACAAAACGTTTCTCCGCGGCTTGCTGGACATCACCGACAACATCGTTGGCGATGCGATCGCGCCGCCCAAGAACGTCGTCCGCTGGGATGGCGATGACGCGTATCTCGTGGTCGCCGCCGACAAAGGCACGGCCACGTTCTCCGACATCGCCAACGCGATCAGCGCCGAATACGGCCACTGGCTGGCCGATGCGTTCGCGAGCGGCGGCTCGGTCGGTTACGACCACAAGGCGATGGGCATCACCGCCAAAGGCGCCTGGGAAGCGGTGAAGCGCCACTTCCGCGAAGTTGGCAAGAACATCCAAGAAGAAGACTTCACCGTCATCGGCGTGGGCGATATGTCGGGCGATGTGTTCGGCAACGGCATGCTGCTGTCGCGCAAAATCCGGCTGCTGGCCGCGTTCGATCACCGCGATATCTTCATCGACCCGAACCCGAAGGACGCGGAAAAGTCCTGGATCGAACGCAAGCGCCTGTTCGATACGCCGCGGACCAGTTGGCAGGATTATGACAAGAAGCTGATCTCCAAAGGCGGCGGCGTGTTCTCTCGCAGCCTGAAGGCGATCGACGTGAGCCCGGAAATCGCCGCCCTTACTGGGCTCGATAAGGCGCAAGTCACGCCGGCCGAGCTGATGTCGGCGCTGCTCAAGGCGCAATGCGAATTGCTCTGGTTCGGCGGCATCGGCGCCTACATAAAAGCGCGCGGCGAGAGCCATACCGATGTCGGCGACAAGACCAACGACGCGCTTCGAGTCGATGCGGAAGATTTGCGCGCGCAGGTCGTGGGCGAGGGGGCAAATCTCGGCGTCACTCAGAAAGGCCGCATTGCCTTCGCGCGGCACGGTGGGCGCATCAACACCGATGCGATCGACAATTCCGCCGGCGTCGACACCTCCGACCACGAAGTCAACATCAAGATTTTGCTGGCCGATGCGATCCGCACCAAGGCGCTGAAAGCCGATGCGCGCGACAAATTGCTGGAATCGATGACCGATGAGGTCGGCGAATTGGTGCTCGCCGACAATTACCATCAGACCGGCGCGATCACGCTGGCGCAAGCCAGCGCGCCGGCCGATCTCGACAGCCACGAGCGTTTCATCCATCGGCTCGAGGTCGCCGGAAAACTGGCCCGGCGCGTTGAAGGGCTGCCACTGGTCAGCGAATTCGCGGTGCTGCGGGCGGCAAGTCAGGGCCTGACGCGCCCCGAACTCGCCAAGCTGGTCGCTTACGCGAAGATCGATCTCTTCGATGCGCTGATGGCCACCAAAGCGTCGGACGATCCGGCGTTTGCCGAGACCCTGAAGGAATATTTCCCGCGTGCGCTGTGGAAGTTCGAGCCGCAAATGCAGACGCACCGTCTGCGCCGCGAGATTATCGCAACGCGGCTGGCGGACGATCTTGTCAATCGCTGCGGACCGTCTTTCGTCGATCGGGTGATGGAGGTCTCGCGCGCCGACGCGGTGACGATCGCCCTCTCGTTTGAGGCGGCGCGGCGCATCTATGATCTGGAGGCGCTGACCGCGCGCATCAACGCGCTCGATAATCAGGTTTCGGCCGCGGCGCAAACGGCGCTACATCAGCGCATAACGGCGGCGCTACGCCGGCTCACCATTTACCTTTCCCGCAATGCCGGGTTCGATAGCGGCACGCCGCCGACCGTGCTCGATGTCGTTGCACGCTACCGCGATGCGGTGGCGGCGCAGCGCGCTGACATCTGGCACGAGATCAGCGATGTCGAGCGCGCGCAGGTGGAAGCCAAGCAGGCGGCGCTGATCGATCTCGGCGCCCCGGAGGACCTGGCGCGGGACGCTGCGTTGCTGACGCCGATGACGACGGCGCTCGATGTCGCCGATCTTGCCCGCATATCGGGCTGGCCGATCCAGCCGGCGGCGCGTCTCCATTGTGTGATCGGCGCGGAGCTGGGGCTGGACGCGCTGCGCGACGCTGCAAGCTCGCTCACGCTTGAGCAGCATTGGGATCGCCTCGTCGTGCGCCGTGCAACGGAAGAGTTTGCGCAGGTTCAAGTGAAGCTGGCGGAAGCCGCAGCAGCGTCCATCGGCCAGCCGCCGAAAAACGCGGACGCCGCGTGGACTACGTCCGCCGCGCAAAGCTGGGTCGCGTCGCTCGGCCAGCCTGGGCAGCGCGCACGCAGCGCCTACGCTGAACTTAATGCGCAGGGGCCGTGGACATTCGCCAAGCTGATGCTGATCGCGGCGGAGTTGAACGCGCTGGTGGCTGCGGTTCGCTAAGCTAAAGCGCCGCGATCATGTCGCGCAGCATATTGTATTCGCGAGCCGTGGCCGCCGGGTTGTAGCGCACGCGCGGATCTTCGGCGTACTGATCCTCGAACGCGTGCGTCGCGCCTTCGAACCAAACGATCTCGATCGGCGCGCCGCGTGCGCGCTGGCGTTCGAGCGCGCCGCGGGTTGGGCCGACTATATAATCGTGCTGCGCGACGATTGCGGTGCTTTGCGGCGTGATCCGCCACTCGCGCTGCCCGCACAGGCTGCCGATACTGGCGTACGGATAAACCAGCATCGTCCGCGCCAGCCCGCGCAACGGCTCATCGCTCAAATCTTCGATCCCGGTGGCGCGCCGCATCTCCGCGCCAGGGCGGAGCGCGAGCGCGTCCATGATCGTCCACGAGCCATGGCTCCAGCCGATCGCGGCGATGGCGTCGGCATCGGCCCAGCTTTGACGGCGCGCCCAAGCGATTGCGGCGTAAAGATCGCCGGCGCGTTCGCGTCCTTGCAGGCGTGCGCCGGTGCAGACGGTGGCGAAGGCGGCGACGCGGCTGATGCGGCGATGCGCGTACGAATCGACAATAATCGCCGTGGCGCCGGCGCGGGCGGCTCGCTCGGCCATGTCCTTGATGAAGGGGCGCGGGCCGCCGCAGCCGTGCAGCATTATAACAACGGGCGTGCGGCCAGTAGCGCCTTCGGGACGGCGCACGATGAAATGGGGCGCAAGCTGTTCGATGCGATGCTCCAGGGTCTCGGCGGCGGCTGACGGCATCGAAACTCCGAGGAACAAGGCGGCGAGGATCAAGATGGGGAGCCAAACTGCCGTTGCGCAAGACTGGCGCGGAGCCCGTCTCTCCGGCAAGCTGGGCGGAATGGAGTAGAGCCGCATGTTCATGACCCGCGCCACCTTCGCCGCACTCGCCGTCTTTGCACTCGCCGCGTGCAACCAAGCCGCTGCGCCGCCCACGCCTGAGATCGCGGCCGAGCGCACCGCCGCGGTCACTGCGGCTGTGGAAGCACAACGCGCCGCTTTTGCGGCGGCGGCCGATCCGGCGCAGGCGGACCGGGCGACAGCCTATCAGTTCGCCTTCGATGGATTGTGGACCGATCGCGTGCCGATGACGGCGTTCGAGGGCGACGTTGTCTTAGTGGTGAACACGGCTTCGCGCTGCGGGCTGGCGCCGCAATATGAAGGCTTGCAGGCGATCTACGATGAGTATCAAGGGCGCGGTTTCGAGGTGGTCGGCGTGCCGGCGAACAATTTCCTCGGACAGGAGCCGGGCTCGGCCGAAGAGATCCAGGAATTTTGCACGCTGAATTATGGCGTGACCTTTCCGATGACGGCGAAGACCGAAGTCATCGGCGCCGAGCGTCATGCGTTTTATGCGTGGGCCGAAACCCAGCTCGGCGAAAGCGCCGTGCCGCAGTGGAATTTCCATAAGCTGTTGATTGGCCGCGATGGGCGTTTGATCGCGGCGTTCGACTCGCGGACCGAGCCGACTGCCGCCAACGTGCGCGAAGCAATCGAGGCGGCGTTGGACGCGCCGACGACCGCGACGCCGACTTCGCTCCGCTAACGGCGATGCTCCTTTTAGCCATCATCGTGTTGACGATAGCCGGCGTTTTCCGCCCGAGCTGGAGGGTCTTCGGCCTGTTCATCGTGTTTGCGGCCAGCGCGCAAGCTTCGGTGCTCGCCTATGGCGCTGGGCTCTTTGATCCTGGCGTGGATTACGCCTCACCTCAAGCCGCCGTGGTTTATCGCGATATTCTTAGGATCGTTGTGCTCAACACCTTGGTCATAGCCACCGTGGGTGCGGTGGTAGTGATGCTGTCCAAGCATTTCCAAGATCGCGACCGGCGCGAGTTGGAATTGCTGGCAAGCCTCACGCAACAGAAACCGCGCAACGATTCTTGAGTGTCGTGCGCTCACGGCGGTGCGAGGCGTCGTGCTTCGACAGGCTCAGCATGACGCCAATTCAGCCTGTTGGGTTTTGCCCCCAGCGTCAGCCTGAGCTTGTCGAAGGCGGCACGAGCGCGCGCCGATCAGAAGTTCAATGCCGGAAATGCCTCATCCCCGTGAACACCATGGCGATACCCGCTTCGTCGGCGGCTTTGATGACTTCATCGTCGCGGATCGAGCCGCCCGGTTGGATGACTGAGGTGGCGCCGGCTTCGACGGCTTGCAGCAGGCCGTCGGGGAAGGGGAAGAAGGCGTCGGAGGCGCAGGCCGAGCCATCGGCCAGCGAGCCGCTCTTCTTCGCCATTTCCGCCGCTTCCTTGGCGCGGATCGTAGCAATGCGTGCGGAATCGCGGCGGTTCATCTGGCCGGCGCCGATGCCGGCGGTCTGGCCGTCCCTCGCATAGACGATCGCGTTGGATTTCACGTGCTTGCAGACAGTAAACGCGAACAAGAGATCGCGCATCTGTTCCGCCGTCGGCGCCAGCTTGGTGACGACTTTCAAATCTTCGCGGCGAATGCGGCCAATGTCGCGATCCTGCACCAGGAAGCCGCCTGCGAGCGTTTTGTAGGTGAGCGCGCGGTGGTTCGGCACAGGGAGGCCGCCCGTGACGAGGAGGCGTAAGTTCTTCTTCTTCGCGAACACGGCGATGGCGTCTTCGTCGGCTTCCGGCGCGATCACGACTTCGGTGAAAATATCGATCATGCGCTCGGCCGCGGCCTTATCGAGCTTGCGGTTGACCGCAATGATGCCGCCGAAGGCCGACACCGGATCGCACTCAAGCGCGCGCGCGTACGCTTCGCTGAGATCGCTGCCCAAAGCCACGCCGCACGGATTGGCGTGTTTGATGATGGCCACCGCAGCGGCCTCTTTCGGATCGAACTCGGCGACCAGTTCGAAGGCGGCGTCGGTGTCGTTCAGATTGTTGTAGCTAAGCTCTTTGCCTTGCAATTGCTTGGCGGTGGCGACGCCGAAGCGCTGTTCGCCATTGGTGTAAAAGGCCGCGCTCTGGTGGCTGTTTTCTCCGTAGCGCAAGGTTTGCTTCAGCTTGCCGCCGAACGCGCGCCAGGTGGGCGCGGACTCGTTCAGTTGCTCTGCGTACCAGGACGAGATCGCGGCATCATAGGCGCCGGTGCGCGAGAACGCTTTGGCGGCAAGGCGTTTGCGCAACGCCAGGGTCGTGCCGCCGTGCGCTTTGGCTTCGGCGAGGATGGCTTCCATGTCTTCAGCGTCGGTGGCGACGGCGATGAAGCCGTAATTTTTCGCCGCGGCGCGGATCATGGCCGGGCCGCCGATGTCGATGTTCTCGATGCAAGTATCGAAATCGGCGCCGCGCGCGACAGCGGCTTCGAACGGGTAGAGGTTCACGTAGAGCACGTCGAACGCCTCGATGCCGTGCGCGCTCATCGCCGCTGTGTGTTCAGAATTATCGCGCAGCGCGAGCAGGCCGCCATGCACTTTCGGGTGCAGCGTCTTCACGCGGCCATCCATCATTTCCGGAAAACCGGTGACAGCGGAGACGTCGTCGACCTTGAGCCCCGCATCGGCCAGGGCGGCCCTGGTCCCGCCAGTGGAAATCAGCGCCGCGCCCAATGCTGAGAGCGCTT
The DNA here is from genome assembly GCA_014378995.1 of Hyphomonadaceae bacterium. Taxonomy (GTDB): domain Bacteria; phylum Pseudomonadota; class Alphaproteobacteria; order Caulobacterales; family Aquidulcibacteraceae; genus Vitreimonas. The sequence continues at coordinate 11,666 of JACMMP010000205.1, forward strand.
TGGCGTGCTCGATCAAGCCGATTTTGTCGGAAACAGAAATCAGCGCGCGCCTGATGGGAAGGATGTCGGTCATGGGGTCTGATGGCGCTGACTCGTGAAATGGTCAATGCGCCCATTCTACACGCGCTGCGGTGTTGTAGGATAGATTTGCAGGTCAACCTCCGGCGCGCCGGACTTCAATTTCACAAAGCCAACAATCCTGGGCCGCGAACGCTGTGCTATGGCCTCAGCAGGAGAACGATATGCCCGCAACCGAGCAGGACCCGCGCTTCTGGAACAGGATCGCCCGAAAATACGCCGCCGATCCGATCGTCGATTCGGCCGGCTATGAGCGCACGCTGGAGCATACGCGGCGCTACCTAAAGAGCGGCGATTCCGCGTTTGAGTTCGGCTGCGGGACGGCAACGACCGCGTTGAAGCTCGCGCCCGCGGTGGCGCGCCTCACCGCCACCGACATCTCCAGCGAGATGATCGTCATCGCGCGTGAGAAGGCGGCGGCTGACAATTGCACGAACGCGTCGTTCGAGGTGGGAACGCCGGATGCAGCGCCTTGGCCCGATGCGACGTTCGACGTGGCCTTGGGCTTCAACGTGCTGCATCTTGCAGCGCCGCGAGAGGCGGTGTTGCGCGGCGTGCACCGACTGTTGAAGCCTGGCGGCCTGTTCATTTCCAAGACGCCGTGCCTTAAGGACATGAATTTCATGGTGCGCATCGCCGTGCCGGTGATGCAGGCGATTGGCCAGGCGCCGTATGTGGCGTTCTTCTCCGCCGAGGAATTAGAGCGCGAGATCGCTGCGGCGGGTTTCGAAATTATCGAGCGTGCGCGGCATGGCACGCGTGGCAAGGACGTGCGTCCGTTTCTGGTGGCGCGAAAGCGGACTCCCAATCAGCCCACTGTTGAGCGATAGTCAGCCAGGCAATGACCGGATTTGGGTTCATGAACGTCGCCGACTACGAGGTCGTGTTCAACTTGGCGAGAGAGCCTTTCGATGGCTGGCAGGGGATAGCGTTCAGCGCAATCTTTGTACTCATTGGAGTCGCAATGGCAGCGTTCGCTGCGCGGACGTGGATGCGTGCATTCGGTGTTGTTTACTCTCTATTCGCAATCGCCGTCAGCATCATGGCCGGACTTGGAAGCTGGCAGCACTACCAACGATTACAGGCAGATTTTCGCGAAGGCCGCTTCTCCGACATCGAGGGCATAGCCGAGCATTCGAGAAACCCGAGAGACCCCTCAGATTCTGACATCCTTCGGATTGGTTCGCAGAGGTTCGACCTCGTCGGTCCCATGAGAAGCGCTGCGTATCATCGAAATCTAAATTACGGCGGATTCGATATGTCGGGTCGCTGTATTCGAATATTCTACACTGACCGACGCGAGATCATCTGGCTTGGCATTCGCAAAAGTGGCTGCGAGCCCAACGAGTCGCTCCGGCCCGACGCGGATCGGATCGGTCTTTGGGACCCGTAAGCAATGACCGCTTCCGGAGGCGGACGACGTGTACCGACGTGCGCAAGCTTCGCGCGCAATGTTTTCGTCGGCAAACCTCATCCGGCGCTCCGCGCCACCTTCTTTTTCACCAGGATTCAACTCGCCCGCGCCAGCGCCCAGCGGATGCGGTTGGGCGGAGCTAGCCCATGCCCTAACGGATCGGCGCCGCCGGAGAGTGTGATCTGCTGTGTGTCGCGCGGGAAGTGGCCGCCCCAATAGGTGGACGGCTCGACATTGATGAGCGGCGCGTCCGTGCGCAGGCGCCAAGCCTGGCCGCCGGCGGTTTCCAGCAGCGCCATTTGATGCTCCACCACCCGCGCGCGCACAGAAGGGTGGAGGTGGAAGCGGATAATGTAGGGCACATCGCCTTTCGGCGTGGCGCCCTTGTGCCTGGTCGGGCGGATCAGTTCGTCAATGCCGCGGAGATTGCGCCCGTCATGATCGATGAAGAGATAGCGGCGATGCAGCAGGCCGAACGCAGCGCGATAGCCGTCATGACGGCCTTGCACGGTGACGCCGCTATCGTCGGAGGAGCGGCGGACCTCGTCCAAAGCCGGGCCGACCATACGCGGGCTGCCCTTGCCGCGGCGGTCTTCCAAGGTTGCCGACAGCGCATCGCCGAGCGCGAGCGTGGAGTGTGCGTTGGTCGCGCGGGCGGCTTGGCGGGCGTCAGGCGAAAGCTCGCGGCCGGCGCCGATATTGACGATGAGGCGCTCGCGCTCACTCGACATCTCGAACGCCAGTGCGCTTGCATGCGCGCGTTCGGCGTAGGAAAGCGGCGGGGCGGCGCCGACATCGAACACCACTCGCATCGCGCCGCCCTCGACGCGATGAAACGCCGAGTGGTTGCCGAACTGAAACGCGCGCACGTCGCCGCCACAGCGTTCGAGGCCGGCGTCGATTGAAGCGGCGGAGCTTTCAGAGCCGCCGTGGAAGCAGGCAAGGCCGCCCTCGCCCAAACGCAGCATGCGCAGCATGTTGGCGAGCTTCGGCAATGTCTCGCGCAAGATTTGCGGCGGCGCATCGAGCGCTGCTTGCGCGGTGATCATATCGAAGAAGGCTTTCGCCAACGCTTCCGGCGAGCGTGACATGTGACCGCCGTCCGGGAAGAATTGCTTGGCGCAGGCCTCGATCAGCATCTCTTCGCCTTGCTCGGCGAGCCGCGAGCCGTCGCCGAGCCCAGCCGCGCCGGCGAGCACGAGCGCCGCGCCGGCTTTGATCGAGCCCAAGTGACGCTCGCTCAGTTCGCCGTGCGCAAGCATGAGAAGACGCGCTTGGCGTGCGAGTGAGCGCAGAAGCGCGAGCCGCCGTTCGGGCGAGGCGTTCTCCAGTGCGGGCCGGCCCCAGCAGAGCAGGGCGTAGACGCGTTCCGCCGTAAGTTCGGGATCCCAGGCGATCTCATCCCATTCGCCCGACGCGCTCACCCATTCGTCGACCAGCGCAGCGATGCGCTCGTTGGCGACGGGGCCGAGCGCTGCGAGGTCGACCAGCCAGCTGAAAGCGTGAAGCCGTGCGCTGAAGTGGCGCGAGGGATGAGCGATGGCCCACGGTGACGGGGATTCGCTGCGTATGTGTTCGGCGCCGATGCGCCAGCGGCCGGCGAGAATGTCGCGCCCGCGCTCGAGATTGCCGACGCGCGGATCGTCGCCCCAGCGTTCGATGTGATCGGGCGCCGCGGTGTCGCCAAGGCGCATGCGATGAAACGGATTGGCGCGCCAGTGTTCGCCAGCGGCGATGGGCCGGGGCGGCCGCGGGGAGGCCGGCGCGGTCACGGGGCTAAGCGGCGCTCCGCAAGCGCTTGATGTTGTCGGCGTAAGCGGACGAATCGCCGCCATAAATTGCGGTGCCGGCAACCAGCGCCGTGGCGCCAGCGGCGATGGCGCGCGGCGCCGTCTTGGCGTTCACGCCGCCATCGACTTCCAGAATGATGTCGCGGCCTGTTGCGTCAATTTTCTTGCGGAGCGCTTCGATCTTCGGCAGCGCCGTTTCTATGAAGCTCTGGCCGCCGAAGCCGGGGTTCACGCTCATCACCAGGATCAGATCGACCAGATCGATTACCGGATCGATCGCTTCGGCGGGCGTGCCGGGATTGAGCGAAACGCCGGCCTTGGCGCCGGTGGCCCTGATTGCTTGCAGGGTGCGGTGGAGGTGCGGGCCGGACTCGGGGTGCACGGTAATGATATCGGCGCCGGCGTCGCGGAAGGCTTGGATGTAGGGATCGACCGGGGCGATCATCAGATGCACGTCGAATGGCAGTTTCGAGTCTGCGCGGATCGCCTTCACCACGACCGGCCCGATCGAAATGTTTGGCACGAAATGCCCGTCCATCACATCGACATGGATCATGTCGGCGCCCGCGGCCTCCGCCGCGCGCACTTCCTCGCCCAGCTTGGAGAAATCCGCGGCGAGAATGGAGGGTGCGATCAGCGTGTGCGCCATCCTCCGTAGCTAGCGGCGGGGGAAGGCTGGCGCAAGGCAACGGGTTCCGCCGACTACCTAGTCGCGCAGTAGTCGCGCGGCGTAAAAGCCGTCCAGCCCCCCAGTGTTGGGCCAGTGGGCGGGGTGGGTGCGTAAGTCGCCGTCGGCGGTGATGAATTCGGCGGGGATTTCGCTGCGCAGCGGATCGCGGCGCCAGCCTTGGCGCAACGCTTCCGCAACGACGCCTGGGCCTTCTTCCGGCTCGAGAGAGCAGACGGCGTAAACCAGCGGCGCGCCGGGTTTCAGCAATGTAGCGGCGGCGGCGATGAGTTTGCTTTGCAGGTCCGCCAGGGCGCGGACGTCGGTCGGGCGGCGGAGCCAGGCGACGTCCGGGTGGCGCCTGAGTGTGCCGGTGGAGGTGCACGGCGCGTCGAGCAGGATGGCGTCGAACGGCTCGGCGCGGAAGTTGAGCGCATCGGCGCAGACGATCTCAGCGCTGAGTTTTGTGCGGGCGAGGTTTTCGCGCAGGCGCATGAGGCGCGCTTCGGATTTGTCGATTGCAGTGACGTGGGCGCCGGCGGCGGCGAGCTGCAAAGTCTTGCCGCCCGGCGCGGCGCAGAGATCCAACACGCGTTTGCCGCGAACGTCGCCGAGCAGCCGCGCGGGCAAAGCGGCGGCGGCGTCCTGCACCCACCATGCGCCTTCGTCGAAGCCTGGGAGCTGATCGACGGGGGCTGGGGATGTAAGACGCACGCTTCCTGTCGGCGTGAGTACGCCGCCGAGCTTTTCCGCCCAGCCTTCGGCGTCGCTCTTCACACTGAGATCGAGCGGCGGTTCTTGCAGAAGTGCGTTGGCTATGCGCGGGGCGGCGTCGCCGTAGGCCGCGCGCCAACGTGTGTAGAGCCAGGGCGGGAGATCGGCGCCGGGCGGGAGTTGCTTCATCAACTCCGGGCCATTGGTCGCGACCTTGCGCAGCACGGCGTTCATCAGCTTTGCAAAGCCGCGGGTTTCGTGGAGCGAGTTGGCGGCTTCGACGGTTTCGCCGACGGCTGCATGGGCCGGCGTGCCGAGGACGAGCAATTGTGTCGCGCCAATGTGGAGGAGGGCGCGCGCATGCGGCGCGGTCTCCGGGAGCGGGCGATCCAGGAAGCGGGAGAGCACCGCGTTGACGCCGCCGAGGCGCCGCAGGCCCGCGGTCGCGAGC
>JACMMP010000206.1 GCA_014378995.1 Hyphomonadaceae bacterium
CGGGCGCCTGCCGCTCGGCGCTTGGCGCGCCGCCGCCGCATGCCGCCAGCACGACCAGAGCGGCGCCAAGCGCCCAGGAAAATTGAGCTTTCCGCACTACGCGTCCCTCAGTGCGTTGAATCGGACCATCATCACCGGAGCAGTGCAGCCCGCTACCAGAGACTTGACACTGTCTAGCGGCGCTTGACAGTGTCAAGTAGAAATCGAACCATCATGAGAGCAGCACCGGAAAACCTTCGCCGCACCATCCTCGACGCCAGCCTCGGCCTTATCGCCGCCGAGGGGCTCGAAGGCTTCAGCATGCGTGAAGTGGCCCGCCGCGCCGGCGTCAGCCATCAGGCGCCCTATCACCATTTTCCGGATCGCGAGACGATCATGGCGGCGATCGTGGCTGAGGGCTTTCAGCGCCTGCGCGACAATTCTCTAGCCGCGCTCGAGGGCGTCGAAGATCCGTTCGAACGGCTGAGCGCCATTGGCCGCGCCTACGTGAAATTTGCGCTGAACAATCCCGCGCACTTCAAGCTGATGTTTCGCTCCGAGCACGTGCGAGAGGATCGTCACGATGAAGCGAAGGCCTGCGCGCTAGGCGCATTCGATGTGCTGGTGATGGTGGCGGGGGAAGTCGCGGCTCGTAACGGCCACCATGACCGGACAGTTTTGCTGACGGCGTGGTCGACTGTGCACGGGCTGGCTACGCTGCTGCTTGAAGGCAAGCTCGAAAAGGCGATCGGCGCGGGCGGCGCGAGCGACGCTGCGGTTGACCGCGTGATCGCGATGCTGGAGCGCCTGCTGCGAGCGGACGCTTAGCGCCAGAGCGCCGGCAGCGTCAGCGAAAGCGCGGGCACGAACGTCACCAGCAGCAGCACCGCGAACGCAGCGAGATAGAACGGCCAGATCGATTTCATCGCCTGAGCCACCGAAATCTTGCCGATCGCGCTGCCGACAAACAGCACCGAGCCGATCGGCGGCGTGATCAGACCGATGCCGCCAGCCAGCACCATGATGACGCCGAAGTGCAGCGGCTCGACGCCATAATCGCGCGCGACCGGCAGGAAGATCGGCGTGATGATGATGATCTTGGGCGCAAGATCGAGAAACGTCCCCATGATCAGCAGCGCAAACACCATCAACAGGAGCGCGACGTTCTTATCCTGTGTTAGGCTGTTCAGCGTTTCGACGACGTATTCCGGGATCTGCAGGTAGGCGATCAGCCAGCCAAAGGCGCCGGCGGCGCCGATGACAAACAGCACTGTTGCAGAGGCGCGTGCGGCATGTGCAGCAGCGCCGGAGAAGGCCTTCCAACCCATCGTGCGGTACACGATGAGCGTAACCGCCAGCGCGTAAAGCACGGCGATGGCGCTTGACTCCACCGCGGTGAAGATGCCGGCGCGGATACCGCCGAAGATCACGAAGATCATCAGCAAACCAGGGATCGCCGCGACGAGGCGCGAAAGCACCGCACCCCAGCCCGGGAAAGTCTCAACCGGATAGCCGCGCACCTTCGCCAGCCAATACGCCGCGCCCATGACGCCGAGCGCAAGCATCAAAGCCGGCACAATTCCGGCGGCGAAGAGATCGGCGATAGAGACGCCGCCGCCGGCCACGGCTGAAAACAGGATGAGGTTGTGCGACGGAGGCAACAACAGCGCCACGAGCGCGGCGGAGATCGTCACATCAACCGCGTAGTCTGTGGAGAAGCCGCGCTTCTCCATTTGCGGAATCATGGTCGGGCCAATGGCGGAGACGTCCGCGAGCGCAGAGCCGGAAACGCCGCCGAACATCGTCGACGCCACGACGCTGACTTGGCCCAATCCCCCGCGCACATGGCCGACGAGGGAAGAGGCGAGCGCGATCAAGCGGTCCGAGATGCCGCCGCGCATCATCAGCTCGCCCGTGAAGATAAAGAGTGGGATCGCCAGCAGCGATACTTTGTTGAAGCCGGCCGAGACCTGCTGCACCACCACGATTGGCGGCAGGCCGAGATAAATCACCGCCGAAAGCGTTGAGACGGCGAGCGCAAACGCGATCGGCACGCCAAGCACCAGCAGCACGACGAAGACGCCGAAGAGAAGTCCGATTTCCATCTCTTAGGCCTCCGTCGCCGCTTCGCCAGCATGCGGATCGGGCGGATCGCCGAAGAGCAGGCGCTCGAGCGCAAAAATCGCGATCAGCGCGCCTCCGCCGCATAAGCCGATATTGGCGACGCCTTCGGGGAAGGGCGCGCCGGCCATTGGCACGTCCCAGGAATCGATGATCAGGAAGCCGCCGAAGCCCGCCAGCGCAGTGCCGAAAATGAGCGCGATCAGCCGTGACAGCGCTTTGAGCGCGGCGCGAATTGGCGCCGGTGCGCTTTCAACCAAAGTCGGAAATGCGAAGTGAGATTCCGCACGCACCGCGAGCGCCGCGCCAAACAGCGCCGCGACACTCATCAGTGTCATCGCTACCGGTTCAGTCCAACTCGGTGAGTCGTTCAGCACGTAGCGGCCGAACACCTGCCACGCCAACACCGCCACCAGCACGCACAGCGACGTTGCGGCGATCAGCACCGTGAGCCGCGCTAGAGCGGCGAATGCGCCAGAAAGCGCGGCCATAACGTCCTCCCCCTGCCGTCGTTGCGGCTTATGCGTGTGCGTCGATGCGCCTGACGGTCGCCGCGATCGCGTCGTCGGCCATCCAGCGCCGTTTCATCGGCTCAACCGCCCGACGGAACGCTTCTGTATCTGCTTGATTGAAGTGCACGCCGGCGTCGAGCACGGTCTGGCGCGCCGTCGCCTGCTTTTGATCCCAGAGCGCGCGCATAATCGGCACCGACTCGCGGGCTTTCGCGCGAATGAGGTCACGGTCGGCGGAGGAGAGCCCATCGAAGCGCGCCTTCGACATCAGCAACGCTTCCGGCGCGCCGCAATGATCGGTCTGCGACCAATAGCGGGCGACTTCGTACTGGCGCGTGGATTGGAACGTCGCCCAATTGTTTTCGGCGGCGTCGATCAGATGCGTCTGCAGCCCGGTGAACACTTCGCCAAACGGTATCGGCGTCGCGTTCGCGCCCATGGCGTCGAGCATCTCGATGAAAATGTCCGCTCGCGGCACGCGCACCTTCAAGTCGCGCATGTCGGCGGGGGTGTGGATCGGATGGCGCGCATTGTACATCGAGCGGAAGCCGGAATCGTAGAAGGCGAGGCCAACAAGGCCGCGACGTTCGAAGGTGGGTAGGATGTCGCGGCCAATGTCGCCGTCGCAGACGCGGCGCATGTGGCCTTCGTCGCGGAATGTGTAGGGCAAAGCGAGCGGCTGCGTCGCTGGAAACATGTTGTTGACGGCGCCCAGATAGACGCGGGCGATGTCGAGCACTTGGAAGCGAGCGAGATTGACGGTGTCAGTCTCACTGCCGAGCTGGCCCGAGGGATAAAGGCGAAAGCTGATGCGCCCGGCTGTCTCGCGCTCGATCTCCTGACCCATCCAACGCACGGCTTCGACCGTCGGGTAGTCGCGCGGATGCACATCGACGGCGGTGATCACCTGCTCTGCGGCAGATTGCGCGAGGGCAAAACCCGCCCCGGTTGCGGCGAGCGCGCCCGTGCCCAGCAGCAGACGCCGCGAGATCATACGAAGCCTTTTCCGTTCGGCGCGGCTTTCACCGCTGAACAGAGAATATCGCCTGCGCCGTTGAAGCTCACGCGCGAATGCTGGCCGACGCGGATGTCGTGCACGCCGGTCACTGCGCCCGTCGATACAAACTGTCCGGCCTTGAGCGGCTTGCCGCGCTTGGCGAGGTGCTCAAGCAGAAACACCAGCGCGTCGAGTGGACCGTCAGCCGCAGCGCTCGCGCCGCCTTTGCCGACGGAGGCGCCTTCGATGAAAGTTTCCGCCGTCAGGCCTTGCTCGAGCTTGGCGCGCCAATCGGGTATGTCAGCGCCGAGGATGAGCCCGTGATTATTGCCGAAATCGGCGACGACGACAGTGGCGCCGAGATCGTTGATAGTGGCGAGCGGACTGCCCGCAGTCTCCACGCCGACATGCATGGCTTCGATCAGCTGAACGGCTTCATCTTGAGTCCAGCTCAGCTTGTCGGCTGGCGCGTCTTTGCCAATGCGGAAGACGTATTCGGCTTCAACCGCGGCGAAACCATTTTCATAAACTGGAAAGTCGATCCCGGCGCCGGGCTGCGCCCGCCAGACCAAGTGTTTGAAGATTGGCCCGGCTAGACGCTCGGCGCCCAATTCCGCGACTTGATGAGCGGGGACGCGGCCGATCTTCCAGCCCGCGATATCATCCGGCCACAGGGCAATGGCTTCATCTTGGACCCGGTAGCTCGCCTCAAGATTTTGCGGCGGCTCTCCAGGAAAGCCCTTCAGCGCCTCCGCGTGCTGCCGCGCGGCGACGAACGACCCTGCGATATCGCGTGCAGTGCTGCTCACTTAGGCCCCTCGCCTGCTAGCTGCGCCAGCCTCACCCTGTATACGACACCGGTGTCATTGGCAATCACACTCGCGCAGGCGAGGGCGCCGTCAGGGCGCCCAGAAGATTTCCAGGGGCGGCGCAGCGGGTGCGAAGAGGGCGGCCACCGGGGCCTCCTCCACTGGCTCTGCGCGCGCCTTTTCGAGCCGCTCGCGCTTGTCGTAGCCAGTGATGATGAGCAAGGCCCCCGCTGCGCGGTTGTAAGCGCTGCGGGTGAGGGTCAGCCGATCCGGCGAACCTGTGGCGCCCAACGCGTGCACGGCGACCACGGTGCGCGACGTGTTAAGATCGAGCGCGTGCGCGGCGACGCCTGGAAACCAGGACGCGGTGTGGGCGTCCACTCCCATGCCCATTACCGCAACATCGATGTGCAGCGGCGCGTAGAGCGCGTCGGCGCGATCGGCGGCTTGCGCCGCTGTCGATGTCGCAAAGAACATGGGCTTTAGCTGAGCGCCCGCTGTGAACGCGTGTGCCAATGCACGTTCGAGCATTGCCTGGTTAGACGCCTCATCGCTCGGCGGCACGAAGCGTTCGTCGATCAGCGCGAACGTCACGTTGCGCCAATCCAGTTTCATCTCCGCCAGCGCCCGGTAAGCCGCCTCCGGCGTCGATCCGCCGGAAAGCGCCAGGCACGCGCCGCCGCGTGCTGCGATCGCATCGTTCAACGCTTTCGCCATGCGTTCGGCCGCCGCCTGCATCAGAGCAGCGCGGTCTTTGAAGGTAAGCTTCATCTTGGACCGCCGGCGTACTCGCCGGCATTTTCGTTCTGAAGTGTGCGCAATTGCGTCCTTCACTGTTGCCGGCGGGGACGCCGGCGGTCCAAGCAATCAGCCACTCTTTGCGAGCAGATCGCGCAGCATTTTCGCGGCGTCTGCGCCATGCTCTTTGTTCGCCAGCGCGTAGCCGACGGTGGCGCGCAGATAACCGATCTTATCGCCGCAATCGTAGGTGACGCCGTCATATTCCAGCGCATGAAAGGGCTGGACGTCCATCAGCCGCGCCATGGAATCCGTGAGCTGAATCTCGTCGCCGGCGCCGGGACCTTGGCTGGCGAGCAGGTCGAATATCTCCGGCTGCAGAATGTAGCGGCCGCTAATGAAAAGGTTGGATGGCGCTTCCTCGCGCTTGGGCTTCTCGACCATGCCCTTCATCTTGATGAGCCGCCCATCGCGGCTCTCCGGCGTAATGACGCCGTAGCGCTCCGGCGTATCGGTGGGCTCCACCGCGATAATGTTGCCGCCCACCTTGTTGTAGGCGTCCACCATCTGCGCCAGGCAGGAGGGCTGCGCCATCATCAGCATGTCCGGCAGCATCACCGCGAAGGGCTCGTCGCCGATGATATCGCGCGCGCACCAGACGGCGTGACCAAGCCCCTGCGCCGATTGCTGGCGGACAAAGCTCATCGAGCCGGCGGAAGGCACCGAGAGCCCAATCTCGTCCAGTTGCGCGGTCTTGCCCTTCTCGCGAAGCGTTACTTCGAGTTCATACGAACGGTCGAAATAATCCTCGATCGCGCCCTTATTGCGCCCCGTCACGAAGACTATGTGCTCGATGCCGGCGGCTAAAGCTTCGTCCACGACGTATTGGATGGCCGGCCTGTCGAACACCGGGAGCATCTCTTTGGGGATAACTTTCGTGGCCGGCAGCACGCGGGTGCCGAAGCCGGCGACTGGGAGTACCGCTTTCCGTAGCGGTCGGGGCGTGGAGTATACGCTAGCCATTGTGTTCTCTCTGCTGCACCGCAGCATGCTCCGCAGGCGGCCGGATTAGACTGCTAAACGCTGCTGCCAACAACAGCAACCGAGCCCGGGATTCGGCTTGAATTCAGGATTATCGGTTACGATCTGACAGAGCCGCGGAAGACGGCGGGTGTGGGTGTCGAGATCAGTGACCATCGTCACGGACGATTTCTCTTCTGCGCCGCAAAGTACCGTTTGCCATCATGGCAACCTTTTGTTAACTGACCGCCGCCGGTCCGGGAGTTTTTCCACAATGTCGCCCTCTAACACCAAAGCCACCGTCCGCATGGTCGCGGCCAGCTTTGCGGCTGGCGTGAGCGCGATGATGCTGCTCGGCCTGGTGGCGCCGGTTGTGATGCAGGGCGGCCTGTCCATGCGTGAAGCTATGGCGTCGACGGTGGAAGCCAAGCCGGAAATCGCGTTGGACGTCGCTGCGGTCGAAGCGCAGCTCGCCGACGCTGATCGCGCGATGACCGCCATGCGCGCGACCACCGCTGACGAGATGCAGCGCCTCCAGCACCTGTCCGGCCGCTAAGCTCGGACTTCGATTACAGAATTTTCTGGCCCGTCGCCTTCCAGTCCTTGAGGAACGCCTCGAGGCCGGAATCGGTGAGATTGTGCTTGTAGAGCGCTTTGAACACGGCCGGCGGGATCGTGGCGCAATCGGCGCCGGCAATCGCCGCGTCACGGACGTGCGCGCCTGAGCGGATCGAAGCGGCCAGGATCTGCGTCTGATAGTCGTAATTGTCGTAAATCATACGGATTTCGCGGATCAGGCCCATGCCGTCCTGGCCGCCGTCATCAAGCCGGCCGAGGAAGGGCGAGATGAACGTCGCGCCGGCCTTGGCTGCGAGCAGAGCTTGCACCGCTGAAAAACAGAGCGTCACGTTGCAGGGATGGCCTTCCTCCTCAAGCGTCTTGCAGGCCCGCAGACCATCGCGGGTCAGCGGCACTTTCACGACGATGTTTTCCGCCACCGTGCGCAGCTTGTGCCCTTCGGCGATCATCGTCTCATAATCCTGGGCCACCACTTCTGCGCTGACAGGCCCTGGAACCGCGGCGCAAATCTCCCGAAGCGTCTCGAAGAAATCGCGCCCCGCTTTGGCGATGAGAGAGGGATTGGTGGTCACGCCATCGACCAGCCCGGTTTCCGCCAGCGCTTTGAGTTCCGCCGCATCGGCGCTGTCGATGAAAATCTGCATGAAAAAGCTCCCTCGCCACATAGTCAGTGGCGCGTCCCGCTGATACCCGACTGCGCGCGTGGGGCAAGCCGCCCGAATCGCGGCTAAACACCCGAAACGCAGGGAACAGCTATGGCCAAGCACCAAGATATCGAAGGCGTTAGCGCCAAGGACATGGCCAACGCCATCCGCGCTCTGGCGATGGATGCGGTGGAAAAAGCCAAGTGTGGCCACCCGGGCATGCCTATGGGCATGGCCGATGCGGCGACGGTGCTGTTCTCGCGCTTCCTGAAGTTCGATGCGTCCGAACCGAACTGGCCGGATCGCGACCGCTTCGTGCTCTCAGCCGGCCACGGCTCGATGCTGCTTTACGCGCTGCTCTATCTCACCGGCAACGAGGACATCACGCTCGATGAGATCAAAAATTTCCGCCAACTGGGTTCGAAGACGGCGGGACATCCGGAAAACTTCCTCGCCTCCGGAATCGAGACGACGACCGGCCCGCTGGGGCAGGGCCTAGGCAATGCTGTCGGCATGGCGATGGCGGAAGCGCATCTGAATGCGCGCTTCGGCGCCGAGCTTGTCGATCACCGCACCTGGGTCATCGCCGGAGACGGCTGCTTGATGGAAGGCATAAGCCAAGAAGCCATCGCGCTCGCCGGCCACCAGAAGCTCAACAAGCTCGTGGTGATCTGGGACGACAACTCGATCTCGATCGACGGCGCGATTTCCCTTTCGGATTCCACCGATCAGCGCGCGCGCTTCGCCGCCAGCGGCTGGAACGTGCTCTCCTGCGATGGTCACGACATGGGTGACGTCGCAAAAGCACTCGAGGCCGCGACAAAGTCAAAAGACAAGCCGACCCTCATCGCCTGCAAAACCATCATCGGCTACGGCTCGCCCAAAAAGGCCGGCACCGCCAAGGCGCACGGCGAAGCGCTCGGCGCCGAAGAACTGGCTGCGACGAAATCCGCGCTCGGTTGGTCGCACGGCCCCTTCGAAGTGCCGGACGATATTCTCACCGCTTGGCGCAAAGTCGGCGCGCGCGGCGCAGAAACCCGCGAAGGCTGGGAAAGCACATTGAAACGCGCCGCGCAGCGCGACGCGTTTGCCGCTGCCATGAGCGGCTCTATCGACAACGCTATCGCCGCCCTCGGCATGCATGCGCAAAAGATGGCTAGCGAAAAGCCCTCGCTCGCCACCCGCGCATCCTCCGGCTTCGCCATCGAATCCATGTTCGACGCGTGCCCGGAATTGCTTGGCGGCTCGGCCGATCTCACCGGCTCCAACAACACGCTCGCCAAAGGCGCGTCGGACTTCACGCCCGAAAACCGCCTCGGCCGTTACGTGCGTTACGGCATTCGCGAGCACGGCATGGCCGCCGCCATGAACGGCATGGCGCTGCACGGCGGCGTCATCCCGTATTCGGGCACGTTCCTGTGCTTTGCCGACTACGCGCGCCCCTCGATCCGCCTCGCGGCGCTCATGGGCATCCGCGTCGTCCACGTGATGACGCACGATTCCATCGGCCTCGGCGAAGACGGCCCGACGCACCAGCCGGTGGAGCATCTTGCGGCGCTGCGGGCGATCCCGAATTTGCTCGTCTTCCGTCCGGCCGATGCGGTCGAAGCCGCGGAGTGCTGGCAGGCGGCGCTGCTGAACGAAGATGGTCCGAGTATTCTAGCGCTCTCCCGCCAGACGACGCCTGCGCTGCGCGGCGACGCGAGCGAGAATCTCTCGGTGCGCGGCGCTTACGAACTTTTGCCGGCCGAGGGCGGCGCCTCACGCGTGGCGATCTTCGCCACCGGCACCGAAGTCGCGCTCGCGGTGAAGGCGCGCGAGTTGCTGCAGGCGGACGGCGTGCCGACACGGGTGATCTCCGCGCCCTGCTTCGAAATGTTCGAAATGCAGGACGACGCCTATCAGGATAGCGTTTGCGGCGATGATGAAGAGCTGAAAATCGGCGTCGAAGCTGCGGTCGGGCAGGGCTGGTTCGAAGCGCTCGGGCTCGACGCGTTCGTCGGCATGTCGACGTTCGGCACGTCCGCGCCGGCAAAGGACGCTTACGCGCACTTCGGCATCACGGCGGAAGCCGTGGTCGAAACCGCAAAATCTCTACTCTGAGTTAAAGCTTCTCCGCCATTTCCCGCAGCAGCTTCACGTCTTGCGCCCGCTCGCGGGGGACGATGATCACCGCTTCCGGCGTCGCGATCACCACCAGATCGCTGACGCCAGCGACGCAAACCTTCACGCCGTCGCCGCGCAGCAAATTGTTGGACGCATCGAGTGCGATCGCCGCGCCTTGCAGCGCATTGCCGTTCGCGTCACGCGGCGAGATGCGCCAGATCTCATCCCAGGCGCCGATATCGGCCCAGCCGATCTCGCAGGGCGCGACCGCTGCGCGCGAGGTTTTTTCCATCACCGCGATATCGAGCGGCAGCGAAGGCGCGGCGGAAAATAGCGCCGCGTCGAGCCGGATTTCATCGCCGATGCGTCCGGCGCCCGCGAGCGCCGCGAGGGCTTTGTCGCGCACGTCGGCGCTTGCTGCGAACTCGGCCAGCAGCGTCGCCGGATGGAAGAGGAAAATGCCTGCATTCCAGCAATAACCGCCAGCGGCGAGGTAGCCGGTCGCGGTCTCGGCGTTGGGTTTCTCGCGGAAACTATCGATCGCGAACACGCCTTCGCCCAGTTCTGCACCGCGCTTGATGTAGCCGTACCCGGTGGCGGGGCGGTCTGGCGTGATGCCGAAGGTAACGATGCGGTCGCGCGCGAACGGGGCGGCGCGCGCGATGGCGGCGCGAAAACCCGCGGCGTCGGCGATGACGTGGTCGGCCGGCAGCAGCAGCACCAGCGCATCTGGATCGATCTCTTGCCGCGGCCCTGGGGCAAGAGATCGATCCAGATGCGCTGGTGCTGCTGCTGC
>JACMMP010000207.1 GCA_014378995.1 Hyphomonadaceae bacterium
CAACGGTCCATGCCGCGCGAATTTCCGCCGGCGTCTCAAAAGCCGCTGCGCGCCAACCGAGCGCCGCCCGCGCAGCCGCCACCTCCGCCGGTCCCAGCGGCGCGCCGTGAACAGCGGCGCTGCCCTGTTTGGAGGGCGCGCCATAGCCGATGATCGTGCGGCAAGCCACGAAAGACGGACGCGGATCCAGTCGCGCGGCAGCGAGCGCCATTGCGATTGCCGCTGTGTCGTGGCCGTCGACGGAGACCGTGTGCCAGCCAGCCGCCGCAAAACGATCTAGCTGCGCCGTTGAGGTCGACAGGCTGGTCGGGCCGTCGATCGAGATTTCGTTGTCGTCCCAAAGCACGATCAGACGCGCAAGTTGCAAATGCCCGGCGAGATCGAGCGCCTCTTGGCTCAGCCCCTCCATCAAGCACCCATCGCCCGCGATAACGTAAGTGAAGTGATCGACGAGGCTATCGCCGAAGCGCGCGTTCAACATGCGCTCCGCCAGCGCCATGCCGACCGCGGCGCCAAGCCCCTGTCCCAGCGGACCAGTGGTAGTCTCGACACCGAGTGTGTGCCCGTACTCCGGATGTCCGGCGGTGCGGCTGCCGAGTTGGCGAAAGCTTTCCAGTTCTTCGCGCGGCATATCGGCGTAGCCGATCAGATGATGCAGCGCGTATTGCAGCATCGAACCGTGCCCAGCCGACAGAATGAAACGATCGCGATCGGGCCAATCGGGTTGCTGGGGGTCAATCGTCAGAAATTGCGTAAACAGCACCGTGGCCACGTCCGCCATGCCCATCGGCATGCCTGGGTGACCGCTCTTGGCGTGCTCCACCGCATCCATCGCCAAAGCGCGGATTGCGTTCGCCATGTCTCGCATCGTGACATCGGGCGTGAGCTGATCAGGCATGGCGCTCACCGCTGCGGCGGCTGCGGTCGATCAGACGAATGATCATGGGCGTGAGGACAAGCTGCATCGCCAGGTCGAGCTTATCGCCGGGAATGACGATGGAATTGGCCCGGCTCATCCAGCTGCCGGCGATCATCGAGACCAGGTAGGGAAAATCAATGCCGCGCGGATCGCGGAAGCGGATCACCACGAGGCTCTCGCCCACAGTCGGTATCCAGCGCGCAATGAACGGGTTGGATGTATCGACGACGGGAACGCGCTGGAAATTGATGTCCGTGTGACTGAACTGCGGACAGATCACGTGCACATAAGCGTGCATGCGGCGCAGGATCGTATCGGTCACCGCTTCGGTGCTGTAGCCGCGCGAAGCGCGGTCCCGGTGCATCTTCTGGATCCACTCCAAATTGATGACCGGCACCACGCCGAACTTGAGATCTGCAATTTCGGCGATGTTGATGTCGTCGGTCTTCAGCGCGCCATGCAGCCCTTCATAGAACAGGACGTCCGTACCCTCGCCGCACTCCCTCCAAGCGGTGAATTCTCCTTGGGGGACGCCGTGGAGTTTTGCTTCGGCTTCATCGTGCACGTACTGCCGGGTCTGCGCGCGGCCAGTTTCGCCATAACTTTTAAACTGGCGCTCGAGCTCTTTCAGATCATTGGCCTCAAGCGAAAAGTGGCTGAAGGTCATGTCGCCTTCGCTCGTGCGCTTCACGAGTTCGGCCTTCATGTCTGCCCGGTTGTAGCGATGAAACGCATCACCCTCGATCGACGCGGCGGTGATCTTCTCGCGCCTGAATATCTGATCGAACGTATGCTTCACGGTGCTCGTGCCCGCGCCCGAAGAGCCGACGACGGCAATGATGGGATGAGCCACCGACATCGCTTCGCCTAAGAGCTAAACAAGCCGCGCTGCTGGAACAGCGGCGCGACTTCGCGAGCAAAAGAGGGATCGAGGTGATGCTGGCGCACGAGTTCAACCAGCGGCGGCGAGCCGAACACCAAAGGCGTGCGCTGATGCAGCTCCGCCGGAATCTTGTCGAGAATGCGCTCGATGCCGTCGGTGGCTGCGCCGCCCGCTTGCTCCACCAACATGGCCAGCGGCGCCGCTTCGTAGAGCAGCCTTAGCCTCCCGTTCTCGTAGCCCGCGCGGCGATCAGCAGGATAAAGATAGATGCCGCCGCGGGTGAGGATGCGATGCGCCTCGCCGATGACGCATGCGACCCAGCGCATGTTGAAGTTTTTCACGCGCGGCCCGTCGTCGCCCGCAACGCAATCCTCGATGAAGCTTCGGATCTGCGCTGACCAATGGCGATTATTGGAAGCGTTGATCGCATACTCGCGAATAGCCGCATCAATACGAACGCCGCGCTTTGAGAGCCGGAAGGTTTCGGTGTCGGGATCAAGCACGTAGAGATCGACGCCCTCGCCGAGCGTGAGCATCAGCGCCGTGTGCGCCCCGTAGATAAAGTAGCCGGCCGCGAGTTGTTCGGATGAAGGCCGAAGAAACGACGCCGTCGCGCCAGCCGCGGAAACCGGCAGGATCGAAAAAATCGTGCCGATCGCGGCGTTGATGTCGATGTTCGAAGAACCGTCCAGCGGATCGACCGCGATAGCTAAATTTCCACCCGCGTTTAGCGTGAGAATCGCGTCTTCTTCTTCCGATGCGTAATAGGCAACGGCCGTATTCTTTAGCGCATCGAGCACAATTGTATTTGCGGCGACATCCAATGCCTTTTGCGAGTCGCCATCGGCATTCCTTGCGCCGGTGTCTGCGCCGAGTTCGCCGGCCAGGGGCCCGCGCGCGGCAAGCCTCGATACCGTCGTGCCGGCGTGTGCAAGGGCTAGAACCGCGCCAACAATTACGGAGCGCGAGCTATCCGAGGCGGCCCAGGCCCTAAGCGTCTCCTCGAGCGTAGCGCCCACCGGGAACAGTTGGCTTGCCGGGGCCATGGGCGTTCTCCAGCCGGACCGACGCCCCGCGTGCGAAAACACTTGCCTTGCGGTTGGGAAAAGAAAATTTTAAAAGAAATACGCCTTGCAAAGAAAAACTAAATGTCAGATCTCCGCGGGCTTTCCTTGCGCCAACTCCGCGCGCTGGCGGCGACGGTGGAGCTGGGCTCCGTGTCGGCGGCGGCGCGGCAGCTTTATGTGACTCCGCCGGCGATCTCGATTCAGTTGAAGTTATTGGCTAAAATTGCCGGCGCCGAGATTGTCCAAAGGACGCCCACCGGATTTGAACCCACCGATGTCGGCCGCGAACTCCTCACTGCTGCGAACGAAATCGACCGTTTGCTCGGGCGCTTTCAGGATCGGATTGCGGCTTTGAAGGCGGGCGCCACGGGGTTGGTGAGTCTGGGGGTGGTGAGCACTGGAAAGTACTTCGCGCCGGCGATCGTCGCCGCCTTCCAGCGCGCGGAGCCGGGCATCGTCGTCAAACTGTCTATCGGAAACCGGAGCGAGATCATCAAAGGCCTCGAACAGCACGAGTTCGACCTACTGATCATGGGGCGTCCGCCCGAACACGTGGAGGTCATGCGCGAGATTCTCGGCGATCACCCGCATATCTTGATTGCACCACCCGATCATCCGCTCGCCAACCAGCCCGGCCTCGGGCCGGAAGATCTCGCGCAACAGACCTTTCTTGCTCGCGAGGAAGGGTCCGGCACTCGCATGTTGATGGCGCGCTTCATCGACCGGATGGGGGGGCGATCCTATAAAGTGGTCGAAATGGGCACCAACGAAACGATCAAACAAGCCGTCATGGCAGGCTTGGGAATTGCGATCATTTCGGCCCATACGTGCGCGTCGGAACTTGCTCAGGGCAAGCTGATCGCGCTCCAGGTCGGCGGCCTCCCCATCGTTCGCCAATGGTATTTGATTCACCGCATTGATCGCGAACTCAGCCACGCCGCCCGACGTTTCCAGAGCTTCGTGGCAAACAACAAGCCCGCTCTTTTGCCGCGCTAAATGTGCGAGCTGACTGGACAGGGCGGAATGTCGAAATAACTTGACAGCTCCGGCGGCTAGGCCTTCCGGTAGATAGATAAAATTCAGGGAGGCAGCTTTCTATGGTGCGTTCAATTCTTGGCGCTGTTGCGCTCGCCGCGCTCGTGTCGATGGCGGCATGCTCACCGCCAGCGGAAAAAGCGTCTCCGCCACCGACAACGACGGCTGAAACTCCGGCGCCTACGCCGCCACCCGCCGCGCCCGTGGGCGAAGTGATGCAGCTTGCGATTACCGATGCGAGCGGCGCGCAATTGTCTGGCGATACTGAGCGTGGGCGGCGCATCTTCGCGCAGTGCGCCACGTGCCATTCCCCGGATCAGGGCGTGAACCGTGTCGGCCCGTCACTGCATGCAATCGTGGGCCGTCGCGCTGGCTCTATTCCGGGCTTCCGCTACTCGGACGCCAACCGCAATTCCGGCATCACCTGGACCGAGCAGGAAATGTTCACGTACCTCGAAAACCCCCGCGCCCGCATACCCGGCACGATCATGGCTTTCGTCGGGCTGCGTAATCCTCAGCAACGCGCTGACGTCATCGCGTATCTGAAGCACAACGCAGCGACCAATCCGTAATCTTCGCAGAGCGCGAGCGGGCCGCCGGAAAACACCGGCGGCCCGTTTTTGCTGGCGCTTAGTTGCGCCGCTTGAAAACAAGTGTGGTCTGGCCCACCCGAATGCCAAACTTGCTGATGCGCGCTTCGTTGACGAGCAGATCCTGCCCGACCTGAACGAACCGCTCGTCAAAGCGCACCCGAAAGCGCCTTGAGCCCACCTTCAACGAAAACAGATACGACCAGCGCAGTTCGCCGCCGCGAACGCGCCCCTTTGCGGCGCCGATAATGTCATCGGCACGCGCCTCGTAGCCGTGTTCGCCAACGCACGAGATGCGCCAGACCCGGCGCTCTCTTTCGCCATCGTCGAAGGTGAAGTCTTCGGTCAGCACGAGCACGCCGTCATCGATCAAACCGTCGAGCTCAACGGAGAACCGGCGCCGGACCGCGCCCGAGCGATCCTGAAAGACGCCAAAGCCCTGGGTGCGGCCAAGCAAGAACTGCTCCAGCCGCGGACCCTCTGCTGACAATGCGTTTACATCCTCCGCCGCACCAAGTCGGCCAGGTGAAACGGGAATGACGCGGCGATCAGCGCTACTACCCATATCAAGTCCGCTCCCGTCAACGCCGCACGCAGCGCCAACAACAGAAAAACGCCCGGCGCAAAAGCGAACATCAAGTCGACCGCCCTGCGCACTCTGGAATTGCGCCCGCTTCGAATAAGCAAAACGGCGATCTCCAGCGCCATCACCAACAGAACAACATCGACGATGCGGCCGCTGGTGATGAAATCCTGCATCGGCGCGCTCCAAGGTTAGCCGAAGGGAGCGTTTAGACGCACGACATCAAAGTTGAGTACGGACGCCAACGAGACCCAGATCAAGTACGGCGTCAGCAAAACGCTTGCGAGCCGCGCATGACGCGCGCTGAAGATCATAAGCGCAACAATCGAAAGCCAGAGCGCCCCGACTTCGAGCAGCGCCCAATCCGGCCGGTGCAACCGGAAGAACAGCAAGCTCCACAGCAAATTGAGGAAACCGTTGAGCGCACAGAGGCCTATCAGCCATTCGCGCTCGGCGCCCTTGGGCGCGTTGCGCCAGGTTATGGCCGCCGACACCGCCGTCAACGCAAAAATTGTCGTCCAAGCGATGCCAAACACGGGGTCTGGAGGCTGCCAATCAGGCTTGCGCAGACTTTGATACCACGGCCCGAGGTCGGTGATCGTCGCGCCCATAACAGCAACGAAAAGCGCCGCGCCGCCCGCCACCCAAATCGCACGCAAGCGCGGCGCGCGCGCGCTGGTCACGACGGCGACAGGCCGAGCAAATGTCCCATGTCCTTCATGAAAATGCGCACGTGTGCGCCTGGCTTTGCACGCACCAATTCCTTGTTCATGTAAGCTTGCCAAGTGAGGTGTTGAACATCGGGATCGGCACACATGGTGACGAAGCGCTCGCGCCGCTTGTCGCTGCGGTACCAAAAATGCTGCATGATGCCGAGTATCCAAAACACCTTGCCGTGCTCGCGCATGAATGTTTTGCGCGCGCTGGCCAGTTCTCGCGCATCGCCTGTTTGCACAAAGGCGCCCGCGGCGTCTGCCGCAAGCCGGCCGCCGACCATGGCGTAGTAGATACCCTCGCCGGATGCTGGCGCTACGACGCCTGCCGCATCGCCCGCAAGTAGCACGTCACGCCCATTGTCCCAGCGGCCGAGCGGCTTTAGCGGAATAGGCGCGCCCTCGGTGCGCAGTGTTTCGCATGCCGCGAGCCCGGATGATTGCCGCAACTTGCTGACCGCCCCGCGCAGCGAGAAGCCCTTGTTCGCCGAACCGACGCCCACGCTCGCCGTTTCTCCGTGTGGAAACACCCAAGCGTAAAAATCTGGCGACAGCTCGCCTTGGTAATACACGTCGCAGCGCCGGCCGTCGAAACCGCCTTCGCCCTGCGCCGGCGTGCGGATGATTTCGTGATAGGCGAACACGCACGGCATGCGCTCAGCGCCCTTGATGTTTTGTTTAGCAACCTGCGAGCGCGCGCCGTCGGCGCCAATGACGACACGGCCGCGCACGCGTTCAATGCGCTCCTTCTCAGCGCCACTTGGTTGGTAGCAGACGACGGGCACACCATCCGAATCGTGATCAACGGACTTAAAGGCGCCGTCGATACGATCGGCGCCGGCGTTCACGGCTCGCTCGCGGAGCCATTCGTCAAAGTGCTCGCGGTCGACCATGCCAACGAAACCGCCTTCGATCGGCATGTCCACTTCGCGGTCGGACGGTGCGATCATGCGGGCTGCGTTGGCGCGCGCCACGAGCAGATGGTCGGGGATATCGAAATCGCGGATCAAACGCGGTGGAATGGCGCCGCCGCAGGGCTTGATGCGGCCGGCGCGGTCAAGCAACAGCACGTGAAGACCGGAATTGGCGAGGTCTGTCGCGGCCGTGGCCCCGGCTGGACCGCCGCCGACAACAATCGCGTCGTAGGTAAGAGTTCGCACTGTGCTCATGAGCGCACTCCTTCGTATGCAACTGGCGTTCCTAGATTAGGCGATGTCGGCGCAGCGGCGAGACCCAAGCGGGCGGCCAGCATCGCCGCGAACCCGAAGAGCGCCGCCTCAAGCGCAAACACGATGAGAAAGGCGTTCTCGTCGGGCAAGAACGCGCGCAGTGCGTCGACGCCTGCGGCGCCTGTGAACCCGCCAAGGCCAAACGCCATGGCTTGCGCGGCGCCCCAGACGCCCATGCGCACGCCTTCGCGCTGCCCGCGCCCGGCGCCAGCAAGCCCCATCATCGAGCCGATCGCGGATACGGCGAACACGCCGTTGCCAAAGCCGAGCGCGAACACCGTTGGCGCAAGCGGCCAACTCGGCCCCACGGCGCTTGCACACGCGAGCGCCAGCAATGCAGCCGCGGACCCGATGCAGCCAGCAATGGTCCAACGCTGCATCCAAACGCGCTTGCCGTCACCCACGCGCGCGCCCAACGCGCCAACAAGGATCATGCCGAGAAGCACGCCGCCGTGCTGAATGCCGGCAAGCTGCGTGGACTGGCCCGGCGTCATGCCGAAACGCAGCCCGGCGAACGGCTCAAGAATGAGGTCCTGCGCGCTGTAAGCGAGCATCGACACGAACACGAATATTGTGAAGCGGCGCGCCAGCGGTTCGGCCCAAATCTCCGCCAGCACTTGCCTGAACGGCGGCTTGACTACCTCATCTTCCGGCGCGCGCGCTATTTCGCGCTCGACGCCCCACACCGCTAGCAGCGTCACCAAGAACGCGATGCCGGCGACGCCGGTCGCGACGAAGGCGAGGCGCTGCGGCGAGAAGGGATCGAGCAGCCCGCCCGCCACGCCAGCGGTGACGACGATACCGACGATCATCATGATCCAGGTGGTCGCGGCGGCGGCTGGCCGGCGCTGCGGCGCAGTGTGGGTGGCCAGCAGAGCCAGCAGTGAGGTGCCGGCCGCACCGACGCCGGCGCCGATCATCGAGAACGCCAAAACGCCAAGCAAAACGCCCAAAAGCGGCGACGAACCCATAAGCAACGTCGCATCAGTGGCGAGGACGCCGCCGAGAGCGAGAACAGCCATGCCGCCAATGATCCAAGGCGTTCGCTTGGCGCCCATGTCGGAGCCGTAACCCCAGCGCGGGCGCGAAATCTGAATTGCGTAGTGCCACGCCACCAACGCCGCGGGCAGCATCGCCGGGAGCGCGAACTCAACGACCATGACCCGGTTGAGCGTCGATGTCGTCAGCACCACGATCGATCCGAGCGCGCTTTGCACCAGACCAAGACGAATAATCGTGAGCCAGCTGAGCGTCATGACGGGCTTCCCGTCAAAACGCCGAGTGCAAACGCGCTCGTCAGCATCCCCAGCACGTAGAGCAACACGCCGGTGGCGTTGAACCACGGCGCGTGCTTGCGCGGATCGGTGACAAGCCGCGCCATTAGATAAAGCTGAACGAATAGCGAGACAGCGACGCCGGCGGCATGAAATGGCTGGCCCCAGGCAAACAGCAACCCAACCACCACAAACTGCGGCGCAGCCATGACCGCGCAAGCCAAGCGCGCGGCCTTCTCGACGCCAAGCTGAACCGGCAGCGAGCGTATGCCGGTTTGCCGATCGCCTTCGATAGCCTTGAAATCATTCAGCACCATGATGCCGTGGGCGCCGATGCTGTAGAGTGCGGCGATCAACAGGATGCGTGCATCAGGAAGAGCTGCAAGCATAACGGCGGCGCCGGTGAACCAGGTGATGCCTTCATAAGAAAGCGCGCAAACCGCCGGCCCCCACCATCCGCTCTGCTTCAACCGAAGCGGCGGCGCGCTATAAGCCCACGCGAGCGCCATGCCGACGGCCGCAGCCGCAAACACCCAAGGCCCGAGCGCGAACGCCCAGACCATCGATACGATCGTCCAGATGATCGCGATCCAAAGGCCCCAGCGGCCTGGCACACGTCCGGACGGGATTGGGCGATGTGGTTCGTTGATCGCGTCGACATGACGGTCGAACCAATCGTTGACGGCTTGGCTCGTTGCACAGATCAGCGGTCCGGCAAGCATGATGCCCGCTAGCGCCATCGGCCATCTCGCGCCAAGGTCGGCGCCCGACGAAACGACGCCGCAGCCAAACGCCCACATGGGCGGAAACCAAGTAATGGGCTTGAACAGTTCCAGCACCGCGCGCGGCGACGGGAACGAGGACGCGGGAGCTGCGGCGGAAGCGGGTGCCATTCCGCAGACGCTACAAATGACACTTTGCAGTGTCAATTAGAGTTGACGCTTTCGCGCTGTCAGTTTGGAAAGTCGCCCAGCCCGTACCGGTGAAGCTTTGAATAAAGGCTTTGCCGGCTGAGGCCGAGAATTTCCGCGGCCGACGCGCGATTGTTCGACGTCAGCTCAAGCGCCGCTTCGATGCAAAGGCGCTCCACCAGATCGGTGGTCTCACGCACCAGTTCTTTGAGCGTCACTCGGCCGACCAGATGCGAGAGTTGCTCGACTGAGCGCGGCAAATCACCGGCCGCGCGGGCAGCAACGGGGGCGCCCCGAGCCGCACTGCGGATCGTGAAACCATAGCACGCGACAGAACTATCCGGCACGAAGACGGCCGAAACTTCGACGTCCTCTTGCCCGCCGAACGTGTTGCGCAGAACCGTGGCGAAATTCTTGATCGAACCGTGTTCGCGCAGGCTCGAGACCAATATATTGCGGTCGATGTCCGGCCGGCCGAGGAAAGTTTCCAGGGATTGTCCGCGCGCCTGCTCTTTGCTCGGCACGCGGGTGAGATCGAGAAACGCGTTGTTTTCCGCAACAATTGCGAGCTTCTCATCGGTGACGACGAAGGCATCCGGGATGCGGTCGAGCATGTCGATGAGATGCTGGTTCGGATCGCGGATGGCCGCTGCTTGGTCACGAGACGCCAGCCGCACCAGGAATAGAGACGTCCTGTCCTGGCGAAATAGCGACGCTGAAACGACAAACGAAGCGCCTGCGCTGGTCAATGTCGCTTGCGTGTTCAGGCGGGCGCCAGTCTGGGCCATCGCCAGCAACGAAACTGCCGCATCGCGCGCGCCTGGGTCGAACACCGCCGAGAAAGCGCGCCCAACTAAGGGCCCGCCCGCACCACCGACCAAACGATCGGCGGACGGATTCGCTTCGACGATTTTTCGGTTTGTGGCGTCCACCACGATCACGGCCTCGGACGCGAGTTGGAATAGCAAGCGGTATCGCGATTCCGCGTCGCGCACGCGCGCGTAATCGCGCTCAATCGCTTGCTGCGCTTGCACCAAACGCTGCTGCAGTTCCGCTGTGGCGCGATGATCGCGACCAATTGCAATAACGCGGCCCTCTTGCCCCGCATCGATGGCCAGGTAGCGCACCGAAATCGATGAGCCCTGAGGCGTCGGATGATTGATCTCGCGCCAACGCGCGTTTCCGTTGCCCGCGGCTTCACGCAGCATTTCCTCGACCTTGTGCCGGCTTTCCAAGGTCACAGTGTCGGTCCAACGCTTGTCGAGCCAATCGTGCAAACCGTCGCGCGCAAGATCTTCGTTGCCGACGGCGAGGTCGCGGATCACGCCGTCGCGATCGATGATCATCGCGACATCGCCGCCCGCAGCGACAACCTTAGCGGACACCTCCGCCCCGAGAGCTCCAAGGAGGTCGCGCGAGAAACCAGTTTCCGTTGGCCCGTTAGGAGGCGCCTGCATCATTTGAACTCGCACTCGCCTTCTCTTGGACGCCTACTGCGCCTAAAGGCGTGCGAGTTGCCTCACCGCGCCTTCCGCCTTCAGCACAGCCTCTCTCGCATCGGTGGCCACGCCATCGGCGCCCACCCTCGCAACGAGCTCCGGCCGCTCCAGGAAAAGCCGTCCCCCAACGATCACGCTGATATCCCGATTTCGGGACGCGCGACGCACCGACATAATCATCGGCGCCAATTGATCAAGCCGCGCGTCACAACTGGCTGTCAGTCCAAAGATGTCAAACGCATGAGAGTGGGCCGCCCGGACGGTCTCTTCCGTTTCGCCGGAGAGTTCAGTCCAAGTGCGCCAACCCGACCGGCGAAAAAATTCCTCGATAATGACGAGGCCGAAAGTGTGCTGCTCGCCCGGCGCTGCCGCAAATAGCGCAGCCCTACCAGTATGCGCCGCACCCTCGGCAAGCGGCCCATGCAAGCTGAGTTCACGCACGACTTGCTGAAGCCGCCCCAGCGCTATGGTGACGTCGGCGAAGGAGACGCGGTCTTCATTCCAATACTCGCCCAACCGCCGCGCCGTTGGCGCCAAGAGGTCAAGGTATAGCGTTTCCATCGAAACGCCCTGCTGGAGCAAGTTACCAATCACCGCCAGGAGGGAATCGCGCCCTCCATTGAGCGAAATCTCGCAAAATCTTTCGGTCGCCTCGGGTCCTAAGGGAATTTTACGCCTGGATTCCTCCGGTTCGGCGCATGTCTGATGCACCAGCATCAAACGAGGAATAATCTCGCCCTCGACTATGCGGGCGAGTTCATCGGACCGTTCACGCCTGGACGGCCTCGTTGCGGCGACCCGCAGGCCATACTCGCGGCCGCCGTCGGTCCACAGCGACGAATCCTCGCCGCACAGGTCAAATGCGCGCATCACCGGAAGGCTAGCCATGACGCCCCCTTGTGCGGAGTCCTCCCAACGCGCGCGGCTCCGCAACCGCGCTTCTCCCGTTCTCGGTAGCAAGCATAGGTCCGAGACGGGCGCCTTCTTGACCAGGCGCGCTTCCCCTTGGGGGTAGTTATCGGCCCGGCGCCGTACCGTAAGCAGACATTACGTTTCGACGCGAGAGTAATTTCGTCCAAAACGCGCAAGTGTCAACTTATTTGGACGTTCCGTTTCCTTGACAATCTGAAGCGGGCGGCAATACGCTTCGAGCAGGCGATCGCAAGAACCAGGGAGGTCGGCGATGCACGCGAAACGGCCAGTCCTTCATGGTGGCGCCACCGGCTTTAGCGCGCACGCGCCTTCAGACTCGCATCCCCGCGCCTCCCACTTTTGGGACAAATGGATCGACGCCATTGCGCCTTGTCCGTGGCCAGCGTCTGCGGGCTCCCCGATTTCCGAGCGGAGAGAGGAAGGCAAAGCGGCGCTCTATACGCCCGAGCAGCGCGCGCGGCGCGATGCTTCCGTATGGACGCTGGTGCAAGCCATTCTGGCGCCGCTGCAGTTCATCGTCTTCCTCGTCAGTCTCGGCCTTGTGATCCGCTTCTTCATGACCGGCGAAGGCTATGAAATCGCCACCGCCTCGATCCTCGCGAAGACATTGATCTTGTACCTGATCATGATCACCGGCTCGATTTGGGAGAAGGTTGTCTTCGACAAATGGTTGTTTGCGCATGCGTTCTTCTGGGAGGACGTGTTCAGCATGCTCGTGCTGGCGCTGCAGACGGCCTATCTCGCCGCGCTGTTGATGGGCTGGGGCACGGCGCAAGAGCAGATGTTGATCGCGATCGCTGCTTATGCGGCTTACGTGATCAATGCGACGCAATTTCTGCTGAAATTGCGAGAAGCGCGGCTTGAAGCCACCCGCCAAAGCGCCCCGCCGTTCGGCGCGCCGGGACGTGCGGCATGACGCCAGCCGCGCCGAGCGCCGGGTGCGAGAGCGAAGCTTTGCCGGTGTTGCGGGAGCGCGGCCAACGCGAGGTTTTCTGTGGACTAACGGGAATCGTTTGGCTGCATCGGAAAATTCAGGACGCGTTCTTTCTCGTCATCGGCTCGCGCACGTGTGCGCATCTCATTCAATCGGCGGCCGGCGTGATGGTGTTTGCCGAACCGCGCTTTGCCACCGCAATCATGGAAGAGCGGGATTTGGCGGGCCTAGCCGACGCCAACGAAGAACTCGATCGCGTGGTCGATCGCCTGCTTGAGCGGCGCCCCGACATCAAGCTGCTTTTCCTGGTTGGATCGTGCCCGTCGGAAGTCATCAAGCTCGATCTTTCGCGCGCCGCTCAGCGCCTCTCGGTAAAACACCAACCCAATGTCCGTGTGCTCAATTATTCGGGCAGCGGCATCGAAACGACATTCACACAAGGCGAGGACGCCTGCCTCGCCGCCCTTGTTCCGGAAGCGCCAAGCGCCGGCGACGATTCTCTCCCTTCCCTACTCGTCGTCGGCGCGCTTCCGGACATCGTTGAAGATCAGTTTCGACGCTTGTTCGCTGAACTTGGCATCGGGGCAGTGGATTTTTTTCCGCCGCGGCGCGCGGGCGCCATTCCCGCAATCGGACCAAACACGTGCGTGCTCTTGGCGCAGCCGTTTTTGGGCGATACGGCGCGCGCATTGGAGGAGCGCGGCGCAAAACGCCTGCCCGCTCTGTTTCCTTTCGGGGCGGAAGGCACCACCGAATGGCTCAAGGCCGCCGCAGACGCGTGGGGCATTCCGGAAATGGAATTCCGCCGCGTCGTCGCGCCCCATCGCGAACGCGCCAAGCGCGCGCTGTCGCGCCACAAGGAAACGCTAGCTGGACTCAGCGTGTTCTTCTTTCCGGACTCGCAGCTTGAGCCGCCGCTGGCGCGCTTCCTCGCTGAAGAGCTTGGCATGCGTCCGATCGAGATCGGCACGCCGTATCTCAACCGCGATCTTTTGTCGGAGGAGCTGAAGCGCCTGCCGCCGGGCGCTGTGCTCAGCGAAGGCCAGCATGCCGAACGCCAGCTCGACCGCTGCCGCGCGGCGCGTCCTGACCTCGTCGTTTGTGGCCTCGGCCTCGCCAACCCGCTGGAGGCGGAGGGGCTGACGACGAAGTGGTCGATCGAACTCGTGTTCTCTCCCGTGCATGGCTTCGACCAAGCCGGTGATCTTGCCGCCCTGTTCGCGCGACCGTTCGCGCGCCGCGCTGTCTTGAAGGTCTGATGCGATGCAATTGACCGTCTGGACATACGAAGGACCGCCTCATGTCGGCGCCATGCGTATCGCCACGGCGATGAAGGGCCTGCACTACGTTCTGCACGCGCCGCAGGGCGACACCTACGCCGACCTCCTGTTCACGATGATCGAGCGGCGCGATGCGCGCCCTCCCGTGACCTACACCACGTTTCAGGCGCGCGACCTCGGCGGCGACACTGCGGAATTGTTCAAAACCGCGGCGCGCGAGGCTTACGAGCGCTTCAAGCCCGAGGCGATGATCGTCGGCGCCTCATGCACCGCAGAGCTGATCCAGGACGATCCGGGCGGGCTGGCGCGCGCGCTGGCCCTTCCTATTCCGGTCATTGCGCTCGATCTGCCGTCTTATCAAAAGAAGGAAAATTGGGGCGCGTCAGAGACGTTCTACCAATTGGTGCGCACGTTCGCGCCTAAGGTCGAAGGCGCAGCGCCGCGCACGCCAGGAGAGCGCCCGCGCTGCAACATACTCGGCCCCACCGCGCTGGGCTTTCGCCATCGTGACGATGTGGCTGAAGTGAAGCGTCTGCTTTCCCGGCTTGGTGTCGATGTCAATGTCACCGCGCCGCTCGAAGCGACGCCGTCAGATCTCGCGCGCTTAGCGGACGCTGACGTCAATGTCGTTCTCTATGCCGAGATTGCCGACGTCGCCGCGCGCTGGCTTGAACGCACGCACGGTCAAAAGACCATTCGCACCGTGCCGATCGGCCACAACGCTACCAGAGAATTCATCACTGAGATCGCCGCTCTCACCGGCGTCGATCCGGCGGCAGTGTTGGACGACGCCAACGCCCGCCTGCCCTGGTGGTCGCGTTCCGTGGATTCCAACTATCTCACCGGCAAGCGCGTCTTCATCTTCGGCGACGCAACCCACGCCATCGCGGCGGCCCGAGTCGCGTCGGAGGAGCTTGGCTTCGAAGTCGTCGGGCTTGGCAGCTATGCGCGCGAATTTGGGCGCGAGGTGCGCGCCGCCGCCGAGAAGCTGGGGCTGACCGCACTCATCACGGACGATTATCTGGCTGTCGAACAGGCGATCTCCGAACTGCAGCCCGAACTGGTGCTGGGCACGCAGATGGAGCGTCACATCGCCAAGCGGCTAGGCATTGGCTGCGCGGTGATTTCGGCGCCTGCGCACGTGCAGGACTATCCGGCGCGCTACTCGCCGCAGATGGGCTTCGAAGGCGCCAACGTGTTGTTCGACACGTGGGTGCATCCGCTCGTTATGGGCCTCGAAGAACATTTGCTGGCGATGTTCCGCGAGGATTTCGAATTCAACGACGCCGCTGGCGCTTCGCACCTAGCGTCGGTCCATCCCTCCGCACCGCAGGGGACACCGGAGGTCACCGCCAGCGAAATTGTCTGGTCGAAAGAGGCGGAAGCCGAACTAACGAAAATCCCATTCTTCGTGCGCGGTAAGGCCCGCCGCAACGCAGAACGTTTCGCCGCCGAGCACGGGCTGGCGCTCATTCAATTGGAAACGTTGTATGACGCAAAAAGCCATTTCGCGCGCTGAGGACGCCTCCGTCCGCGTCGTGATTGTCACGCTGGACAATCACCTCGCCGGCGTCGTGCGCCGCGCGGAGAAGGCGTTGGCGCGCGAGATTCCCGGCCTGCGCATCGCGCTGCACGCCGCCGCAGACTGGGCCGATGACGCCGCAGCGCTCGACGCTTGCCGCGCCGACATCGCGACCGGCGACATCATCGTCGCCACGATGCTGTTCATGGAAGACCACATGCAGGCCGTGCTGCCGGCGCTCGAAGCGCGGCGCGACCAGTGCGACGCCATGATCGGCGCTATGTCGGCGGGCGAGATCATTCGCCTGACCCGGCTTGGGCCGTTCCGCATGGACGGATCGCAGAAAGGGCCGATCGCGTTGCTGAAGCGGCTGCGCGGTTCGAAGTCAAACAAAGTGAGCTCCGGCGCGGGCCAGATGGCGATGCTGCGCCGCCTGCCCAAAATTCTCCGTTTCATTCCAGGCACTGCACAGGACCTCCGCGCTTATTTCCTGACGATGCAGTACTGGCTCTCCGGGTCGCAGGACAACGTGGCCGGCTTGGTGCGGTTTCTGGTTGGCCGCTACGCGGACGGGCCGCGGCGCGCGCTGCGCGAAAAGGTCAATGCGCCGCCGCCGCGCGAATATCCCGACATCGGCCTCTACCACCCGCGCGCGCCGGGTAAGATCGTAGAGTTGGCAGAGTCTTTGCCGGCCACCTCAGCGACATCCGGAACTGTCGGCGTGCTGGTTCTGCGCTCCTACGTGCTGGCCGATGACGCGGGCCACTATGACGGCGTGATCGATGCGCTTGAAGCGCGCGGCCTCAAAGTCATCCCTGCTTTCGCGACCGGACTCGATGCGCGGCCCGCGATTGAGAAGTACTTCCTGTCCGACGGCAAAGCGACGGTGGATGCGGTCGTGTCTCTGGCTGGCTTTTCGCTAGTCGGTGGCCCCGCCTATAACGATTCCGGCGCCGCCGAAGCCATGCTTGCGCGTCTCGATGTCCCCTACATTTCCGCCCAGCCGCTGGAATTTCAAAGTCTGGAGCGTTGGGGCGCATCGAACACGGGGCTCACACCGGTTGAATCCACCATCATGATCGCGATCCCAGAACTCGACGGCGCCACCGCGCCGATCGTGTTCGGCGGCCGCTCCGATGGATCGGGCGAGGCCTGCACCGGTTGCGCCAAAGGCTGCCGTTTCGGCGCGCATCAAGGCGCGTCCAAGATGTGCGCCTGCCCTGAGCGCGCCGAAATGCTCGCCGCCCGGGTCACGCGGCTCATCGCGTTGCGCAACACGCCGCGCCGCGACCGCAAGATCGGCGTCGTGTTGTTCAATTTTCCGCCGAACTCCGGCGCGGTTGGTTCTGCGGCGTACCTGGCCGTATTCGCGTCGCTCTGGAACACATTGAAGGCGCTCAAAGCCGAAGGGTACGAGGTCGAAGTCCCCGCATCGGTGGACGCGTTGCGCGCACGCTTACTGGAAGGCAATGCGCAACGCTGCGGCGTCGACGCCAATGTCCATGCGCGGATCAGCGCCGACGATCACGTTCGCCGCGAACCGCACCTCGCTGAGATCGAAGCGCAGTGGGGCCCGGCGCCTGGCCGGCAACTGACCGATGGGCGATCGCTATTCGTCCTGGGCGCGCAGTTCGGCAGCGTGTTCGTCGGTCTTCAGCCCGGCTTCGGCTATGAGGGCGATCCGATGCGCCTGATGTTCGAGAAGGGCTTTGCGCCAACGCACGCCTTCTCTGCTTTCTATCGGTGGCTTCGTGAGGATTTCGGCGCGCACGCCGTGCTGCATTTCGGCACCCACGGCGCGCTTGAGTTCATGCCCGGCAAGCAGGTCGGCCTTACCGGCGCCGATTGGCCCGACCGGCTGATCGGCGATCTGCCGAATTTCTATCTCTACGCTGGCAATAACCCGACCGAAGGCATGATCGCGAAGCGGCGCTCGGCCGCCACCCTGATCACGCATCTCACGCCGCCCATCGCCAAGGCCGGGCTCTATCAGGGCCTGCAAAACCTCAAATCTTTGCTTGCGGGCTGGGACGACCCAATGCCGGCATCGGAAAAAAGCTCGCTCGCCGGCTACATACAGGACAGCGCCGTCGCGCTTGAACTCGCCGACGCCGCGCCGGTTTGGACAGACGGCGATCACGCTCGCATTGCGGACTTGAACGGGCGCGTGGCCGAGCTTGAAAACACACTGATCCCGAGCGGCCTGCACACGATTGGGGAGCCGCCCAGCGCCTCCGAACGCGTCGATATGCTGCTCGCAATCGCCGAAGGGCGCGGCGAAACCCCGCCCCGCGCGGCGCTCGATTCCCTCGTGCACGGCGCGAGCCCCGAGAACGCCCTGGGTAAAGCCGGCAAAAAATCACGCACGTTGCTCGCGCTGATGCGCGATCTCAAGGCGACGGATGATCTGCTCGCCCGCGATCACGAACTCGGCGCCATCGTCCGCGCGCTGGACGCGCGCTACATACGCCCCGCGCCCGGCGGCGACATCGTGCGCACACCCGCCGTGCTGCCGACCGGCCGCAACATGCACGGCTTCGACCCGTTCCGGATTCCGAGTGCGTTTGCGGTCCATGATGGGGCGATGCAGGCGAACCGCGTGCTTGCGCGGCATCAGAAAGAGTGCGGCCGGCTGCCTGAATCCGTCGCCATGGTGCTGTGGGGCTCGGACAATCTAAAAAGCGAAGGCGGGCCCATCGCGCAGGCCATGGCGCTGCTAGGCGCGCGTCCGCGCTTCGACGCATATGGCCGGCTGTGCGGCGCAGCGCTTGTGCCGCTAGCGGAGCTGCAGCGCCCGCGGATTGACGTTGTGATGACTTTGTCGGGCATCTTCCGCGATTTGCTGGCGCTGCAAACGCGCATGCTGGCCGAAGCCGCGTATCTGGCGGCCATCGCCGACGAACCGGAAGCGCAGAACTTCGTGCGCAAGCATGCCTTGCAGCATCAGCAAGCGCACGGTTGCGATATCGAGACAGCGGCGCTCCGCGTATTCTCGAACGCCGACGGCGCCTATGGCGCCAATGTCAATCAACTGATCGACGCTGGCGTTTGGAGCGAGGAAGAAGAACTGGCGGACGCCTTCGAAAGCCGCAAATCCTTCGCGTACGGGCGCACTGGCAACGCCGTGCGCCAATCCCAAATCTTCAAAAGCATCCTGAAGAGCGTCGACTTCACTTATCAGAACGTGGAATCCGTCGAACTTGGCGTGACGACTATCGATCATTACGTCGACGCCCTGGGCGGCATGAGCCGGGCCGTACAGCGCGCCAAGGGCGCAGCCGCGCCGGTTTACATCGGCGACCAGACCCAAGGCGAAGGCAAGGTGCGGACCCTGGCCGAGCAAGTTGCGCTCGAAACCCACACCCGCACGCTCAATCCGCGCTGGTATGAAGGCTTGCTGAAGCACGGCTACGAAGGCGTGCGCCAGATCGAAGCGCAAGTGACCAACACGATGGGCTGGTCGGCCACCACGGGCCAAGTCGCGCCGTGGATTTATCAGCGCATCAGCGAAACTTACGTGCTCGACGAGGCGATGCGCCGGCGTCTTGCCGCGCTTAATCCGAAGGCTTCCGTGCGCATGGCCAACCGCCTGCTCGAAGCGCACGAACGGCAATATTGGCGCCCGGACGCGGCGACGCTCGATGCGCTGCGCAACGCTAGCGACGAACTCGAAGATCAATTGGAAGGCGTCGCCGCGACAGCGGCGTAAGGAAACTTAATGACCACGCTCGACATCCCCAGAGCACTGCCAAAACGCCCCGACGGCGAAGGCAGCGTGCAAGTCCAGATGGACCCCTCGCTGCACATCGGCCGCGCTAAGGTGTTCGCAGTCTATGGCAAAGGCGGCATCGGCAAGAGCACGACTTCGTCCAATCTGTCGGCGGCGTTCTCGCACCTCGGCAAACGCGTGCTGCAGATCGGCTGCGATCCCAAGCACGATTCGACGTTCACGCTGACCAAACGCCTGGTCCCGACCGTGATCGATGTGCTGGAAAGCGTGGAGTTTCACACCGAAGAGCTGCGCCGTGAGGACTTCGTCTACGAGGGCTATAACGGCGTCATGTGCGTGGAGGCGGGTGGTCCGCCGGCGGGCACCGGCTGCGGCGGTTACGTTGTCGGACAGACGGTCAAGCTGCTGAAAGAGCATCACCTGCTGGAAGACACCGACGTCGTCATCTTCGACGTGCTGGGCGATGTCGTGTGCGGCGGGTTCGCCGCGCCGCTGCAGCATGCTGAGCGGGCGCTGATCGTCACCGCCAACGATTTTGACTCGATCTTCGCGATGAACCGCATCATCGCGGCGATCCGCGCCAAATCGAAAAACTACGACGTTCGGCTGGGCGGCTGCATCGTCAACCGCAGCGAAGGCACCGACCAGGTCGATCGCTACAACGAAGCCATCGGCCTTGAGCGCGTCGCGCACTTCCCAGTCCTGGATGCAATCCGCCTTAGCCGCCTGAAGAAGTCGACGTTATTCGAAATGGAGTCGACGCCCGAACTTGAAGCCGTGAAGGCCGAGTATATGCGCCTCGCCGCTTCGCTGATTGTTGGCGACAAGCAATACGATTGTGTGCCGATGAAAGACCGCGACATCTTCGATTTCCTGGGTTTCGAATGACCATGATTGCAAGCCCCGAAAACGCGGGCGCCGCCTACGCGGAGCGCCGCGGACGGTTGGAGACCTATTTCGACCGCACCGCGCTCGACGCCTGGACACAGCTCACGTCGGACGCGCCGGTGAGCCGTATCCGCGCCACCGTGCGCGCAGGGCGCGACCAGATGCGCGCCACGTTGCTGTCATGGCTGCCGGACAATTTCAGCGGCGCCACATTGTTCGACGCCGGCTGCGGCACGGGCGCGCTGGCCGTTGCGACGGCGCGGCGCGGCGCGCATGTCACGGGTGTGGATGTTTCTGGAAGCTTGATCGAGCTTGCCGGCGAACGCGCACCTCGCGACGTATCACCGGGCGCGATCGATTTTCGCGTCGGCGACATGCTCGATGCGGGCTTTGGCGGCCATGACTACGTCGTCGCTATGGATTCGCTGATCCACTATCCTTCGGATGAAATCCTCCGCGTGCTCGGCGCTTTCGCGGCGCGCACGAGCAAAGCCATTCTCTTCACCTTCGCACCGCAAACGCCGGCGCTCTCGCTGATGCACGCGGCGGGCAAGATGTTCCCGCGCGCGGACCGCGCGCCGGCCATCGAGCCGGTGAGCGAAGCGCACATTCGCCGCGGCATCGCGTCGTCCGAAGGCTTCACCGGATGGACGATTGGGCGCACCGCGCGCATTTCCAGCGGCTTTTATGTTTCCCAAGCGATGGAGCTGGTGCGCGGATGAGCGACAACGCTCGCCCCCGGCCGATGACATGGCGCCAGTTTGCAGCGACCATGCTGCCGTTCGCGGATTCCGCGACGCGGGAGTTGCCGCTGCCGCGGCTGCTGCGGCTCGCGCTGTTCCAAGTGTCGGTTGGCATGGCGGCCGTCCTGCTGACCGGCACGCTCAACCGCGTCATGATCGTGGAGCTCGGCATATCGGGTTGGGTGGTTGCGCTGATGGTGGCGCTGCCTTTGGTGTTTGCGCCGCTGCGCGCGCTGATCGGCTTTAAATCGGACACCCACCGCTCGGTGCTGGGCTGGCGGCGCGGGCCTTACATCTGGTTCGGCTCGATGCTGCAATTCGGCGGCTTCGCCATCATGCCGTTCGCGTTGCTGATCTTATCTGGCGACACGCACGGGCCGGTGATCGTCGGTCACGTCGCCGCGGCGTTGGCGTTCCTGCTGGTCGGCGTCGGCATGCATACAACACAGACCGCGGGCCTAGCGCTCGCGAGCGATCTTGCGCCCGAAGAGGCGCGCCCGCGCGTGGTTGCGCTGCTCTACGTCATGTTGCTCGCCGGCATGCTGGTGAGTTCGCTCGTGATCGGTCTGCTGCTCACCGATTTCAGCGCGCTGCGGCTCATTCAAGTCATCCAGGGTGCAGCCGTCGTGACGATGGCGCTCAACATGGTCGCGCTCTGGAAACAAGAAATTCGCGACCCCGTTCTCACTTCGCCGGAACGCGAACACCCGCCCTTCGCCCAGCAATGGCGCGCGTTCATCTCTGGCGGTCGCGCGAGCCGGTTGCTGGTTGCGGTGGGCCTCGGCGCGGCGGCTTTCAGTATGCAGGATGTCCTGCTCGAGCCCTACGGCGCGCAGGTTCTCGGGCTTTCAGTGGCGGCCACGACAGCACTTACGGCGCTCTGGTCTTGGGGAACGCTTTCGGGATTAGCGCTCGCTGCCCATCGGCTAGGCGAAGGCGCCGAGCCGCATCGGCTCGCCGGATTCGGCGCCGTAGTTGGCATCGCCGCCTTCTCCTTCGTAATCTTTGCGGCGCCGATCAATTCGACGCCGCTTTTCCTGCTCGGCGTCGCGGGCATCGGCTTCGGCGGCGGTCTCTTCGCGGTGGGCACGCTCACGGCCGCCATGGCGCTCACGCGCGACGGTCAATCGGGTTTGGCGCTCGGCGCCTGGGGCGCTGTGCAAGCGACCGCGGCGGGTGTGGCGATCGCGTTGGGCGGAGCGCTCCGCGACGTGGTCGGGGAGCTGGCGGAAAGCGGGCGCCTCGGCGCAGCGCTGAGTGGCCCCGCCACCGGCTATGGCTTCGTCTATCATTTGGAAATTGGTTTGTTGTTTGCCGCCTTGATCGCGATTGGCCCGCTTGCGCGCCACGCCGTCGATCATCCCCCTTCCTCCTCAGCCAAGTTCGGCTTGGCTGAGTTTCCGACCTGATTGCCAGCGGAGAATGCGCAATGCTTGACCCGGTCTTTAATGGCGGCCTCGATGTCGCCGAATGGGTGCTCTACGGCTTCTTCCTTTTCTTCTTCGGCCTGGTGGTTTACCTGCGCCGCGAAGATCGCCGCGAAGGGTATCCGCTCGAAGATGACGTGAGTGGACGCCACGAGCCCCTCGGCGGCCTCTTATTCACCGCGCAACCGAAAGTGTTTCGCCTGCCGCATGACGGCGGCACGGTGACCAAGCCCAACGCCGCGCGCGATACGCGCGAAGTTAACGCGCGCCGCACGGCGCCTTGGGCGGGCTCGCCGCTCGAGCCGATTGGCGATCCGATGCTGGCCGGCGTTGGTCCCGGCGCTTATGCCGAACGGGCGCGTACGCCCGATCTCATGTTGCACGGCGCCCCGCGCCTTGCGCCGCTCCGCGCCGCCGAGGATTTCTACCTCGACAAGCACGACCCCGATCCGCGCGGGATGATAGTGGTTGGCGCTGACAACGCCGAAGCCGGCACTGTGAGCGATGTTTGGGTCGATCGCAGCGAGTATTTGATCCGTTACCTTGAAGTCGAACTGCCTGGCGCTGGCGGACCTCGGCGCGTCTTGCTGCCAATGCCGCTCGCGAAGATCCAGCGCTCGCGCCGCCGCGTTCAAGTGCAGGCCATTCTCGGCTCGCAATTCACCAGCGTGCCGACTTTGGCCAATCCCGATCAGATCACACGCGACGAAGAAGAGCGTGTCAGCGCTTATTACGGCGCCGGGGTTCTCTACGCGACACCAGGACGTGTGGAGCCCTGGCTATGAGCGAGCACGATTTCGAGCCCATCCGCGGCTTGCCGGGCAATTTGCCGGCCGGCGAGCGCTTGCTTTGGCAGGGCGCGCCGGACTGGTGGGCGCTCGCGCAACGCGCCTTTCACTTGCGCTCCGTCGCGATTTATTTCGCCATTCTGATCGTTTGGCGCGGCGTCAGCGCGGCGCAACAAGGCGCATCCGCCGAGGGCGCAGTGCAGGCGGCGTTATGGCTTATTCCCGTCGCGCTGCTGGCGCTGGGGTTACTTGCCGGCTTGGCGGCGCTCGCGGCGCGCACCAGCGTCTACACGATCACGACAAAGCGCGTCGTCCTACGTGTCGGCATGGCGTTGCCGAAGGCGATCAACATCCCCTTCACCATCATCGAGAACGCCGCGCTCAGAGCCTACAGCGACAAAACCGGAGATGTGGCGCTCACGCTGACGCCGCCCAACAAGATCGCCTACCTGTTGTTGTGGCCGCATGCGCGCCCGATCAAGCTGGCGCGGCCGGAACCGACGCTACGCGCCGTCGCCAATGGCGCAGAGGTAGCTGCGATTCTGGCAAGCGCGCTGCAAGCGGCGCAGGCAAGCCGCGAAGCGACACCAGTAACAGAACCATCCGCCGCCGCGCCGCAAGGCGCGTTGGCGCCAGCATAACAAGAGGCGCATGAACAATGAGCGCGATTGACAAAGACCCGTTCCCGCGTTGGACGCTGTTCGCCGCGGCGACCCTGATCGTCTTCTCGCTCGTCGCCGCAGCCAGTGGGCGCTACCTGAATCTGAATGCTGAGCCGAGTGCGGAGCAGGCCGACATCGCGCCCATCAGCGTGCGCGACCTGACGTTTGCTGACGCACCAGATGGCTCAGTGCAGGTGTTGGACGCAACGGGCGAGCAAATTGTGCTGGTCCTCGAACCCGGCACCAACGGCTTTATCCGGGGGGTGTTGCGCGGCATGGCCCGCGCGCGGCGTGCGCGAGGCATAGACCAGGCGCCGCCCTTCCGTCTCGCCGAGTGGCCCGATGGGCGGCTCTCTCTAGAGGACACCGCGACGGGACAACGCATCGAACTCAACTCCTTCGGCGCCGATAACCGCGCCGCCTTCGCCCGCTTGCTGGTGAGCGAGTCGCAAACTTGATGCCCCTGCTCTCCCGCCGCACGCGCAACACGCGCTGCACCATCGAGATCGAGCACTCCGATGAAAGCCTGCACGCGCACGTCGAACTCGACGATTGCGCCGATCTCCACCCCGGCGACCGGGTCCGCGTCCACGGCGCGCCGATCCGCGTCTCGTTCGGAGAGCGCCTGGTTTTGCGCCGCGACGCGACAGTCGAGCGCGCCGGTTGGTTTGAACGTCAATGGACGCGCTTCAGCGCGCGTTTTGAACTCGGCGAACTTTACGAAGTCAGCTTCACGCCAAGGAGATACCTGTGACCACCGCAACCTTGGACGCGCCCGCGGTCAATGAGACCACACGGATCGCGCAAGAAGACACCGTGCTGAGCCCGCGCTTTTACACCACCGACTTCGACGCGATGGACCGCATCGACGTCTCCCCGGTGCGACGGGAGTGGGACGCCCTGATCGCCGAGCTGGCAAGCGACATTAACAAGAACCACTTCAAGCGCGTCGACGCCTTCGCCAACACGCTCGACCAGCTCGAGCCAGAACTGCGCAAGGAGTTCGTGGACTTCCTGGTCAGCTCGCTGACCGCCGAGTTCTCGGGTTGCGTGCTCTATGCCGAGATCGCCAAGCGGGCGCAAAACCCGGACATCAAAGCCCTGTTCAAGTTCATGAGCCGCGATGAATCGCGCCATGCCGGCTTCATCAATGAATCGCTGAAGGATTACGGCATCGGCGTCGATCTCGGTTTTCTGACAAAGACCAAGAAGTACACGTTCTTCAAGCCGAAGTTCATCTTCTACGCCACTTACCTGTCGGAGAAGATCGGCTACGCCCGGTACATCACCATTTTCCGTGAGCTGGAGCGCAACCCGGATCGGCGTTTCCATCCGATCTTCAGCTGGTTCAAGGAATGGTGCGCGGATGAATTCCGCCACGGCGAAGCCTTCGCACTGCTCATGCGCTCCGATCCGAAGCTGCTAAAAGGCGGCAATCGCTTCTGGATCCGTTTTTTCCTGGTGGCGGTCTACGCCACCATGTACGTGCGCGATCATAACCGGCCCGCCTTTCATCGCGCCCTGGGTGTCAATCCCACGGACTACGATTACCGCGTCTTCCGTATCTGCTCGGAAATCACCAAGCAGGTGTTTCCATTCACGCTCGACACCGACAACCCGCGATTCCGCGCGGCGATGGAGCGGCTGCGCACAGCGGCCGATGCGATGAGCGCCAACGCTGCGCGCGGCGGACTGATTGCAGGCATAAAGAACATCGGCCAAATGCTCGCTTTGGCGGGCGCTGCGATTACCCTTTTCACCACGCCTGTCGTCGAGCACGAACTGCCGCTTGACGTGCGTATGGCGCCGGTGTGGTGAGGGCCTGACTTGGTGACGTTCGCCGCAATCGCTCCGCCGGTCTTGTTCGCGGTGTTTGTGTGGTGGTTCTCCACGGGCGCGATCCTGTGGCTCGGACGCCTACCGCGCGCGACCTTCGCCTGGAGCTTTGGGGTGGCAAGCCTGGTCGCGGCGGCGGCGCTTTACGCCTTGGCGACGAGCGCCGGCGAAGCAAGCGCCGAGAGCGCCTACCTCGCCTTCGCCTGCGCCGTCGCGATTTGGGGCTGGCACGAAATGAGCTTCCTAATGGGCTTCATCGTCGGCCCGCGCCGTACGGAATGCCCAACCGACGCGCGCGGTTGGCGCCGTTTCAAGTTTGCGGCCGCCACCCTGATGCATCACGAAATCGCACTGGCGTTGACCGCGGTCGGGCTTGTTGCGCTCACATGGGGTCAACCCAACCAGATCGGAGCGCATACATTCCTCATTCTTTGGGCGTTGCGTCTCAGCGCAAAGCTCAACCTCTTTCTCGGCGCGCCCCATCGCAGCGAGGAATTGCTGCCGCCTCACCTCGCGCATTTGAAGAGCTATTTCCGCAACCGGCGCATGAATGCGTTGTTTCCGGTTTCGCTTTTGGCTGGCTTGGCGCTGGCGGCAATGCTTGTCGCCGGCGGCTTGGCGGCCGATGCGACACCACACGATCAGGTTGGCGCATCCCTGCTGCTCGCGCTGCTTTTGCTTGGACTTCTCGAACACGTTTTTCTCTTCGTCCCGCCACCCAATGCGATGCTCTGGGGGTGGGCGACGAAAACGCCGACATCTTCTCCACCCAATCCGCCGGCGCGCAACGAGCGTCTTTCCGTAACTGCATCCATCGACTAGCGAGAGCCATATGAACTACGACGCTTTCTTCAAGGATCAGCTGGACGCCCTCCACGGGGAAGGCCGCTATCGCATTTTCGCAGAATTGGAACGCAAGGCAGGCGCCTTCCCGCGCGCCAAGCGGTACAAGCAAGACGCCGTTGCTGAGGTCACGGTGTGGTGCTCGAACGATTATCTGGGCATGGGCCAAAACCCCAAAGTGCTGGCCGCCATGCATGAGGCGATCGATCAATGCGGCGCTGGCGCCGGCGGCACGCGCAACATTTCCGGCACCAATCACTACCACGTGCTGCTCGAGCGAGAATTGGCCGATCTCCATCGCAAGGACGCCGCGCTGCTGTTCACCTCCGGCTATGTATCCAATTGGGCGGCGTTGAGCACACTGGCCTCCCGGCTGCCGAATTGCGTCGTGCTTTCCGACGCGGGAAATCATGCCTCAATGATTGAAGGCATCCGCCACAGCGGCGCCGAACGGATCATCTTCAAGCACAGCGATCCCGAGGATCTCGATCGCAAGCTCGCGGCGCTGGATCCGGCGCGGCCAAAGCTGGTTGCGTTCGAATCCGTCTATTCGATGGATGGAGACATCGCCCCCATCGCCGAGCTATGCGACGTCGCCGACAAGTACGGCGCGATGACCTATCTCGACGAGGTTCACGCCGTGGGCCTCTACGGTCCGCGCGGCGGCGGCATTGCCGAGCGCGATGGCGTCATGCACCGGCTGACCGTGATCGAAGGGACGCTCGGCAAGGCGTTTGGCGTACTCGGCGGCTACATCGCCGGATCGGGGGCCATGTGCGACTTCGTCCGCAGTTTCGCTTCGGGCTTCATCTTCACGACGGCGCTGCCGCCGGCGGTTGCCGCCGGCGCGCTGGCGAGTATCAAGCATTTAAAGGAGAGCCAGGTCGAACGCACCCGGCATCAAGAGCGCGTCGCCAAAGTGCGCCGCAAACTCGACGCGCTCGGCATTCCGTGCATGGACAATCCGAGCCACATCATTCCGGTGATGGTCTGCGATCCGATCAAGTGCAAACAGATCAGCGATTGGCTGCTGGACAATTACGGCATCTATATTCAGCCGATCAATTACCCCACCGTGCCGCGCGGCACTGAACGCTTGCGCATCACACCCTCGCCCCTGCACTCCGATGACGACATCGACCGGCTAGTCTCGGCGCTGTCGGATTTGTGGTCGCAATGCGCCTTGAATCGCTCCTCGGCCGCCGCTTGAGCAAAGCGCGCGCCACCGCCGCACACCGCGCGGATGAGATCGTAATTCCAGCGATCGCGGCCGACGGTACGCTTTACCCAATGGAAAAAATGCAGGCGCACCGCCAGGGCGCATTGCACTTGGCCATATCCGTTTTCGTGATGGACGGCGATGCGCTCCTCATGCAGCGGCGCGCACTGACAAAATATCATTGCGGCGGGCTCTGGGCCAACACGTGCTGCTCGCATCCCAGCTGGGGCGAGACGCCAGAGGCGAGCGCACGCCGGCGATTGCGCGAGGAGCTTGGGCTCTCGCTCGATCTGGACGCACGGAATGTGATCGATTACGAGGCCGAGGTGACAAACGGCCTGCGCGAGTGCGAACGCGTCCATGTCTTTCGCGGCGAAGCGGACCGCAACACGATCCTACTCTCACCCGATCCTGACGAAGTGAGCGATGCGCGCTGGGTGAGCTTGCCGGTGCTGCGCAGCGACGTCGCCGATCGTCCCGGAGCATATGCACCCTGGTTTCGCATCTACCTGAACCGCTGGGACGAACTCGGTCTCTAGGCAAGCTTCCCGCGAAGCCAAGAAAAAAGGCCGGAGCTTTCGCTCCGGCCTTTGCTTTTACACGTCAGCTCTTTAGTTGCGCGGCGCCTGCTCCGACGGCGCTGGCCGTTGTTCTGGCGGCGTCGTCGGCGCAGTGCCTTCGGCGGGCACATTGCCTTCAGGGATGGTCGCCTCCGGCGTCGGGATGATTGCGCCGTCTTCCGGCACCGGCGTCAGAGAGCCAGCCGCGTCTGCGGGCAGTGGCGGCAGCGGCCCCTGATCCTGCACCGGCAAAGGCGGGCCGACATAGGTCGCGCTGGTGTCGTAACCAGGCGCGAAATTATGCTCGACCGCCCAGAGGTACCAATTGTCGACAGCGGTGCCTGTCAACAAGATGCCAATGCCGCCCGTGAGCGTGCACAACACGGCAAACCACCAGGCCCAGCGGTGAATGGATTCAGCGGTGGCGTTAAAGCCCATCGTCCAGCGCCAGAACAATGCGCCGCGTTCGAAGGCGGTGCCGCGGTCGGTGATCTGTTCGATTTCGCGCTCGCCGCCGTAGCGGCTGACGGCGAGCACGGTGGCGCCGTGCATGGCGAAGAGAAGCGCCGAACCGTAGAGGAACGCGATCGAGAGCGCGTGGAACGGGTTGTAGAAGAGATTGCCGTAAGTGATCGAGAACGCGCCCGTCCAATCCAAGTGCGGGAAGATGCCAAACGGCACCGCTTCGCTCCAGCTGCCCATCAGGATCGGGCGAATGAAGCCAAGCACGAGGTAAAGCCAAATCGCCGACGCGAAGGCCCACGCGACATGCGTCCCGAGGCCTAGCGAGCGGGCGCGGTTATAGGTGCGTATCCAGAAAAGAATGATGGATGTCGTCAGGAAGAAGCCGGCCATCAGCCACCATCCGCCTTGGTTGAGCGGCGGCAGGATGTTCAGCCCCTGCTCCGGCGGCGGCGGCTCGAGCGCGAGCCACGGCAATTGCCGCACGAACTCGATCGGGTCCCACCCCACCGACGCCCACATGTTGAGCCCGATGATCTCAATGGCGATGAAACCGCAGAAGAGCGACGCAACGCCGGTCCAGCCCAGATAGATCGGGCCAAGCTGGGCGTTGCCGATCCAACCGAGCAAACGACTGTATGTTTTCCCGCGCGTGCGCGGCTGATCGCCTTGAGGCAACGCCGGACCGGTCTCATACGGCCCGCGAACCTGAACTTGCGTGAAGATGTTCTGATACGCGGTCATGGATTCGACCCTCCAGAAGACGCTTCCCAGATCGGCAGGTCGAGCCACCAATTCCACCACTCAGGCCAGCCGAGAACCCAGACCGGTCCGCTGATGATCATGCAGACGGCGCTGAAAAACACAGCCGCGAGCGCGAGGAAAAGCCCGAGCCTGTGAATGCCGAGCGTGCCAATCGAATAGCCCATCACGTCGCGGAAGAAGGTGTCCTCGTACTCAGGCGACTTCAC
The DNA here is from genome assembly GCA_014378995.1 of Hyphomonadaceae bacterium. Classification (GTDB taxonomy): domain Bacteria; phylum Pseudomonadota; class Alphaproteobacteria; order Caulobacterales; family Aquidulcibacteraceae; genus Vitreimonas. The sequence goes on from JACMMP010000207.1 coordinate 29,502, forward strand.
CGTACCGCGGTTGCCGGGATTGACCGCCGACAAAATGAGCGAGCCGTGCAGCGCGAGCGCAAAGCACGTGGTGAAGAAGAACGACACTGCGATCATGTGTGCGGGATTGTAGTGGAAGTTGAGATATTGATAGCCGGTGTTGGACACCCAGTCCAAATGGCTGAAAATCCCGTATGGAAAGCCGTTGGCCCATGCGCCCAGCATGACTGGGCGAATAACGACGAGCGTCACGTAAGCGGCGATGGCGAAGCTAAACGCGAACGGGACGTGCAGTCCCATCCCAAGCTTGCGCGAGATTTCGACTTGCCTAAGCGCCCAGGAAACGAATGCGCCGATCGCACAGATGGTGATGACCTGCCAGAGGCCCCCCTCTTTGAGCGGGGCAAGTCCCAATCCGTACCTTGCGTCCGGCGGATTGATGCTGATCAGCCAGACATTCCACGTCGGCCCTATGGCCGCGCCGTAGATGATCAGCGCCGTTCCCAGCGACGCGAAAAAGATCGTCGTGACCCCGAAGAAGCCGACGTAAAACGGCCCGACCCAAAAGTCGAACAAATCGCCGCCGAGCAGTGTCCCGCCGCGAACGCGATACTTTCTTTCAAAGCTCAGGAGGGCCATTGCCTCTTCTCCGCCAAGCCAGCAGCAAGTCCCGCCGCCGCACTAAGTTTGAACACGACGAGCGCAATCGAGTTTGATCGATCACGCTCGCCGCGCGTCATGTTGCCTGCTTAAGCCGGGTTGATCGGCGACTCGATCGAAGCTGCGGGAGCGGAATTTGCCCCCGGTCCTTCGATCCAGTTGAACCGATCAGTGCTGAGCAGGATGAAGTGGATCAGCAGTGCGAGCGTGAACAGGAAGATAAACAACCCGATCAGAACGCGCCGCGGATCAAAAAGCAGCCAAAGTCGCCACATGTTTCAGTCTCCCTCTATCCGAAGAAAGCCGAAGCCGTGAGGCTGGCCATTTGGATGCCGTCTTGTAGTTCGGCGTAACCGCCGGGGCCTGGCAGCCAAGGACGCCACATCCAGACGAGGATGTGAGCGACGATGGCGATAAGCGTGAAGAGAATGAAGCTCCCCATAAATACTTTGTGGAACTCTTTCGCTTCAGCCTCAGTCAGGCCCGATAGTGACCCTGTTCGGGCGTCTCTTTCTGACATTTACGTCCTCCGGTTCTCCATTTGCCGGATAGCCGCGGCTGTGGAGATACAGCCTTGGTCAGCCGCGCTGTTTCCAGACGCGACGAGTGACTTGGCGCGGCAAAACCAAGCCCAATTCGAATTCTCTCGACCCTGGTGCGCGCGCAAGCGCGGGGTCTCCTTGCAGCGGGCCGGGCAAACAGGCGCACGATCATGCGACCTGACCCTCCATGATTTCTGCGCGCGCGCGCGCAAAGCGCGTCGGCGTCACGCGATTTTCGCCTGCCATGCGGGCCGCCCGTTCGGCGGCGTCGCGCAAGCGCTTAGCGGCTGAAATTCGCACCAGTACCGGCTGCGCCTCGACGAAATCGTCGAACGCGGCCTTGGCGGCATCGTCCCAAGCGATTTCAACGTGCGCGCGCGCGGGCGTCGCTTCGACTTTATCGAGCTGGACGCCAAGCGGGAGAATGTGAAACAGCGCATCGAACAACGCGTTGCACACTTCCTGCACCAGATAAGTGGCGCCGGCATAGCCCATGAACGGCGTGCCCGTATGGCGCCGGATCACGGCGCCAGGGAACGATGCCGGGATGTAGCAAGCGCGCGAGCCGAGTTCGGCCATGTACATGCGCTCGTTCACGCTGCCGAACATCACCAGAGGCGGCGTGGTGCGGATCGCTTCGCGCACCGCTGCATTGTCGGGCTTGACGCCAGCTGTGCGTGAGAATGAGAACGTGCACGGCAGTCCAAGATCGTTCTCGAGGAAACTGCGAACGCCCCGCGCATAGGTTTCATTGGCGACGATCGCAAAGCTCGCGGTGCCGAAGAAATCCTGCGTCACCGAGCGCCACAGATCCCAGATTGGCTTGATCGTGGTGTGCTTCTCGCGTGCGATGAAAGGCTCTGGATCCAGACCCGTCAGTTCGCCGAGGGTGCGCAGAAACTTCGTTGTTGAATCCAGCCCGACCGGCGCTTGCAGATACGGCCGCTCCAGCGTCTCGCACAATTGGCGGCCGAACTCGCGGTACATGCAGACGTTCACTTCCGCGAGCGCGAGCTTCTTCACATCGGCCAGATGGCTCCCAAGCGGGAACACCATGTTCACTTCCGCGCCGACACCTTCGATCAACCGGCGAATCTCGGCGAGGTCGGACGGCATGTTGAACATGCCGTACATCGGGCCAATGATATTGACCTTTGGCTTCTCACCTTCCTTGCGCGGCTTCAGCTTCGGGACTTTCTTCGTGCCGAACTGAGTCCATAGCCAGGTGAGCGCACGGTTTGCGCTTTGCCACTGATCCTCGTCGATCGTGCGCGGCAGGAAGCGCTGGATGTTGGTGCCTTCCGGCGTCACGCCGCCGCCGATCATCTCGGCGATCGAACCTGTGACGACAACCGCGGGCAGATCGCGGTCCAGCGTTTTCCAGGCGCGCCGCATAGCGCCCTCGGTGCCGGTCTTGCCAAGTTCGTCTTCGCTCAGACCCGTGACCACGATCGGCAATTCATGCGGCGGCAGCCCGTCCGTATAGTGCAACACCGACGTGACCGGCAGATTCTCGCAACCCACCGGGCCGTCGATAATGACCTGCAAGCCCTTTATCGCGGTGAAGGCGTAAACGGCGCCCCAGTAACCGCCCGCGCGGTCGTGATCGAGGATGAGGGTCATGTGCCCACCGCCTCTTCGGCCGCGCGCGACGCCGCCATCGTTTTGGCGTAACGCGCCTTGAACTCTGGCCGATCTTGCGGCGTCTCTTCCCACACGCCGGCGGTGTGCCCTGCGCCGACGCCGTCAAAAAATTCGGTCATGCGGTCGAAGCGGCCTTTGTTGGCAAGCGCTGCGTTGATCACTTGCGCGAGCGAGCCCGCGCCCGCGGCGCCCATCAGGGGGCGCGCGGAAATGAGATTGGTGAAATAGAGCGCCGGAATCGACCGCTCCTTCGCGTGCTGCACCACCGGCGTGGTGCCGATGGCCAGATCAGGACCGAGCTCTTCGACCGCGGCGATGTCCTGCTCAAGCGAAGCCCGATACTGAATGCGGACGCCTTTGGCCTCCAGCCAAGCGCGATCGGGATCCGACCATTGCGTGCGCGGACAAGCGGTGCCGACGTATGGCACATCCGCGCCGCTCTCGATCAGCAAGCGCGCGACCAGTAATTCCGAGCCCTCGTAGCCCGAGACGGTGATGCGCCCTTTGATGGGCGCGCGAGACAACGCGCCCGCGATGGCTGCGAGCGCCTTATTTTTGGCCGCGTCAATCTTGTCCTGCGCCACGCCGCACGCGGCGCCGATCGCATCGAGCCAAGCCGCCGTGCCGTCGCGTCCGACCGGCGCCGAGCCGATCACCTTGCGGCCCGCCGCTTCGAACTCGCGCACCGAGGCGGTGTAAAACGGATGGATCGCCGCCACCGCGGCGCAATCGAGCGCCGCATAAAGCTCGCGCCACTCGCGTGTCGGCACCACCGGCCCCGCGGCCAAGCCCATCGGTTCGAGCATCATGCCGACGCCCACAGGGTCGCCGGGAAACATCTCGCCCAACAACGTAATTGTGGGCAGCGCCGCACGCTCCCTTGGCGCTGCGACCGGGCCTTGCTCGGCTTCGTTGCGCGCGTATTTCAACATCGCGCCGGCCAGCACGTCCTTAGCTTCAGCATGCGTAGGCACGCCGAAACCTGGCACGTCGATACCAATGACGCGCACGCCATTGATTTCGTCCGGCAAGAGCTGCAGCGGCACGCCCGATGCGGTCGGCACGCAAAGATTGGTGACGATGATGGTGTCGTAGAGTTCAGGATCGGCGAGTTTGAACACCGCATCGCGGATGTCCTCGAACAATTTTCCCGTCACCAGCGTCTCTGAATTGAACGGCACGTAGCCGACGGTGCGGCGCGCGCCGTAAAAGTGCGAGGTGAAGGTCAGCCCGTACACGCAGCAGGCCGAACCGGAGAGCACCGTCGCCGTGCGCCGCATCCGCAATCCGACGCGCAGACTGCCAAACGCGGGGCACATGCTCTGCGGCTGATCGTGCGGTCCTTTGGGATAATCCTGCGCGTAGCGCGCAAGCACTTCGGACTTGCCGGCGCTCGCTGCGGCTTTCTGCAGCTCTTCGGCGCCAGCGTGACAACCGACGCTCTCTTTTGCGCTGTCAGGCGCAGCCGCGCTTACGGGAGCTCCAATAACGGCCGCACTTACGCCCCCCGACTCGCTGCGCGCAGCTCCTCCCCCGCCAGCGGGGGAAGAACTACCGTCGTAATCGACTTCGGAGGTTAGGCGTTCGCTCAATCTACACCGCGTCGTAAATCACTTCGAGCGAGGGCTTTTCGACGTACGTCGCGCCGCGCATGTCGGCCTGGGTCGCGGGCATCAGCACGACGCCGCCGCCGACCTGATCGGACGCAAATAGCCCGAGCAACTCGTCCTGGCTCAACGGCTTTGGGCGCACCGGTTGGGCCGTCGCGACGTTCTCCGCCAATCCTTCGAACAGCGAACCCCAGCGTTCGCCCGGCATCCCAATGATCTGATAATTAGCCGACTTGCGGCGGATGTCTTCGTCGGCCGGAATCGCGCAAAGAACCGGAATGCCGACGGCTTCGGCGAACGCATGCGCCTCGCCGGTGCCGTCATCCTTGTTGATGAGCATGCCGGCGACGCCAACATTGCCGCCCAGCTTGCGGAAATACTCAACCGCCGAGCAAACATTTTTGGCGACATACAAAGATTGCAGATCGTTTGAGCCGACAACAATCACCTTCTGGCACATGTCGCGCGCGATCGGCAGCCCGAAGCCCCCGCAGACAACGTCGCCGAGGAAGTCGAGCAATACGTAGTCAAAGCCCCAATCGTGGAAGCCAAGTTTCTCCAGCAATTCGAAACCATGGATGATGCCGCGCCCACCGCAGCCGCGGCCGACTTCCGGTCCGCCGAGCTCCATCGCGAACACGCCGTCGCGCTGGAAGCACACATCCTCGATGCGCACTTCATCACCCGCCGCCTTCTTCTTCGAGGACGTTTCAATGATGGTCGGGCACGCTTTGCCGCCGAACAGCAGCGAGGTCGTGTCTGATTTTGGATCGCATCCGATCAGCAGCACGCGCTTACCCTGCTGCGCCATCATGTAGCTGAGGTTGGCAAGAGCGAAGCTTTTGCCGCTGCCCCCTTTGCCATAGATGGCGATGATCTGCGTTTCTTTCGTCACCTCGCCGGTGTGCACGGGATCTGGTTCAATCTCCGCTTCGGCGCGCAAAGCGCGATTGTCGAGCAAGGTGACGCCCATCAGCTGTCTCTCCAATCGAGGATCATTTTGAGGCACGCGGAATCGCCGAAGGCGGTGCGATATGCCTCGCCCGCGTCCGCTGCGGCCATACGGTGTGTAATCAGAGCATCGAGAGACAACGCTCCCGTTTCAATGAGCGCGCGCGTGGCCGCTAGATCGTCCGGCGCCCATTCCGCTGCAACGCGAAAGCGCGCTTCCTTCATGAAGGCCGGCGGAAATGCGAAACTCAGCGGCTTATCGTAGAAGCCCGCCAGGACAATCTCGCCGCCTTTGGCCAGCTTGCGCACCAGCGTATCGAGCAAAGCCGAATCACCGCTCGCGTCATAAATGGCCCGATAGTCCGTACGCTGATCTTCCTCGGGATCAATCACCGCATAGTCGCCGCCGCCATCGCGGCGTGATGCGTTGGTCTCCCAAACCACCGGCGCTGGCGCGCCCTCGGCCATGGCGACACGCGCAAGCAGGCGCCCCAGCACGCCGTGGCCGATGATCAGATCGGGCGCTGCGCCCCCAGCGATGGCGTGACGCGCCGTCGCCGCCAACGCGATCAGCACGCCGCGTTCTTGCAGCGATTCAGAAATTGATGCTGCGCGCGAAGAGGCTGTCACCAAAGTCCGCGCCGCGCCGCCGAACAGGCCGCGCGCATCAGAATAGCAAGCAGCGCCTGGCACGAAAACGGTCTCGCCGATGCGCGAACGCGCGTTGCGCCCAGAATCCACGATGCGGCCGACGGATTCATAACCGGGCACCAATGGATATCCCATTCCGGGGAACGGCGGCATGCGTCCTGACCACAAGAGCCGTTCGGTGCCGGTGCTGATGCCGCTCCAGTCGACATCTACCACGACATCGTCGTCCTTGGCGGGGTGCAGATCGAGACTGCGCAGCGCTAAGCGCTCCGGTCCCTCCAGCACAACGGCCATGGTCTCCATTCCGGCTCTCTCCGCACGCCCACCGCAGGGCTACCCGCCCGGCTCGGTCACAACGCGAGTGTCAGCTTAGGTTGACGCTTTTCGATGTCAATTAGAGAGGACGCCAATCTGGTTTAAAACTCGCCCGCTTAGCGTCTCGCCACAATGATGCTGAGTAGGCTTGGTGTGCGGGTGCGAAGGCGGCGGAAATGGCCGAATCCGGCCTCGCGGAGGAGGCTGACGATCTCCGCAGGCGTCCTGGCCCGGCCCCGCCCCATGGCCAGCAAATACATCCCGAAATAAGCGTCGGCCACCCGGTCAGCCTTCGGCGCGCCGGACATCGGCTCGGCGACAAGAAGCGCGCCTTCGCTTGGCAGCGCGGAGCGAATATTGCGCAACAGCGTCAAGGCGCCCTGGTCGCTCTGGTCGTGAACGATGCGGACGAGGGTCATGAGATCCGCGCCGCGCGGAATGGGGTCAGTCAGAAAGTCGCCGCCGATGGCCGTGGCGCGCTGCGACAATCCCCTCGATTCGAAGTGACGTTGCGCGCGCTCGCAAACAGCCGGCAGGTCAAACAGAATCAGGCCGAGCTTTGGCGCGTCAGCGCCGGCGGCGGCTAGAAAGGCGCCCTCGCCGCCGCCAACAACGAGCACGGATTTGTGCCGCCTGACATCGTAGGCATGGAGTATCTCAGCCGCCACGGCCGGCTGCGTCGACGTCATCAACGCGGAATAAGCCGACACCGCTTCCGCCGCCGCGGCGCGCGCGCCTCCCGCTTCCGCATAGGGCCAAAACCGCGCCAACTCGCCCCGTCCGCGCCGCAACACGCCGACGCTGTCGGCAAGGTCAGCGTACAGCAGGGCGTGGTGGGCGATCATGTCCTTCAAGCCGGCATTGCCAAGCAGCGCCGCCCCTTGCGGACCCAGCGCGAAACGGCCATCGCCGACGCGCTCTGCAAGCCCGAGGGCCGCCGCAGCCGCGAGCAGACGCTCAGCGGACTCCAGCGGCAAAGACAAATCCTCGGCTAACTCCGCCGCGGCCGTCGGCGCGCGCAACAAACGTTCCAACAGCCCGAGCTCGACGCAGGCCGTCAGCACCTGCGAATAAACAAAGCCCGCGACAACATCAAAAAGCGCTGTGGCCCTGCGATTTGCGATGCCGCGCGTTAGCGGAAATCCGGCGGCCCAGCGCTGAAATCGCGCATCGGACAGCAGCCTGTTGCGCCATGCGACCCAGCCTTCACGCCATCGATGCGCGGCCATTGCGTCAAGCGGCTGCGGTGCGCGCCAATTGCTTTGGCGTCAGCCGCTTTGCCTGCATCCACACCAAATTCCGCAAAGCCTCGGCGCCATCGCACTCAGGAACTGCTTCGATCGCGCTGGCCACGAGGCTCTCAAGCCGCGCCACGGCGCCCTTGACGCCGAGCTCGGCCACCGCGCTTGGGCGGCGTAGGAAACTGTCGGACCCGGTGGGTTTGCCGCACTCCTCCGGATTGGACAGTGCATCCAGGAGGTCGTCAGCAACCTGATAGGCGGCCCCGAGCCGCTCGCCGAGCGCCACCCAAGGTTCAGGATCCTCGCCCGCCGCGACGGCGCCAGCCATCGTGGCCGCCACAAAAAGCGCGCCCGTTTTGGCGCGATGGTAAGGCTCAAGCGGCGTGAAAGGTTCGCTCTCCCAAGCTTGGCCAGCCACGATGCCCGACGGCATCCCCACGCCCCAGGTCATTGTCGCCATTAGCGTCGGCAAACGGAGCGGCGCGGCGGCGCCCGCGATCGCAAGCGTCTCGAAGGCCATGACGATGAGCGCATCACCCGCCAGCACAGCCAGCGGTTGGCCGAACGCGGCATGTGTAGAGGGTTTACCGCGGCGCGTTGCGGCGTTGTCAAAGCACGGCAAGTCGTCGTGCACGAGCGACGCGCAGTGCAGCAATTCTATCGCCGCCGCCGCCGCCTCCGCCAATTCTGGGGTGTCGTCGCCGCACGCGTCCGCCACCGCCAAGCACAGGAGCGGCCGGACCCTCGCGCCCCCCGAAAACACCGAATGCCGGATCGCGGCTGCTAGCCGGGGCGGCGCTCCTGCGGCCCCAGACCGCGCAACGGCCGCTTCCAGAGCTCCTTCGATCCGCTCGGATGAGGTCATGTAAGTCTCCGCGCTGCGGCCCTTGTGTCCACCCAACCTGACATATCATGCTGTCCAGTCAATCGAATGGATCGGACGCATGTCGCGGGATACCGCCATAGTTGTCGGCGCAGGCATCGGCGGGCTGTGCGCCGCCGTGGCCCTCGCCAGGGCTGGTGTTCAGACCTGCGTTCTGGAGCGCGGCCCGTCTCCGGGCGGCAAGATGCGCCAGGTCGATGTCGCGGGCGCCCATATCGATGCCGGCCCCACCGTGTTGACCATGCGCTGGGTGTTCGACGACCTCTTTGCCGACGCTGGGTCCCAACTGTCGGACCACGTAACCCTCACCGGCCTTCCGACTCTGGCGCGCCACGCTTGGAGCGATGGCGCGATGCTCGACCTCCATGCCGACACAGCGCGAACAGCCGACGCAATCGGCGCCCTATCGGGCACGGCCGACGCGCGCGGCTACCTTGCCTTCTGCGCCGAAGCGAAGCGCATCTACGATACGCTGCGTACGCCATTTCTCACTTCGACGAAGCCAGATCCCATCACGCTCTCGCGCCGCATCGGTCTAAGCCGCGCCGGCGATCTCTTCGCCATCCAGCCATTCGAAACCATGTGGAGCGCGCTCAGCAGGCATTTCCGCGATCCGCGGCTGCGGCAATTGTTCGGCCGCTACGCCACCTATTGCGGCTCATCGCCGTTTCAGGCGCCGGCCACGTTGATGCTGATCGCGCATGTCGAGCAGCAGGGCGTGTGGAGCGTCGAAGGCGGCATGCACAAACTCGCAGGCGCGCTGGAGGCGCTAGCGAAATCGCTGGGTGTGAGCTTCCACTACAATAGCGACGTCGAGCGGATCGAGTTCGCCGGCGGGCGGGCGAGCGGCGTGCGCTTGCGCGGCGGCGCGCGGATCGAAGCCCGTGACATCGTTTTCAACGGCGATCCGAACGCGCTGAAGGCCGGCCTGTTGGAGACATCTTCCGCAGGTGCGCCCGCCTTGCCGCCTACGACAAATTCCCTGTCCGCAATCACCTGGTGTCTCAAAGCGCAGACCCACGGCTTCAATCTTTCCCGCCACAACGTGTTCTTCTCGGACGACTATCGCGCAGAGTTCGACGACCTTTTCCGTCGCGGCGCCTTGCCGAAAGCGCCGACACTGTACATTTGCGCGCAGGATCGCGAGGGCGGCGATGATGCGCCCAACGCTGAGCGCCTGCTCGTCCTCGTCAACGCGCCGGCCAGAGGCGGCGCTATTGCAGCAGCGGAGATCGAAGCATGCGAGACCGCGACATTCGCCCATCTGCGCCGCTGCGGGCTGGAGATCAGCGCAACAACGACGCCGGCGCGTACGACGCCCGCGGACTTCGAGCGCCTCTTCCCAGCGACGGGTGGAGCTCTTTACGGGCGCGCCACGCACGGCTGGGCGGCGGCGTTTCAGCGCCCGGGCGCGCGGACGCGGAGTCCGGGGCTCTACCTGGCGGGCGGGGGAGCGCACCCGGGCGCGGGTGTGCCGATGGCGGCGTTGTCCGGACGCTTGGCGGCAGAGAGCTTGCTGGCGGACCGCGCTTCGACGCGCCGATTCCAGCCGGCGGGTATTCGTGGTGGTACATCGACGCTCTTAGCGACGACAAAACACAAGGCCTGACGATCATCGCCTTCGTCGGCAGCGTGTTCTCGCCGTATTACGCTTGGTCGGGTTGGCGCGAGCCTGAAAATCACTGCGCGCTCAACGTGGCGCTCTACGGCCCGACGCGAAATCTTTGGGCGATGACGGAGCGTGGCCGCGGCAGCCTCAAGCGCGAAGCGGACGCCATCTCTATTGGGCCGAGCGCCATGCACTGGAAGGGCGATGCGCTTCATGTCGAGATCAACGAATGGACAGCGCCGATCCCAACGCGTTTGCGCGGTGCAGTGACGCTGCATCCCCAAGCACTCGCGCAGGAGACCTTCGCCCTGGACGCGGACCATCGTCATCATTGGCGCCCGATCGCGCCATCAGCGCGCATCGAGGTGCGGCTCGATGAACCCAATGTGCGCTGGAACGGCCGCGCCTATTTCGACAGCAATTGGGGCGAGGAGCCGCTCGAGAACGCATTTCGCGCTTGGGACTGGTCTCGTGCGCACACGAACGACGGCGCGATCGTCTATTATGATCTCGCGCCGCGCCATGGCGCGGATCGGACGCTGGCCTTACGTTTCGGTCGCGACGGCGGAGCGCACGCGATACAAGCGCCTCCGCGCACGCCTCTGCCGGGCACGTTCTGGGGCTTGCAGCGCGCCACACGCGGCCGCCCGGGCGAGGCGCCGCGTCTCGTCCGCACGCTCGAAGATGCGCCGTTCTATGCGCGCTCGGCGCTCGCCGGCGAGATCGATGGAAGTCCTGCCGACATTGTGCACGAAAGCTTGTGGCTGGAGCGCTTCGCCAATCCTCTGGTGCGGGCGATGCTACCCTTCCGGATGCCGCGTCTCGTCGGGCGGCGCTGACGTATCGTCCTTGCGCGACACGGTCCAATATTCGTACCCGGCCCAAGCGAGCGCGACGCCGCTGAACAGCACGAACTCGAGCAAGAAAAGCGGGTTGATGTCCATAGCGCCCTCAGGCTGTGCGGCGCGGACGCTGTTCCAACGCCGCAAACAAATCAATCACCCAATGTACGCGCTGTGCGTCGCCCCGGACCGGCGCCCCGGCGGTTCCGCTAACGGCATCGACCAAGAACTGCGTCTGCGCCAGTGCTGGCGCGGCGTGACTTGCGGACGCGGAACGCCCTGTTCGCGACAGCGCGTGTAACGTGAGAGCCAGTTTTCGCGTCGCAGGCACTACAGCGCGGCGGCTCACGGAATCGCATCCATGGCGCGACACTTCAGCGCCGATCTCGGCATAAAGATGCCGCGCTGCGAAAATCGCGGGGCGGAACTGCGCCGGTAAAGCGGCGATCCCTAGATCAGCGCGTTGGTAAAGTTCGTCTGCGTGACGAAGCAGCCGCGCGATAATGGCGGCAATCTTCGCGTCGAACGCGGGCGCCGCCAGCCACACGTCGGGATCAAGGCCTGCTTGCCGCATCCAAGCGCGCGGCAGATACAGCCTCCCAGCGCGCGCATCCTCGCCAACGTCTCGCGCGACATTGGTCAACTGCATCGCCACACCAAGATCGCACGCGCGCGCCACCATGTCCGGCGTGCGCGCATCCATCAAAGCAGCCATCATCGCGCCGACTGAACCAGCCACGCGCGCGGCATAGGCGTAGAGATCGTCCAACGTCTCGCACTGGCGCCCTGCGGCGTCCCAGGCGAGCCCGTCGAGCAAAGCATCGAACACGGCGCGTGGAATGGCGAAGCGCTCCACGGTGTCGGCCAGCGCCCGGTCGATACCGCCCGACGGCGCGCCGGAATAGATGCCGTCGAGCCGCGCCGTCAGACGCGCGACAGCATCGGCGCCGCCATGAAGTTCATCAACGCTATCGTCCGAAAGGCGGCAAAACGCATAGAGCGCGTAAGCCCCGCCGCGCACGTGCTCCGGCAATAGATGCGACGCCGCGTAGAATGAGCGCGAGCCGCCGCGGATCATCTCGCGGCAGGTCGCGAGGTCGCCTGGGGTAGCGCGCTCAGGCGCGCGTAAGTTCGGAAGCATGAGGCGCCACGAAATCCAATACGCGCGCCGAAGAGAGCACGCCAGGAACGCCCGCGCCAGGGTGCGTCCCGGCGCCGACAAGATACAAATTCTTGATGTCTTCGCTCCGATTGTGCGGCCGAAACCAAGCGCTCTGCGTGAGAATGGGCTCGAGCCCAAACGCCGCGCCCTTGGCGGCGCGCAATTGGTCACGGAAATCGAGCGGCGTCATCACGCGCGACGTGACGATTTCGCGCTCCAAGCCCGGCAGCAGCGTCTGCTGCAGGCGCTGCTCGATTTTGCGCCGGTACGGCTCGGCGTGTTCGGTCCAATCAATGCCAGCGTCAAGATGCGGCACGGGCGACAGCACGTAGAAGCCATCGCATCCCGGCGGCGCAAGCGAGGGATCGGTCGCGGTTGGCCGATGCAGATAAAGGCTCATGTCGTCGGCCAAGACCTTGCGCGTGAAGATGTCTTCGATAAGCCCGCGATAGCGCGGCCCGAGCAGGATCGTGTGATGGTCGATGTTGGGATAGCGCCGGCGTGTGCCAAAATACCAAACGAACAAGCTCATCGAATAACGTGATGACGCGAGTTTCTTGTCACTCCAAGTTTTTCGCGCCGCGGCGGGAATTAGGCGCCCGTACGTGGTCGCGGAATCTGCGTTGGACACCACGATATCGGCGCTGACGATTTCACCCGTACCCAGCCGCACCCCGTTCGCCCGCGCATCATTCAACGTGATTTCCGCGACGTCTGCATTGCACCGAACTGCCCCGCCTTGCCCCTCTATGAGCCGCACCAGCCCCTGCACGAGAGCCCCCGTCCCGCCCATGGCGAAGTGAACGCCGTGCAGACGTTCTAGATGCGAGATGAGGCAATAGATCGCCGTCGTCGTGAATGGATTGCCGCCGACGAACAGCGGATGAAAGCTCAACGCCACGCGCAAGCGCGGATCCCGCACATAGGAAGCCACGAGATCGTAGACGCTCCTGTGGCCGCCGAGCCGCAAAAGCTCCGGCGCAATGCGGAGCATGTCGGTGAACGAGCTGAACGGCGCATGGCCCAGCTTTTCAAAGCCGATGCGATAAATCTCTTCGCTGCGGCGCATGAAGCGCGCGTAGCCATCGACATCGCCGGGAGCGACCCGCGCGATCTCGGCGCGCATGACTTCAGGATCGCGGCTGCACTCAATGCTCGTCCCGTCGTCGAACCGAAGGCGATAGAACGGGTCGATTGCGCGCAGATCGACATCGTCGCTCAACTTGCGCCCGCACAGCGCCCACAAATCCTCAAACAGGAACGGCGCGGTGATGATGGTCGGCCCGGCGTCAAACGTGAACCCGTCCTGACGATGCACGTAAGCGCGCCCGCCCGGCGCATCGAGACGCTCCAGCACGCTGACGCGATAGCCGCGCGCGCCCAGCCGCACCGCCGCCGCCAATCCGCCGAAGCCCGCGCCAATCACCACGGCGTGCGGACGAGGGTCCGGATCAGCGCCAACAGCGCTCGCAGGCGCGAGTGTCAACATCAGTGGACACTTAATCGTGTCTGGTTGCGCCGCGCAAGCCCAGCCCTTGCTCAGGCCTGATTGCGCAGCGCGTCAAGAACGTAGCCGGCAATCAGGTCAGGCGCTTCTTCGTGCGCCAGATGACCAAGCCCCGGCGCCAGCACAACCCCCGCGCCGGGCAACATCCGCGCCACGTCGCGCGCAGCGCGCACGGGCACAGCGCGATCACGCTCGGCGGCGATCAGCGTCATTCGCGTGCGAAGATTGGGCAGGTCGCGCTTTAGCGCATACAAATCCCAATGCGCCATCAATCCGACGGTGCCTTCCAAATGGCCCAAAGTCCGGAACAAGCGCTCGTAATAGTCCAGCCCTTCCGCGTCGAGCGTCGATCCGGTGCCGTGCATCAAGCGCGCAATGGCGCCGGGCTGAGCGGCGCGGTGTGCGAAGTAGCTCAGCGTCATCGGATTGGCGAAGAGAACGCGCGCCAAGTCCGGCGCCCATCGCCCAAGCGGGCCTCCGAACGGAAGCAGCGCGCCATTAATGCTGACAATGGCGCGAGGTGCGGCGAGCCCGTCGAGCGACATGCGCACGGCGATAGCGGCGCCGGCGGAATGTCCGACGATTGCGTGCGGCGCAATATCGAGTGCGTCAGCAAGCGCGCCGACGCTCCGGGCCACGCTCGGCAAAGCCATATCCGAGCGTTGGCGCGGCGGCGATGTGAAACCATGCCCCGGCAAATCGGGCGCGACGATCGTGTAGGATCGCGCAAGCAAAGGCGCGAGCGCGCGCCACGAATGCGTCGCAGCGCCCGTTCCATGCAGCAACAACAAAGGCGGGCCCTCGCCCATCACCTGCACGTGCCAGCGTAATCCCGCCGCTTCGACAAAGCGGCTCGCTGTGCGGTTGGGCCAAGCGGCGCCTTCCACGTCCCAATCCGGCTTCCTCTTCATCGTCCTGCTGGCGCAAAGGCGCGGACGATGCCCGCGACCGCGCCCGCCTCCGCAAAGGGCAAAAGCGCATAGGCTGCGCCCATTTCCCCGGCCAGCCGATCCGCGTCGGGCCGCGCCCGCGGCGACGTGTCGATAAACACAGCCGGCAGCGCCG
>JACMMP010000208.1 GCA_014378995.1 Hyphomonadaceae bacterium
CGGCGTATTTGCGCGCGCCGCACGTCACGCTTCCGGCGGGCGCATGATGGAAGCGGCGGGTCCGGAGGCGAGCGCGGTGCTCGCCGAATTGCACGCGCGCGCGTTCGACAAGCCGTGGACCGCCGCCGAAATCGCCAAGCTGCTCGATAATCCCGCGGTGTTCGCGATTCTGGAGCGTGATGAGAGTCCGCGCGGCTTTGTCTTGGCGTGGACTGCGGCGGGCGATGCGGAAATCCTCACTGTCGCTGTCGTTCCCGAGGCGCGCCGCAAGGGCTTGGGCGCCGCGCTCGTCTCAGCCGCTGCTGCTGCCGCGCTGCTCCGCGGCGCCGCCTCGATGCACTTGGAGGTGGCCGAGACCAACGCCGCCGCGCGCGCCCTCTACGCCAAGCTTGGCTACGAGGACGCCGGTCGCCGCCACGCTTACTATGCCGGCGAGGGCGGCTATGTGGACGCCATCGTCATGCGCAGGGCCCTGCCGCGCCCCGCCGTGTGACGCCTCCTCGGTGGACACGGGCGCCTCGGAAAGGGTAAGGCTGCGCCATGGATCGGATCGAAAAGCTCTGCGTCGAGAAGGGTATGCGCATGACAGAGCAGCGCCGCGTGATCGCGCGCGTTGTCTCGATGAGCCATGACCATCCCGACGTCGAAGAATTGCACCGCCGCGCCGCCGCGGTCGATCCCGGCATTTCCATCGCCACCGTCTATCGCACAGTGCGATTGTTCGAAGAGAGCGGCATTCTCGAGCGTCACGATTTTCGCGACGGGCGTTCACGCTACGAAGAAGTGCCCGAGACGCACCACGATCATCTGATCGACATGAAGACCGGCCAAGTGGTCGAGTTCGTCGATCCCGAGATCGAGCGGCTGCAGCAGGAGATCGCGCGGCGGCTGGGCTACAAGCTCGTCGATCACCGGCTCGAACTCTATGGCGTGCCGCTCGATGAAAAAGCCAGGGCCCCGCAAAAGGCCAGCTGAGAAACATTGATGTCCGAACAGAAGCGGCCCGAACCGAAGCGTCTATTCATTGAGACGTACGGCTGCCAGATGAACGTCTATGACAGCGAGCGCATGCGCGATGTGCTAACGCCGCTTGGCTACGCCATCGCGGACAAACCCGATGACGCCGATCTCGTCATCCTGAACACTTGTCATATCCGCGAAAAAGCGACGGAGAAGGTCTATTCCGAGATCGGCCGTTTGCGCGCGCACAAGGAACGCCGCGCCAGCGAAGGCAAGGGCATGACGATCACTATCGCCGGCTGCGTCGCGCAGGCGGAAGGCGAGGAGATCATCCGCCGTGCGCCGGAAGTTGATCTGGTCGTCGGCCCGCAAGCCTATCACAAGCTGCCCGAACTGATCGCGCGCGCCGCACGCAAAACCGGTGAGCGTCTTGCTGCGGATTTTACGGCGCAAGAAAAATTCGATGCGTTGCCAGCGCGCGCGCCGGACGGCGTCACCGCGTTTTTGTCGATCCAGGAAGGCTGCGACAAATTCTGCACCTTCTGCGTCGTGCCCTACACGCGCGGCGCCGAATATTCGCGCCCGCTTGCCGATGTCGTTGCCGAAGCGCGCGCGTTGGCTGAGGGCGGTGTGCGTGAGATCACGCTGCTCGGGCAGAACGTGAACGCCTATCACGGCCAATCGCGCGGCGGCTCGGCGAGCTTTGCCGAATTGCTGGACGCACTGGCGCAGATCGATGGCGTTGAGCGGCTGCGCTACACTACGTCTCACCCGATCGAAATGACGGACGAGCTGATCGGGCTGCACGGCAGCGAGCCCAAGCTCATGCCGTATTTGCACCTGCCGGTGCAGTCGGGCTCCGATCGTATCTTGAAAGCGATGAACCGCAGGCACGATGCGGCTTTCTATCGCGACATCGTCTCCCGCCTACGCGCGCTGCGCCCCGACATTGCGCTGTCGACCGACTTCATCGTCGGCTTCCCGGGCGAGAGAGAGCGCGAATTCGAGGACACGCTTCAACTCGTGCACGAAATAGGCTTCGCCTCGGCATATTCATTCAAATATTCAGCTCGCCCGGGCACGCCCGCCGCGGCAATGATGGGGCAGGTGAGTGAAGAGGCCAAAGCGGAGCGTCTGGCGCGCTTGCATGCGCTGCTCTCGGACCAGCAGCGCGCCTTCAACGCTTCGCAAATCGAGCGCGTGCTGCCGATCCTGGTGACGGGCGATGGACGTATGCCTGGCCAGAAGCACGGCCGAACCCCATATTCTCAATCCGTGCACTTCCAAGACACCCAAACCGAGAACGGCGAAATCGTGCCCGTGCGCATTCTCGCCGCGTCGCAAAACTCACTAACAGGCGCGCGCCTCGAACTGGCGCCGGAGGCCGCGTGACGATTACATCTTCAGGCAGCGAACAAACGCGTGTCATCACGCTTTCCGAAGCGGGCGTCGCCCAGGCCGTGTTTGGTCCGCTGCATCGCCACCTCGCGCACATCCAGGAAGCGTTCCGCGACCCTAACGCACCGCGCGGCGCGCCTGCCTACAGCGTGACGCTCGATGCGCAGGGCGATCGCCTCACTGTACGCGCACGCACCCTGGCCGATCTCGACCGGGTGCAGCGCATTGTCGATGCGCTCGGCGATCTCGCGCGCCGTAAAGGCAAGGTTCGCGAAGGGGAGGTGCTTGCGGCGATCTCGTTTTCCGAGGGCGCTGGCGAAACCGCCGCGCCAATGAGCTTGCCGCAACTCGGCGGGCTAACGCTGCGCACGCCGCGCCAAGTTCACTATGTTGAAGCATTGCGCGACGAGGCGCTCGACCTCATCTTCGGCGTCGGCCCGGCCGGAACCGGTAAGACCTTCCTCGCTGTCGCCGCCGCTGTAGAAGCGTTGAAGCAAGAGCGCGTCGATCGCATCATCGTGACGCGCCCCGCGGTCGAAGCAGGGGAGAAGCTCGGTTATTTGCCCGGCGATCTTGCCGAGAAGGTTGATCCCTACCTGCAGCCGATCTGGGACGCGTTCCGCAGTCAGATCAATGAGGGCGATCTGAAAGCGCGCCGGGAGCGCCGACAGATTGAAGTCGCCCCGCTTGCCTTCATGCGCGGCCGCACGCTGTCGAACGCCTTCGTCATTGTCGACGAGGCGCAGAACTCGACCATGCTGCAGATGAAGATGGTGCTGACGCGCCTCGGCGAAGGTTCACGCATGGTGGTGACCGGAGATCCTTCGCAGATCGACCTTGTGCGCCCCGATCAATCTGGCCTCGCGCACGCCATCAGCATTCTTGAGGACGTTCCGGCCGTCGAAGTGATCCGCTTCGCCACGCAGGATGTCGTGCGTCACCGGCTCGTTGCACATATCGTGGAAGCCTATCATCGCGATGAGAGTGGCCGTGCCTAACGACATCCCGTTCGCAGTCGATATCCTTGGCGCTTCGCCGCTATGGAAGGGCAAAGAGGAAGCACTGGCAAACGCGCTGGCCGCCGCCGCTACGGCGGAGGGCGTCGGGGGCACAGTCTCGCTGCTCTTGGGCGACGACGCCGCAGTCTCGGCGCTCAACAAGGAGTTCCGCGGCAAGGAAGGCCCGACCAACGTGCTCTCTTTCCCGCCCGCTGGCGGTGAGCCCGGCTTTCTCGGCGACATCGCCTTGGCGGTGGAAACCATTGCGGCGGAAGCGGATTTTCAAGGTAAATCGCTCGATCACCACGCCGCCCACATCGTGGTGCACGGATTTTTGCATCTTGTGGGCTATGATCATTTGAACGAGGCCGACGCCGAGAAGATGGAAGCGCGGGAGCGCGAAATCCTCGCAACGCTCGGGATCCCCGATCCCTACGCGTAACGGCCAGTTTAGGAGTGCGACACACCAGCAATGGTTGACACAGCAGACGAAGCCGAACCCTCGCGAAGGCGCGCGGGCCTGATCCAACGTTTAACGCGCATATTCGCACGCGAGAGATTGGGGTCCGCCGACGCAGTGGAAGAAGCGCTGCGAGCGGGCGAGGCGAGCGGCGAAACGCTCGAAGGCGCCCACAAAGACATGATCATGCGCGCGGCGCGCTTCGACCGTCTGCACGTCGCCGACGTAATGCGCCCGCGCGCCGAGATCGTCGCCATCGAAGCGTCCGCAACGCTCGGCGAAGCAGCGGCGGTGTTCTCAGAAAGTCAGCACTCGCGCCTGCCGATCTATGGCGAGACGCTCGACGATCCGCACGGCTTCATTCACGTGCGCGATGTGCTTGCCTTGCTAACGCCGGACGAGAACGGCGTTGCGAAAGCCACCTTCGCCGACGGCTCGCTGGCGCGCATTCGGCGCGACATTCTGTTCGTGCCGCAATCCATGACGCTCGCGACTTTGTTCTTGAAGATGCAGTCGAGCCGTATTCACCTCGCGCTGGTCGTCGACGAATATGGCGGCACCGACGGCCTCGTCTCGATGGAAGATCTCGTCGAGCAGATCGTCGGCGCGATTGACGATGAGCACGACGTGGAAATGGCGCTGGTTCTGGAGCGTCCGTTCGGCGCCTTCGAGGCGGACGGCCGAGCGCCGATCGATCAGCTCGAGGCCAAGTTCTCAGCGAGCCTGGCGCTGCCCGACCACGAGGACGAATTCGACACCGCGGCCGGCCTCGCGGTCGCGCTGGCGGGCAGATTGCCGCAGCGCGGCGAAATCCTGCGTCATCCGGCCGGCTTCGACGTTGAGATCATCGACGCCGACCCGCGCCGCGTGAAAAGGATACGCATCAAGCCGGCGGCGCCCGATCAAGTCGGCGCAGCCCCTGCGGCGCCCGCTTCTAACCTCCGCTACAAGGCGCATAATAGTTGACGCGCCCGCGCTAGCGCGCTCCAAACACGCGCGCCCGGCGGGGCGCATCCAAGGAGTAACGCTGTTGAACGCGCCGCCTGCGGACGCATCGCGTATCCACGCATGGCTTGCCGCCCGCACGCTTTGGCAGCGTCGCGGCTTGGCGGCGGCGGCTGGAATGCTGGCGACGCTAGGGCATGCTCCGTTTCAACTTGCGCTCGTTTTTATCGCCGCGATCGTGGTTCTGATTTGGCTTTTGGACGGCGCCGCCGAGAAGCCGAAACCCATCGCCTCCGCATTTGCGCTCGGCTGGTGGTTCGGGCTCGGCCACATGGCCACCGGGCTCTATTGGATTTCGTCCGCCTTCAACGTCGATTCCGCCGCGTGGGGGCCTTTGTGGGGCGTTCCAGCGACATTGGCGCTGGCAATGGTGCTCGGGCTTTTCTTCGGCTTGGGCTGCGCCATGGCGATGTCGCTGTGGACGCGCGATATGCGCCGGCTGCCATGGTTCGCCGTCTGCCTGTTCGTGTCCGAGTGGTTGCGCGGCAATCTTGTTTTCGGCGGCTTCCCTTGGCTCTTGCCCGGCTATGTCTGGGCGCCGGGCGCCCCGGTGTCACAGCTCGCTTCGGTCATCGGCATTTACGGCATGACGCTGCTGACGCTGATTCTCGCGGCCTCGCCCGCTGCGATCGCAGACGGAGGCGTCAGCGCCGGGCGCCGCTTTGCGCCGACGTTGATCATGGCGCTCCTCGTCGGCATGGGCTGGGGCTGGGGCGCGCAGCGTCTCGCCCGCGCCCCGATCGAAACGCCCGGTGCACTGCCCGTAGTGCGCGTCGCCGATTCAGGCTTGAGCCAGGCGGAGAAGTGGGAGGGCCGGCCCGATCAGGAATGGCGCGTGCTGCAGCGTTATCTCGACGCCAGCGGCCCGCCTGAAGATAGCAGCGCGGCCATCGTGGTATGGCCGGAGGGCTCCATTCCGGTCGTCAATTTCTTCACGCTGGAAAACCCGGACTTCCTCAACGTGATCGGGCGCGGTATGGGCGACCGGGTGCTGATTACGGGGCTGTCGCGCCGCGAAGTGGGGCCTGACGGCATCGCCGTGTTCAACTCGGCCGCGATCATCGATGGCGTCAGCGGCCAGCCGCGCGTCAGCGAACAGATCTACGACAAGCACCGCCTCGTACCATTCGGCGAGTACATCCCGCTCTGGTCCTTGGTGAGTTCACTCAACATAGCCCCATTGCAACGCATCGGCGCCGGCTTCGAGCGCGGCGACAGGCCCTCGCGCATGGTCGTCCCCGACGCGCCGCCCGCAATCATGCTGATCTGCTACGAGGCGATCTTCCCGGGCATGATTCCACGCGGCGAGGGGCGTCCCGGCTGGATCATCAATGTGACGAACGACGCTTGGTTCGGCGATGGCACCGGTCCCTGGCAGCACTATGCGATGGCCCGATACCGCTCCATCGAGGAAGGCCTGCCCATGGCGCGGGCGGCCTCAGGCGGCGTTTCGGCCATCGTCGATGCCTACGGGCGGGAAGTGGTCTCAACCTCAAGCGGAAATCTCTCCGCTGAAGCGCAACTTCCTCTCGCTCTGGTTGAAACTACACTAGCGCGCTGGGGAAATATTTTGCTTGTGGCCCTGCTTGTCTTCATTGCCGGATTACGTTTTTTACCTGCCACACTACTGGCGAGGGGCCGTAAACCATGAACGACGAGCGTTCAGCGAATGCAATCGATAGAAAAATCGGCCAACGCGTAAGAACTCGCCGGCTCGAAATCGGCATGAGCCAGGAGAGGCTGGCAGAGTTACTTGGCGTAACCTTCCAGCAGGTCCAGAAATACGAGAAGGGCGTGAACCGCATCGCGGCCAGCCGCCTGCACGATATTTCCAACGCGCTCGATCTGCCCCCGGCGCGGTTCTTCGAAAACCTCATCGGCGGCCGCACCGCCGGTGTCGCCGAAACCCGCCAGGACTTCGTCGATGATGTCCTGGCCACCCCCGAGGGCGCGCAGCTGATGCAGCTCTTTGCCTCTATCAAAAGCATCAAAGTCCGCCGCCGCATTATCGAGTTGGTGCGGGCGCTTGCCGAGGAAGCCTCCGACAGCAAGCGCAGCTAGTCCGTTCGTCTAATGTGATCGGTGGTTTGCGGAAAGCCGCGGTTCTCCCTATGAGGGCCGCTGCTTTTCTGAGGGGCCGGAGAATCCGCGTGGCGAGAGCTAATTACGTCTTTACCAGCGAAAGCGTGTCCGAAGGCCACCCAGACAAGGTCGCGGACCGCATCTCCGACACCGTGGTCGACGCCTTCATCGAAGCTGATCCCGAAGCGCGCGTCGCCTGCGAGACGATGGTGACGACCAACCGCATCATTCTGGCCGGTGAAGTGCGGGCGGGCAGACCTGGCGGCGACAAGGGCGCCAACAAGGCCTTCACCAGGGACATCATCGCTTCGCTGCAGCCCAAAGTGCGCGCGGCGGTGAAGGACATCGGGTACGCGCAGAAGGGCTTCCACTGGGAAAAGGCGAAGTTCGCCTGCTATCTGCACGGCCAGTCGGCGCATATCGCTCAGGGCGTAGACGCAACGGCGAAGAAGGAAGAAGGCGCCGGCGATCAAGGCATCATGTTTGGCTATGCCTGCAGCGAGACGCCGGAGATGATGCCCGCGTCGCTGCAATACTCGCACAACATTCTGAAGCGCCTCGCCGATGCGCGCCACAGCGGCGAACGCCCCGAACTCGAGCCGGACGCGAAGAGCCAAGTCACGCTGCGCTACGAAAACGGCAAGCCAGTCGAAGTGGTCGCGGTCGTCGTCAGCCACCAGCACAGCAAGAAGCTTGGCGACAAGAGCTACAGCCAGCCGCGTTTCGCCGATCTCGTCAAACCGTACGCAGCGTCGGTTTTTCCCGATGGCCTGGTGACGAAGAAAACTAAGTGGCACATCAACCCGACCGGCAAGTTCGAGATCGGCGGTCCGGACGGCGATAGCGGCCTCACCGGCCGCAAGATCATCGTCGACACGTATGGCGGCGCGAGCCCGCACGGCGGTGGCGCGTTCTCCGGCAAGGATCCGACCAAGGTCGATCGCTCGGCCGCTTATGCGTGCCGTTATCTGGCGAAGAATGTGGTCGCCGCCGGCCTCGCCGAGCGCTGCACGATTCAAATCAGCTACGCCATCGGCGTGGCCAAGCCGACGAGCTTCTATGTCGATCTCCACGGCGCCGACAGCATCGATCCCGCGATCCTGGAAGCAGCTTTGCCTGACTTGATGGGCGGCTGCACGCCGCGCGCTATCCGCACGCACCTAAAGCTCAATCGCCCGATCTACGCGCGCACGGCGGCCTACGGCCATTTCGGCCGTCAGCCCGACAATGAAGGCGGCTTCACCTGGGAACGCGACGATCTGGTGGAAGAATTGAAGCGGCTGGCCTAACTACCAGCGCATGTCCTCTTCGCTCGGCCTCACGCCCGAACTCGTGCGCTACCTCGCCAACGCCAATCCCCCGGAGCATCCGGCGCTGATACGCTGCCGCGAAGAAACCGCGCGCATGCCGAACGCGCAGATGCAAATCAGCGCCGAGCAGGGCGCCTTCATGCAAGTGTTGGCGCGCATGGCCAACGCCAAGCGCGCGTTCGAAATCGGCGTCTTCACCGGCTATTCGGCGCTAGCGACTGCGCTGACGATGAAATCCCTGCATCCTGTCGGCGCGCGGCTGTTGGCTTGCGATGTTTCGATGGAGTGGACGGCCAAGGCGCGTGATTATTGGCGCGAAGCCGGCGTCGAAGACATCATCGATCTCGTCGTCGCCCCCGCGCTCGAGACGCTCGATCAGCGCATCGCCGCCGACGAGGAGGGCGCTTACGATTTCGGCTTCATCGACGCCGACAAGACCGGCTACGACGCCTATTACGAACGCGGGCTGAAGCTGCTTCGCCCCGGCGGCGTCATGCTGTTCGACAATGTGCTCTGGAGCGGCCGCGTCGCCGATCTGGCCGAGACGACGCCTGACACCAGCGCGCTCCGGGCGCTTGCGCAAAAGACGAGGGCGGATTCGCGCATCCACGCTGCCATGACCAGCATCGGCGACGGCCTGCTGATCTGTGTGATGAAGTAATGGCCACGCCTCCCGGCCGGAAGCCCCGCGAAAGCGGGGCGGAGAGCCGGGACCCATCGTTGTTGCAAGCTCCGCAGTGTGACGTTTGCCACAGGTCCTGGCTCGCACCCCGGCTTTCGCCGGGGCCGCGTCCGGGAAGCGTTTCAGCTGCGTTGCGCGTCCGCGCGAGCGGGTCTAGACCCGGCGCCTTCAATTCCACGATTCCGGAGCACCCTTATGGCCCGTGCGAAGATCGCACTTATCGGTTCTGGCATGATCGGCGGCACGCTCGCCCACATCGCCGCGCGCGAAGAATTGGGCGACGTGATCCTGTTCGACGTCGTCGACGGCGTGCCGCAGGGCAAGGGCTTGGATATCGCCGAAGCCGCGCCTGTGTTCGGCAAGGACGCCGCGCTCAAGGGCGCTAACGACTATGCCGGCATCGCGGGCGCAGATGTCTGCATCGTCACCGCCGGTGTGCCGCGCAAGCCCGGCATGAGCCGCGACGATCTGCTCGGCATCAATCTGAAAGTCATGAAGGCGGTGGGCGAGGGCATCGCCAGCCACGCGCCCAATGCGTTCGTTATCGTCGTCACCAATCCGCTCGACGCCATGGTGTGGGCGTTGCGGCAATTCTCGAAGCTGCCGCACAACAAGGTTGTCGGCATGGCCGGCGTGCTCGATAGCGCGCGCTTCCGCTACTTCCTCGCTGAAGAGTTCAAGGTTTCGGTTGAGGACGTCATCGCCTTCGTGCTCGGCGGCCATGGCGATACCATGGTGCCGCTGGCGCGCTATTCCACCATCGCCGGCATTCCGTTGCCGGACCTTGTGAAGATGGGCTGGACCAGCCAAGAAAAGCTCGACCAGATCATCCAGCGCACGCGCGACGGCGGCGCCGAAATCGTCAATTTGCTGAAGACAGGCTCGGCCTTCTACGCGCCCGCCGAAAGCGCGATGGTGATGGCGAAGAGCTATCTGCGCGACAAAAAGCGCGTGCTGCCCTGCGCCGCCAATCTCTCCGGCCAGTACGGCCTGAACGACATGTATGTCGGCGTCCCGTGCATCATCGGCGCTGCGGGCGTTGAGAAAGTGATCGAAATCGCGCTGACGCCGGAAGAGCGCGCCATGTTCGACAAGAGTGTCGGCGCCGTGAAGGGCTTGGTGGATGCGTGCAAGGGCATCGATCCATCGGTTGGATAGAAATCTCCATCATTCCGGGGCATGCGAAGCATGAACCCGGAACCCAGGGGCCAATGCGACGTCGGTGGCCCCTGGGAGCCGGACCGCGCTCCGCGCGTCCGGAATGACGAACTCAGTGGGTAGAAACATGATCGGCCCAATCCTCACCACCGCGCGCCTCATCCTGCGACCGCCGGCGCACGAGGACTTCGACGGTTTCGCGGAGATGGCCACCGAAGAAGAAACAATGCGCTTCATCGGCGGCGTTGCTCCGCGGGATGCGGCTTGGCGAGGCATGGCTTCGCTGGCTGGATCGTGGGCGCTGCTCGGCTACGGCATGTTCTCCGTACTGCGCCGCGACACCGGCGAATGGATCGGCCGCATCGGCCCGTGGCGTCCCGGCGGCAAGGAAGGCGCTTGGCCCGGCGATGAAGTCGGCTGGGGTGTGAAGGCGAGCGCTGCGGGGCAGGGCTACGCCGCCGAAGGCGCAACCGCCGCGATCGACTGGGCCTTCGACCATCTCGGCTGGGATCACGTGATCCACTGCATCGACAAAAAGAATGCGCCGTCGATCGCGCTGGCGCTGCGTCTGGGATCGCAGTGCGAGCGTGAGGACGTGGTGCTCGCGCCGCCGTTCGAGATGCACAAGGTCGATCTCTACGGCCAATCGAAAGCCGCGTGGAAAGCGCGCCATAGCAGCTGAAGGTTACGCCTGATCGTCGCTCTGCTCTTGCATCCTCGGCACGTGCGGCCACCTTGTCCGCAATTGTGGGGACAAGATGCGGAACATTCTGATGATCGTGGCGACTTTGGTTTTCGCCTCCGGCGCGAGCGCGCAGCAACAGCCGCCGCCCGCGACGCAAGTGGCCGTCAATCCGCAAGCCCCGCCCGCCGCAGCGCCGATCAGCGCCGAGCAGCAGCGCACCGTTGAGCGCTTGCGCAACGCAGCGCTCGAAAGCGATCTTGCTTGGGAGATCGTGGAAGATCTCGTCACTGAAATTGGCCCGCGCTTGGCCGGCTCGGAAGCTGAATCGCGCGCGCGTGCTTGGGCTGTCGCCATGCTGCGCGAGAACCGCTTCAGCAACATCCGCATCGAGCCCTTCACCATCCCGTACTGGGATGCGTTGCGAGAGGAAGCTTCGATTGTCGGCGCAGCGCCGCAGCAACTGGTGATCGCCGCCCTCGGCGGCTCGCCCTCGACGCCGACCGGCGGGCTCGAAGCCGAGGTCGTTCGTTTCCCCGACATGGCCGCGCTCGAAGCTGCGTCCAACGCCGCCGTCGCGGGCCGCATCGTCTTTATCGACGAACGCATGGGCCGTACGCAGGATGGCTCCGGCTACGGTGCCGCCGTTGCTAAGCGCGGCCGTTGCGCGCCGGTGGCGCAAGCCAAAGGCGCGGTCGCATGCTTGATCCGCTCCGTCTGCACCGATCCGCATCGCTTCGCGCACCAAGGCGGCTCATCGCGCCAAGCGCTCGGCGCATCGCTCCCCGCCGCGGCGCTATCGCCGGCTGACGCCGATCTCCTCGCGCGCCGCATCGCCCGCGGTTCGACGCGGGTGCGGCTCAACATCGAAGCCGACATCCGTGAGAACGCGCCGTCGGGCAACGTCATCGCAGAAATTCGCGGCCGCGAGCGTCCGGAAGAAATCGTGCTGCTCGCCGCGCACTTGGATTCCTGGGACACGGGGCAGGGCGCCGTCGATGACGGCGCCGGCGTCGCAATCATCACCGCGGCCGCGCGCTTGATCCGCGATCTGCCGCGCCGCCCGCGCCGCACCATCCGTATCCTGCTCGCCGGCGCTGAGGAGAACGGCGTCCATGGCGGCGCCGCGTACGCACGCGCGCATTCCAGCGAGCCGCACATCGTTGGCGCCGAGAGTGATTTTGGCGCCGGCCGAATCTACCGCTTCCGCACCCGCTTTGCCGAACAGGCTTTGCCGTATGGGCGCGCCATCCAACGCCAACTCGCCCCTCTCGGAATCATCGCCGGCGACAACGCCGCAAGCGGCGGCGCCGATACCGGCGATATGCGCACAGCCGGCATGCCGGTCGTCGATTTGGCGCAGGATGGGCTCGACTATTTCGATTACCACCACACGCCGAATGACACGCTGGACAAGATCGACCCCGAAGCGCTTCGCCAGAACGTCGCGGCGTGGGCGGTGTTCGCCTATCTGGTCGCCGACTCCGATTGGGTGTTCACTGCGCCGCAGTGAATCTCTCCGATCCCAACGCCGCGCCGCGCATTGAGACCAAGCATCTAGTGTTGCGCCCCTGGCGCGCCGACGATTTCGAGCCGTTCGCGGCGATGATGGCGGATGCGGAGGTCGCGCGTTTCCTCACCGTCGCGCAACGTCCCGAAGACCGCGCCGCCGCTTGGCGCGAGATGGCGCTCTTCGTTGGCCATTGGGCGCTTCGCGGCTACGGCCTGTTCGCGGTCGAGGAAAAAGCGAGCGGCGCATTCATTGGCCGTGTCGGCGCATGGCAGCCTGAGGGCTGGGTGGGGTTGGAACTCGGCTGGGCGTTCGCGCGCCAACATTGGGGTAGGGGCTACGCCTTCGAGGCGGCGCACGCCGCGGGCGCGTGGGTCTTCGCGACATTGCCCTGCGATCGCGTCGTCAGTCTCATCCACAACGACAATGCGCGCTCACAAAGGTTGGCGGAGCGTTTGGGTATGCGGCGGAGCGCGCTCACGCTTCACGCCGGCATGCCGCACGACATCTGGGAATTGGCGCGCGCCGATTGGCGCTAGAACCAACCCGCATCCCGCAGCGCTTTTACGTTCGGGCGGCTCACTGGCGCCTCCGCGCCGCCCTTGAGCGCCAGCACAAGCCGGTCGCCCTCCCGCCGCGCGCTTTCGACCGCCTCGCGCGCCACCCACCAGGACCGATGCGTCTGCGCGCCTTCGAGACCCTCCAGCTCGCCGATCGCGTCAGCGAGTCGCATCAAGATTAGGTCGGAGCCCTTCGACGTGTGCAGCCGCAAAAAATGATCTTCTGACGAAACCGCATAGATTGCGGCGCCCATAAGCTTTGGCGGCAGCCGCTCGAGGAAACGCACCGGCGAGGCGGTCGCCCCCGCCGGCGGCGCGTGGGTGACGCGACCCGGCTGGCTCGCCAGCATCATGATCGCCGTCATAGCGGCGCTGATCACAAGAACGGCCCCAAACAGATAGGGCAGCGCGGGCGGCAGCATGTCGCCGTCGAACAAAAGATTGGTGTAGCCCCACACCATCAGCGTCAGCGGAATGCTGAGGATAATTGCTTCGAGCACGCCGAACACCCATGGGTTCGTGCGCGCAAGGGGAATGCGCGCGATCGCGACTGAAACCAGATGCCCCGCCAGACCTCCGACGAGCATCAGCGGAACCCAATACGCTAACCGCGTCAGCAGCGGCATATCGCTCGTGCCCATGGCGCCGACGAGCGCCAAGAATACGCCCGCGGTCGCAGCGATGCCGAGATCGCGCGCCCACCTGATCCAAGCAGGCGCCTCGCCGCCCGCAATTCGCGAAGCGCGAGCGGTGTGGGCCAGCGGTTCACGCATCGGTTTGGCGGGTTCGCGTAGGCGTGGCTGCACGGCGCTCCATCCTGCGCTCAGGTCTAGCAGGCTTTCGACGGAGACCTGAACTCATGGCGGACACACGACAACCCCCGAAATGGCTGGGCGCGCTCAGCGGCGTGGTCGCTGCGGCAATGCTGTTGGCTGGGCTGTGGCCGATGCTGCCGCAGATCGCGGCCCGCGCGGCGACCGTTACGTTCGACGGTCCGGACTGGGCTTTGTGGGCGGGGCTTTCCTGGGTGGTCAAACTGCACATTTACGCCGCGCTGACGGCGCTGGCGATCGGCACGGCGGTTCTTCTGCTGCCGAAGGGCAGGGGCCTGCATAAAGCGCTCGGCTGGGGCTGGGTCACGGTCATGGGGGTGACAGCCATCTCAAGCCTGTGGATTACCGATCTCAATGGCGGAATGTGGTCGTTCATTCATCTTCTGAGCGGGTGGACATTGATCGCGCTGCCAATGGGCATTTACGCCGCACGCAGCCGCAAGGTGGCCAAGCACCGCAAAGCGATGACCGGTCTCTTCGTTGGCGGCCTGCTTATCGCCGGCGGGCTCACCTTCATCCCCGGCCGCTTCATGTTTGAGTTCCTCATCGGTTAGCAGCGCGTCGATTTTGCCGGTTCAAACCGCGGGGAATAGATTCTAGAAGCAGGCGTCCCATGCCCAGCCTGCTGCGCAACGTCGCTGCGCTCATCATCGCCGTCACGATCCTGCAGCTAGCGGGCGGCCTTTTGGGTGTTCGCATTCCGCTAGCGTTCTCCGAGCAGGGCCATTCGCGCACCGCGCTCGGCCTCATCGCCGCCTCGTACGCGGCCGGCTTCATGATCGGCGCGATGGTGGCGACGATGCTGCTGGCGCGCGTCGGGCACATCCGCGTCTACGCGGCATGCGCGGCGATTTTTTCCGTCGCCATCCTCGCGCTCCATCTCAGCAGCGACGTGTGGATGTGGGGCCTCGCCCGCATGTTCGCCGGCATGACGGTGGCGCTGATGTTCGCCGCGATCGAAAGCTGGATGAGCTACTCGATTGGCTCACGCGTGCGCGGCGAAGTGATGAGCGTCTATATGGTGCTGACCAAGGGCGCGCTGGCGCTCGGGCCGTTCTTCGCGTTCGGCTATGCGCCCATTGAAGCCGAGCCCTGGATGATCGCCGCCGCGTTGGCCGCGCTCTCCATGGTGCCGATCTGCTTCACAGCGGCGGAGCAACCCGATCCGCCAAAGGCGCAACCAATCGCCCTGGTCGAGCAATTCGCCACCGCCCCCGCCGCTGTCATCGGCAGCTTCGGGGCAGGGCTCGTCAATGGCGGCGTTCTGGCGCTCGCGCCGCTCTACGCGGCAGACAATTACGGCGCCCACGCCGCTGCGGAGTTCTACTCTGCGGCGTTTGTCGGCTCGCTTCTGCTGCAATGGCCAGCCGGGCGCTTGTCGGACCGCGTCGATCGCCGCCTCGTTATCGCCGGGCTCGCCGCGCTCGCAGCTTTTGCTTCGTTCGGGCTCGCGCTCTGGAGCGGCCAGTTGCAGAGCTGGTCGGCGGTGCTGCTGTTCTTCCTTTGGGGCGCCGGCGCTTTGAGCTTCTACGGCATCGCCGTCGCGCACATGGCTGACCGCGCCGAGCCGGGGAAGCTTGCACAATCCGCCGCGGGGCTGCTGTTCGTGTGGGCCGGCGGCTCGGTGATCGGCCCGCTGCTGCTAGGGCCGATCGTCGATCTGTTCGACGTCGCCGGCATGTTCTGGTTTGCGGGCATTGCCGCGTTGTTCGTGTGCGGCGCCATGTTCTGGCGGCGCAATACGCGGGAGCCGGCGTTGAACAAAGAAGACTTCTCGCCGCAGATTGGCACTAGCGTGGCCGCCGGTGAGATGGCGTACGGCGATGAGAAGGCGCAGAGCGACCCGGGCGCCATTGCAGGCGTCCCAAATCCACGCTAGCGAGTCTGCGCGGGACGCGCGATCTCCCGTGTTTAGGCGTCTCGCCCAAGCATCGCACGATGCTGCATGGGTGAATTGATGACCGAGACGCCGTCGCTTTCCACATTGTTTCGTGAGTCTTTGAAGGTCGGCTGTCTGGGCTTCGGCGGCCCGGCTGGCCAGATCGCTTTAATGCACCGCGTTTTCGTCGATGAGCGCAAATGGATCGACGACGCGCGCTTTCAGCACATGCTGGCGTTTTGCATGCTGTTGCCGGGGCCGGAAGCACAGCAGCTTGCGACGTACATAGGCTGGCGTTTGCGCGGCTGGGCCGGCGCGCTGATCGCCGGCTGGATGTTCGTGCTGCCGGGCGCGGCGATCGTGCTGGCGCTGTCGTGGCTTTACGTCAGCTACGGCGCGCTGCCGCTGGTCGCCGCCGCGTTCGACGGCGTCAAATGCGCCGTCGTCGCGCTGGTTGCGGAAGCGCTCTACAAAGTCGGCAAGCGCGCGCTGAAAACGAGCGCGGCGGTTTGGATCGCCGTTGCGGCGTTTGCAGCATTGATGCTCGGCGCGCCGTTTCCGCTGGTGATTGTCGCTGCGGCGATAATTGGCGCAACTCAAACCCTCTCCCTTGCGGCGAGGGTGGCCGCGCAGCGGCCGGGTGAGGAGCGTTCCGACACGCCGGCGTCGGCGCGTTTGCACGCCCCTCACCCCCCAACCCCCTCCCCGCAAGGGGGAGGGGGAGCGTTCACCCACGCCATCCTCTGGTTCATCCTCTGGCTCACGCCACCGGCTTTCATCGCGCTCACGCTCGGCACGGATCACGTGCTCTTTCAAGTCGCGCTGCTGTTCTCAATCCTCGCCTGCGTCACCTTCGGCGGCGCCTACGCGCTGCTCGCCTATCTCACCACCGAAGCCGCCGCGCGCGGCTGGCTGACGCCTGAACAAATGATCGACGGCCTCGGCCTCGCCGAAACGACGCCCGGGCCGCTCATCCTCGTCAACGAGTTCGTCGGCTTCCTCGCAGGCTGGAGCACTGGCGGCTTGACCCTCGCGCTCGCCGGCGCTGCGATCGCGCTCTGGTGCACGTTTGCGCCATCATTCGTCTGGATCTTCGCCGGCGCGCCGTACGCCGAGCGTCTAGAACGCAACCCGCGCGCCGCTGGCGCGCTCGCCGCGATCACGGCCGCCGTGCTCGGCGTCATCGCCAAGCTCGCGCTTTTCTTCGCCGCCCACGCGCTGTTCGCACGCCAAGTGACGCTAGGTCCGGCCGAACTGCCCGACATCGCCTCGGCGCATTGGTGGATGCTCGCGCTCGCGCTCGCCGCTGGCGTGGCGCTGATCCGCTTCAAGGCCAATCTGCTCCTGGTTCTCGCCCTTTGCGCACTGGCGGGGTTGGCGGCGCGGCTCGCGGGCATGTAAGACGGCGCGAATCTTTCGAGGGCCCCCATGAATATCCACGAATATCAAGGCAAAGCTGTCCTTAAGAGCTTCGGCGTGCCCGTGCCGCGCGGCTATCCGGCGTTCACGCCCGAGGAGGCGGTGGATGCGGCGGCCAAGCTCGGCGGCACGGTCTGGGCGGTGAAGAGCCAGATCCACGCCGGCGGCCGCGGCAAGGGCAAATTCAAGGAAGCCGAAGCGGGCGAGAAGGGCGGCGTGCGCATTGCGTTCAAGCCAGAGGACGTCGGCCTCTTCGCGTCGCAAATGCTGAACCGGACGTTAGTGACGCTGCAGACCGGCGACGCTGGCCGTGTCGTGAACCGCATTTACATCGAAGAAGGCATGAAAATCGCGAAGGAGTTTTATCTCTCCGCTTTGGTCGATCGTGAAACTGGCTGCGTAGCGTTCGTTGTCAGCGAAGCTGGCGGCATGAACATCGAAGAAGTTGCGCACGATACCCCGGAGAAAATTACTACGATCGTTATCGATCCCAGCACCGGACCGACTGTTGCCGACACCGCGAAAGTTTCCGGCGCGCTTGGCCTCTCCGGCGATCTCGCCGTGCAGTGCGCCGACATCTGCACCAAGCTCCACGACGCGTTCGTGAAGAGCGACATGTCGATGCTCGAGATCAATCCGCTAATCGTCACCGAGGATCAAAAGCTCTACTGCGCCGATGCGAAGGTGAGTTTCGACACCAATGCCGGCTTCCGCCACCCGGAATGGGCCGACCTGCGCGACCTCGGCGAGGAGGACGAAAAGGAAATCGAAGCCTCCAAATACGATCTCGCCTACATCGCGCTCGACGGCGACATCGGCTGCATGGTCAATGGCGCGGGCCTTGCCATGGCGACGATGGACATCATCAAGCTCTTCGGCGCCGAGCCCGCGAACTTCCTCGATGTCGGCGGCGGCGCCAGCAAAGAGAAGGTGACCGCGGCGTTCAAGATCATCACGGCCGACCCGAAAGTGAAGGGCATCCTGGTCAACATTTTCGGCGGCATCATGAAGTGCGACGTCATCGCCGAAGGCGTGATCTCCGCGGTGAAGGAAGTCGGCCTCGCCGTGCCGCTCGTCGTGCGCCTCGAAGGCACCAACGTCGAACTCGGCAAAAAGATCATCAGCGAAAGCGGCCTGAACGTGATCTCGGCGGATGATCTGGAAGACGCGGCGCGGAAGATTGTGAAGGCTGTGAAGGGGTGATCTGTGCTTCGCACTGAGTTGATCCGTGTCGCGTTGGCCTGGCAAGCGCGATACGGTGTTGCTCCCGCGATCACCTCGACCTTGTCTGAGTACGACGCGGCAGTTCTCATCGGCATGCCAGAAGCCGACTATTGCGCGGATTGCGCAACGGCTACTGCGGTTCGCAGGGGCCATGATTTTTCGTGGCGCGGCATACGCTATCAGGTCAAAGCAAACCGCCCGAGCGGGAGGCGGGGGTCCTTCGTGACTCTGGTGGCGAAGGCAACGAACTACGACTGGGATGAACTCATTTGGGTCCTGTACGACACGCAGTATAACGTCGTTGAGGCGTGGCAGTGGTCCTGCTCGGACTATCGGGACCGTTTCGACGCGGTCACTCGAGTGTCGCCCGTGCATATGCGGGAGGGAAGGCCACTTCTTTAGGCGGCTGCGTTGCAGGCCAGCACGTGCTAAGCTGTACCCATGACCACCATTACGCTCCCCGCCGATCTCGAAGCCTGGGCTCGCGCCGAAGTCGCCGCCGGCCGCGCCGAAAGCGTCGAAGCGCTTGTGGCCCAAGCGCTCCAGGAGCGCCGCGCAGAGATCGAATACGTCCGGGCCAAGCTCGACGAGGGCCGCGCTGCCCTTGCGCGCGGGGAGGGGATTCCCTTGGAGGAGTTTTTGCGTGAGGGCGCTGAGCGTGTGGCGCGCCTTCGCGGCGCGGCAAAAGCGGCCGAATGATTCCGCACGTTTCGCCCGAGGCTGGAGCGGACCTCGACGAAATGGAATCATGGCTCACCGAGAACTGGGGTCCGATTGCGGCGGCGAACGCCATAGAAGCTGTTCTCGCCAAGATAGCGGCGCTTCCAGAAATGCCGCTTGCAGGCACGCCACGACCGGAGTTCGGAGAGGCTGTTCGGTTTGTGACGACAGGCCGCTACTTCATTTACTATGAGGCGGCTGGGCAGGCGCTGGCGGTCTTGCGCATTCTCCACAGCGCCCGAAACCGTGACGCAATCATGCGAAAACAATCGAACGAGGAGACTGGGTCATGATCGGTTACGTCACACTCGGCACCAACGATCTCCCGCGCGCGGCGGCGTTCTACGATAAGATCGCCCAGGCGATGGGCGTGTCGCGCATGATGGAGAGCGAGAGCTTCATCGCTTGGGGCGCGCCCGGCGGGGCCGCGGGAATCGGGCTAACCAAACCGCATGACGGAAACGCAGCCACAGTCGGCAATGGCGTGATGGTCGCGCTTGAGTGCAAAGATCGCGCCCAGGTGGACGCGATCTACAATCTCGCCATCTCGCTCGGCGCCAAGTGCGAAGGCCCGGCGGGCGAACGCTGGCCCGGCTTTTACGCCGGTTATTTCCGCGATCCAGACGGCAACAAGCTCAACGCATTTATTATGAGCTGAGGCGCGGGGCGTCAGCTCCAGCGCCGCCGCGTTTCCTCGTAACCCATGCCGATCGTTGCGCGGCGCACACGGTCGCGGCCGCGGCGGCGGCCGGCCACCTCAAGCCGGTCGCGCACATGCACGATGCCGGGAATGTCCTGCGCGAGATCGTAGGCATGCTCGGCGTCGCGCTTGTTGCGCACGCGGCCGTCGAGGATTGCTTCGTTGTCGATCACGCGCACCAGGATTTCCGACGCATCGAGTTGAGCATCGTCGGCGAAGCGGTGACAAATCTCTTCACGCAGCTCCTCGTCTTCGTCATGGCGCGTGCGCGGGCCGACGCCGCGGAAGTCGCGCCGGTCGTCGTCGTGATGGTGGGGGCGATCTTCCGCCATGCCGCGCTCGGCGCGCTCGTTGCCGAAGAACCGCTTCATCTTGGCCAAGCGAGAGCGTCCGCCGCGATGATCGCCGTCCGCGGGAGGACGAAGATCGTGATCACCGTCACGTCCGCGCTCGCGTCCGCTCGAATCGTCGCGGACGTAGCGGTCGGCATCGTAGTGGAGCCGTTCGTCGCGATCAGGCAAATCGTCCTCGCGCCACCAATTGGGCCGCTCGTCCGACGGGCCGCGACCGCTCAAATTGCGGCGTCCGCTATCTCCGTAACCTTGATGGACGCCGTCCTCGGGCTGCCACCATTGGGGTCGCTCGTGCATGATAACCTCCGGGTGCTAGGGGCATAACCGGCTCATGCCGCAGTGCGTTCCCAGCTGAGCGGGAACGGCTCCATGCAGGCGCGGTTCTGACGCAGGGCAAGTTGCGGCGCCCCGATTTGCATGCGTGGACGGCTGGGGCTAGGACGCAGGCCGCTGTTCACCGCGCCTCGGGGGCCGAATTGTCCATTCTCATCAACGCTGACACCCGCGTCATTTGCCAGGGCTTCACCGGCAAGAACGGCACGTTCCATTCCGAGCAGGCGATCGCCTACGGCACCAAGATGACGGGCGGCGTCTCCCCCGGAAAAGGCGGCCAGACGCACCTTGGACTGCCGGTGTTCAACACCGTCGTCGAAGCGAAGGAAAAAGCCGGCGCTGACGCCACTGTGATCTACGTGCCGCCGCCGGGCGCGGCGGCCGCTATCGAAGAGGCCATCGACGCGGATATCCCGCTCATCATCTGCATCACCGAAGGCATCCCGGTGCTCGACATGGTGCGGGTGAAGGCCAGGCTGGAAAAGTCGAAGTCGCGTCTGATCGGGCCGAACTGCCCCGGTGTGCTGACGCCGGACGAGTGCAAGATCGGCATCATGCCGGGTCAGATTTTCTCCAAGGGCAAAGTGGGCGTGCTCTCGCGCTCCGGCACGCTGACTTATGAGGCTGTGTTCCAGACGACGAATGAGGGCCTCGGCCAAACCACCGCCGTGGGCATTGGCGGCGATCCGGTAAAGGGCACCGAATTTATCGACATGCTGGAGCTGTTCCTGGCCGACGGTGAAACTCAAGCCATCATCATGATCGGCGAGATCGGCGGTAGCGCCGAGGAAGACGCCGCCCAGTTCCTCGCCGACGAAAAGAGCCGCGGCCGTTGGAAACCCACCGTCGGCTTCATCGCCGGCCGCACCGCGCCTCCGGGCCGCCGTATGGGCCACGCCGGCGCCATCATCGCCGGCGGCAAGGGCGACGCCGATTCCAAAATCGCCGCCATGGAAGCCGCCGGCATCAAAGTCGCCCCGCACCCGGCCGCGCTCGGGCGGACCATGAGCGAGCTGCTGAAGGGCTAGGGCGACCAGGCGAGCGACACCCCTGCGCCAATGCAGCCCTTCTTTCCCTGCGCGACGCACATTAGAAGGGGCGCCGCCGGGGGGGGCGGCCCTATGTCTTCCTCTCGCGCCCGTGATTTTCGAGAGGTCAGCTTTCCCATGGCGGACGACGCCCGCAGCTTGCCCAATACTGCTTTCCTGGAGACCAGCTTTCTCTACGGCGCGAACGCAACGTTCGTCGAAGAGATGGCCGCGCGCTATGCGGAGGATCCGGGCTCGGTTGATCCCTCGTGGCGCGCCTTCTTCGACCAAGTCCGCGACGATCCGGACGCAGCGCGCCGCGCCGTGCGCGGGCCGTCTTGGTATCGCCCCGAGATCGCGCAGCCGCAAACAACCGAAACCACGAAACTGCTCGACGGCAACTGGGCCGGCCTCGCCGATAAACTCGAGAAGAAGGTCGCTGCGCGTTTGCCCGGCGCCTCGACGCAAGACGTGCAGCAAGCGGCGCGCGATAGCGTGCGCGCGCTGATGATGATCCGGGCTTATCGCACGCGCGGACACCTGAACGCCAACCTCGATCCGCTCGGCATCGAAGTGCGCCCGCCTGCGCCGGAGCTTGATCCTGCAAGCCAAGGCTTCGGCCCCGGCGATCTCGATCGGCCGATCTTCATCGACGGCGTACTCGGTCTGCAGACCGCCACGGTCAATGAGATGCTGGCGATCCTGAAGCGGACATATTGTTCAACCGTCGGCGTCGAGTTCATGCACATCACCGATCCCGCCGAGAAGGCGTGGATTCAGGAGCGCATTGAAGGGCCGGACAAGGGCATCGCCTTTTCGACGGAGGGCAAGCGCGCGATCCTGAAGAAGCTGATCGAAGGCGAGGGCTTCGAGAAGTTCGTGCACAAGCGCCATCCCGGCACCAAGCGCTTTGGGCTCGATGGCGGCGAAGCGATGATCCCGGCGCTGGAGCAGATCATCAAGCGCGGCGGCGCCATGGGCGTTGACGAGATCGTGCTCGGCATGGCTCACCGCGGTCGCTTGAACGTCCTCGCCGCCGTGATGGGCAAGCCCTATCAAGCCATCTTCAACGAATTCCAAGGCGGCTCGGCCACGCCCGACGACGTGCTCGGCTCGGGCGACGTGAAGTATCATTTGGGCGCATCGAGCGATCGCAGCTTCGACGGCAACAACGTCCACCTGTCGCTCACCGCCAACCCCTCGCACCTTGAGATCGTCAATCCCGTCGTTCTTGGCAAAGCCCGCGCAAAGCAAGCAAAGCACGCGACCTGGACCGAGGAAGGTCAAGCGCTGCACGATCTGCGCGCGCGCGTGATGCCGCTTCTCATCCATGGCGACGCTGCGTTCGCGGGGCAGGGCGTGGTGGCCGAGTGCTTTGCGCTGTCGGGTCTGCGCGGTCATCGCACCGGCGGCACCATGCACTTCATCATCAACAACCAAATCGGCTTCACGACGGCGCCGCATTATTCGCGCTCCAGCCCGTATCCGAGCGACGTTGCGCTGATGGTCCAGGCGCCGATTTTTCACGTCAACGGCGACGATCCCGAAGCCGTGGTGTTCGCGGCCAAGGTGGCGACCGAGTATCGCCAGATCTTCGGCAAGGACGTCGTGATCGATATGTTCTGCTATCGCCGCTACGGCCACAACGAAGGCGACGATCCGACCATGACGCAGCCGATCATGTATCGCGGCGTCAAAGAGCAGCCGACGACGCTGACGATTTACACCGAGCGCTTGCTCAAGGAAGGCGTCGTCAGCCAAAGCGAGCTCGACGCGTGGCAAAACGACTTCAACGCTTTCCTCGATGGCGAGTTCGACGCCGGCAAAGCCTATCGCGTCAACAAAGCCGATTGGCTCGACGGCGTATGGTCCGGCTTTTCGCTGCCGGCCGACGACGATCGCCGTGGCAAAACCGAAGCGCCGCTGGATAAGTTGCGCGCGCTGGGCCGCCGCATCACCGAAATCCCGCGCGACTTTGACATGCACAAAACCGTGCAACGCGTGATCGAGGCGCGCGGGAAGGCGATTGAGGAAGGCCAAGGCATTGACTGGGCGTTGGCCGAGCACTTGGCGTTCGCCACTTTGCTCGACGAAGGCTTCAACGTCCGCTTGTCCGGTCAGGATTCCGCGCGCGGCACGTTCAGCCAACGCCACTCGCATTTCGTCGATCAAACGACCGAGAATCGCTACACGCCGCTCAACCACATGCGCGCTGGGCAAGCGCACTTCGAGGTGATCGATTCGCTGCTGTCCGAAGAAGCGGTGCTTGGCTTTGAATACGGCTACACGCTCGCCGATCCGAAAACGCTGACGCTGTGGGAAGCGCAGTTCGGCGATTTCGTGAACGGCGCGCAGGTGGTGATCGATCAGTTCATCACGTCGGGTGAGCGCAAGTGGCTGCGTATGTCCGGCCTCGTGCTGTTGCTGCCGCATGGCTATGAAGGGCAGGGGCCAGAGCATTCCTCCGCGCGTCTCGAGCGTTTCCTGCAGCAATGCGCCGAGGACAACATCCAGGTCGTGAACTGCACGACGCCGGCCAACTACTTTCACGCGTTGCGCCGACAGATGCACCGCGATTTCCGCAAGCCCCTCGTTGTATTCACGCCGAAATCTTTGCTGCGGCACAAGAAGGCGGTATCGACGCTGGCGGAGATGGCCGATGGCTCCTCGTTCCACCGCGTGTTGTGGGACGATGCGCAGCTGGACAATGGCGCCACCGCGGTGCAGCTGAAGTCCGACGCTGAAATTCGCCGCGTCGTCATGTGTTCGGGCAAGGTCTATTATGATCTGCTCGACGAGCGCGAGAAACGCGGGCTAAGCGATGTTTATCTCTTGCGGCTGGAGCAATTCTATCCGTGGCCAATGAAGTCGGTGATGCACGAGCTGACGCGCTTCCCGAACGCCGATCTGGTCTGGTGTCAGGAAGAGCCTAAGAACATGGGCGGCTGGACCTTCGTCGATCCCTGGCTTGAATTGACGCTCGACAAGCTCAACGTGAAAGCCAAACGCGCGCGCTACGCCGG
Source organism: Hyphomonadaceae bacterium (assembly GCA_014378995.1). Taxonomy (GTDB): domain Bacteria; phylum Pseudomonadota; class Alphaproteobacteria; order Caulobacterales; family Aquidulcibacteraceae; genus Vitreimonas. The sequence continues at coordinate 24,318 of JACMMP010000208.1, forward strand.
CCGTCCCGCCAGCGCGTCGACCGCGGCGGGGCAGATGAGTAAGCATTTGAAGGAATTGGAAGCGCTCTTGCAGGACGCGCTTGGGTAAGCCGTCAGTGAGTTTTTGCGGAAGCGCTGTAGTCGCCTCGCAACGGAGAAGATGACGTGACTGATATCGTTGTGCCGACCTTGGGCGAGAGCGTGAGCGAAGCGACTGTCGCCAAGTGGATGAAAAAGGCCGGCGACGCCGTGAAGAAGGACGAGACGCTGGTCGAACTAGAGACGGATAAAGTCTCGGTCGAAGTGTCGGCGCCGGAAGCGGGCGTGTTGAGCGAGATCGTCGCCGGTGAAGGCGACACGGTGACGATCGGCGCGCTGCTCGGCCGTATGGGAGGGGCAGGGGCGCAAGCCGCGCCCGCCGCGCCAAAAGCTGAAGCGCCGAAGCCTGCGCCCGAAGCACAGAAGCCTGCCGCCGCGCCCGCCCCGTCGCCGCAGAGCAATGGCGCCGCCAGGCAAGCGCCGCCGTCGGTGCAGCGTATAGCCGCCGAAGGCGGTGTCGATGTTTCCGCCATGACGGGCAGCGGCAAGGACGGCCGCGTTACCAAGGCCGACGCGCTGGCCATCATCGAAAACCGCAGCGCGCAATCGGCGCCCGCGCCGGCGCATCCGCCTCTGCAGGCGCGTGTGGTTGGCGAGCAGGAAGAGCGCGTGCCGATGACGCGCTTGCGCAAGACCATCGCCCGCCGCTTAAAGGAAGCGCAAAACAGCGCGGCGATGCTGACGACGTTCAATGAAGCCGACATGTCGGCCATCATGGCGGCGCGCAACAAGTACAAGGACAATTTCGAGCGCAAGCACGGCGTGAAGCTCGGCTTCATGAGCTTCTTCGTGAAGGCGTGCATCGCCGGCTTAAAGGAGATCCCGAACGTCAACGCCGAGATCGACGGTGACGACATCATTTACAAGAATTTCTACGACATCGGCATCGCAGTCGGCACGGATCGCGGCTTGGTTGTGCCGGTGGTGCGAGACGCCGATCACAAATCGATGGCCGAGATCGAAAAAGAGATCGGCGAACTCGGCCTGAAGGCGCGCGACGGGCGCTTAAAGCTCGAAGACCTGCAGGGCGCGACGTTCACGATCTCCAATGGCGGCGTCTATGGCTCGCTGATGTCGACGCCGATCCTAAATGCGCCGCAATCGGGCATTCTCGGCATGCACAAAATCCAGGAGCGCCCGGTGGTGGTCGATAAGCAGATCGTGATCCGGCCGATGATGTATCTGGCGCTGAGCTACGATCACCGCATCGTTGACGGCAAGGAAGCGGTCACGTTTCTGGTGCGCGTCAAGGAAGGCCTGGAAGATCCCGAGCGCATGCTGCTGGACCTCTAGTGCGTCGGCAGCGTCGCTGACGTTTCCTCTTCGAGTTTACGCCAAGGCGTGTGACCGCTGCGCAATTGGTTCGCGAACATGTGATTCATGTCGCGATGTCCGGCCTCATCGGCGCGCACGGCGATGACGATCTCGCGTAGCCTAGCATCCGCCGGCAACTTCCAATACTCGATCGCAAGCGCGGGCGCAGGCACATTCTCGACCCGCCCCGCATCGATCTCGGCCAGGAACGAAGTGTAGCTCACCACGGCTTCTTCCTCGAAATAGCCCACCAGACGGTGCGCGGTTTTCGGCGAGAACAGATAGAGGAAGAAGTAGGCGTTCCAGAAAATCGCTTGCGTAAGCATCAGCAACAGCCGCTCGAACCAGCTTGGCTGGAACAGGGCGATGAAGGTCATCAGATGCATGCGCTCGTTTTCGGCTTCGTCGAGCAGGGTTTTGATCCAACCCTCGTCGTCACGCATTAGGCGCAGGCTCTTCAGATGATTCATCATGCCGCCGACCATTCCGGGCACGCCGGCCACGGTTTCAAGCACCACGGCTCGGTGGCCGTAGCGATTTGAGAAGAAGGTGTCGGCGAGCAAGCGTAGGAGTTTCGTCAGCGCCAATGCGATGGCGTCCGAAACGCCGCGCGGATTGTGGTGGGCGATCTCCCGCTCAGGGTGAGGGGCCATGACGCGTCTCCTGTGTGCAGGCTAAAGGGCGTTAGCCATGCGTCCAGAAGGCGCGTCGTCGCAGCTTCTCCGTGTAAAGCACCGTCGATCTGAAGACCCGCGGTCCTTCCATGCACTCACATCAGCGCGCCGGTGCTCGTAAACGTGTTGCTGCGTGAAGCGGACGCGCGGCGGTAGCTCGCTTCAAGCCGTTGGTCTTCGGCTTTGAGTTTTGTGCGCATCGAGGTCTCGCGCACGTTAGCGTCTTCAAGCTTGCGCGCTAGCTTGGCGAAGTACTGGCCGGCTGGCACGAGGTCCGTGTCGTCGGCTGCGCCGCGGAGTTTTTCTACGCGCATGTGGCGATCTCCTTATCGCCCCCCGCATTATCAACATGGTAAACGAAACCTTGTTGCGCGTTTCGCACGCGGATCGATGGGGATAAACTGCTTACCGCTCCTTGTGCAGCACGGTGAGTGCGAGGCCGGCGAACGCTACGAGGAACAACACAAGAGCGCCAGCATCGAACAACTGCGCTGAATTTTGCGGTACGGTGAATGGCAAAGCCAGTAGTCCGCCGGCGAAACCCCACGCGCCTGCAAGCAGGCGCAAGCCGCCCGACATCTTCCGCAGCGTGCGATAGCTGGCGACGATGAGTGCGATGGCAGTCGCGATATAAATCCAGCCGGGCACGCCAGTCGCGAACTGGAAGTCGGCGTTGACGCCGAACAGGGCCCCCACCGCCAGAGCCATCCATGCGCTCGCCTTACCCATCCACATCATACCGTTCCCTCCCACAGCGCATCCGCGAACTCGCCTTCGCCCAGCAGAAGAGCCCTGGATTCAAAGCCCTTCCTCGCCCTCTGGCGAGTCCCGTCCGCGCCGTATAGATTGCTTCTGCCGCTCGGGGGAGTGGTCGGGAGGGGACCCCACATGAGTCACATTTTGCGCTTGCCGGCGATCTTGGCGCTGTTTGCCTTGATGGCCTTGAGCCTGCTCGGCGCTCTGGTGGCCGCGGGCAACATCACTGGCTTCGTCGCGCCGATCGCGCAGGTGCAGGAGATGCAAGCCGCCGCCGCCGAAAGTGGCGCTGCCGAAGCGACCTGGATCGATGTCGGCATGCTGGCCGGCGCGGCGCTGTTCTTCCTGATCTCCGCCGTCCGCATGATGCGTCGTACGCAGGGCTTCTGGACCTGGCTGCTGGGTTTTGCCTGCTATGGCGGGCGCTGGGCCTGGTCGCAACAGGAGAGCGGCAACCTGATGGCCACGATCCAGGGCGTCGATCTCAACGCGTATCGCAATCCACAAGCGCTCCTGACCGATCTCTCCACCCCAGAGGGCCAGATCGGCATGCTCGCCGTGGTGCTCATCGTTGGCATCGTCGTCTTCCTTGTTGACGCGATGGACCGCTCGTACTGGGACAAGCAAGGCGCCTGAGCCATCTGCGCAGAGCAGGGCGGTAGAAACGCGGATTGATCGCCGCGCGCGTGGGCTTATGTTCCGGCCATCTCGTCGCCGTGCGCAGACGCGCGCTCACGCTATCGCCGGAGCAATCATGTCGTACGATCTCGTCATCATCGGGGGCGGCCCCGGGGGATATAATTGCGCGATCCGCGCCGGCCAGCTGGGGCTGAAGACCGCGATCATCGAAAGCCGCGGTAAGCTTGGCGGCACGTGCCTGAACGTCGGCTGCATCCCGTCCAAGGCGCTGCTGCACGCCAGCGAATATTTTGAAGCGGCGTCAAAGACGTTTCCGAGCATGGGCGTCAAGATCACAGGCCTCGAGCTCGATCTGCCGCAAATGCTGAAGCAGAAGGAAGACGCGGTCGATGGCCTCACCAAGGGCGTCGAGTTCCTGATGCGCAAACACAAGGTCGATTACGTCAAAGGCTTCGGCGCCATCGCAGGCGTTGGCCGCGTCGAGGTGAAGCTGATCGACGGCGGTTCGCAAACGCTGGAGACCAAGGCCATCGTTATCGCCACCGGCAGCGTGCCGACGCCGCTCCCGGGCGTCGATATCGATGAAGAGCGCATCGTAACGTCGACCGGCGCGCTGTCGCTGAAGCAAGTGCCGGGAAAGATGATTGTCATCGGCGCCGGCGTCATCGGCCTCGAGCTCGGCAGCGTGTGGCGCCGGCTTGGCGCGGAAGTCACCGTGGTTGAGTTCCTCGATAAAATCACACCGACGATCGACACCGAAATCTCCACTGCGTTTCAGCGCACGCTGAAAAAGCAGGGCATGAAGTTTGAACTTGGCCACAAGGTCGTCGGCGTCGAGAAAGCGAGCGGCGGTTTGCTGGTCTCGATAGAGCCGGCAAAAGGCGGGGCGGCGCGTACGCTTGAAGCCGACGTTGTTCTCGTCGCCATTGGGCGCAAGCCCTTCACCGAGGGCCTTGGCATCGAAACCGTTGGCGTGAAGACGGATCAGCGCGGATTTATTCCGAACGATCACTTCAAGACCAACATCGACGGCATTTACGTCATCGGCGATTGCACCACTGGGCCGATGCTGGCGCATAAGGCCGAAGACGAAGGCATCGCCGCGGCCCAGGCGATCGCCGGGCAATGGGGCCACGTGAATTACGACGTGATTCCGAACGTCATCTACACCGATCCGGAAGTCGCCACCGTCGGCAAGACCGAAGAAGAGCTGAAGGCGGCGGGCATCGAGTACAAGACCGGCAAGTTTCCGTTCATGGCCAACTCGCGCGCCCGCACCAATCATGAAACCGAAGGCATGGTGAAAGTGCTGGAGGAAGTCGCGACCAAGAAGGTCGTCGGCGTTCACATGGTGGGCGCCGGCGTTGGCGAGATGATCGGCGAAGTCTGCGTGGCGATGGAATTCGGCGCTTCCGCCGAAGACATCGCCCGCACCTGCCACGCGCACCCGACAATGAGCGAAGCCATCAAGGAAGCCGCCAAGGGCGTCGATGGCTGGACAATGCAGGCTTAATCGCTTGGACCGCCGGCGTCCTCGCCGGCGCGGTGCTTCAGCTTTCACGAGGGATGGACGTCCAGGCGCCTAAGCGCCGGTCCGTCAGAGCCCTGGCTTGTGGAAATTGCCGAATGCTCACTTTGCAGCGGCGCGGTGCTGGGTTCTGTTCAGTGCGCGAAGAGCGAGGGGAGACGCGTCTTGCTGATACTGACGACGGAGCGTTTGGCGCTGCTAGCGCTCGACCACGAATTGGCGGCGCTACAAGCGGGCAGCCGCACGGCTTTCTTCAACGCCATTGCCGTGACGCACGAAGCGATCTGGCCGCCGCTGCCGTTCGAGCCCGCTGCGTTCGAGTGGGCGGTGCGCCAGCTCGCGCACGACCCAGAGGGGCAGGGCTGGTACGGTTGGGCGCTTCTCGCCAACGAAGGCGAACGCGTATCGCCGCGCCTGGTCGGCATCGGCGCGCTGATCGGTCGCCCGGACGAAGACGGCGATGTCGAACTCGCGTTCGGCTTGCTGCCGGATTTCCGCGGCCGAGGCTATGGCGGCGAGACGGTGCGGGCGCTCGCGGCGTGGGCGTTCGCGAACGGCGCGCTGCGGGTGATCGCGCATCTCGACGCTGAAGATGCGCATGCGGCGCAGACGCTGGCGCGCAACGGCTTCGCTGAAATGGGTGAGCGGCCGTATCCGGGCGTCGCCCGCTGGGCGCTTGCCGCCGCGGCTTAATTGGCGGCTTCGCCTTCGCCGATTTGGCCTTGCAGCGCGGCGTGCGTGGCGCACTGGATTAACGCGTCGCGCGTGGCGGGATCGATGTTCTGCGCGGCGCGGGCTGCGCCCTCGATGCCGTCGCCGCTCAAACTCTCGCGCACGACGCCGCTGATATCGTCGATATGTTCGCGGGTGATGCGTGCGCCGAGCCGCTCCTGAACGCAGCCGCAAAAGGCTTCCGATTGTCCCGCCAGCACGCAGGCCGTGCGCGTATGCACAGCGCCGCTGGCGGCCTCGAGCGCTTGGCCGCCGAGCTCCGCGGCCTGTTGCTCCATGTCAGGCATTTCGCAGGCGCTGAGCGCAATGAGAGCGAGGGCGGCAATGAAGCTTCGCATAAGTTCTCCGCGTGGCAGCCTCGCTAGGTGGCGAGATTGGCGGCCTCGCGCAAGCGTTGCGTTGGCTTACTCCGCGGCGCTGAGCAGTGCCTGGATGCGGTTCAGGTATTCGATCCAGGCGCTGCGGCCTGGCTTGGTGAGGTGGATGAGCGTCAGCGGCTTTTTGCCGGAGAAGGTTTTCTCGATGCGCACGTAGCCGGCCTCTTCGAGCTTGGAGAGGTGGGTCGAAAGATTGCCGTCGGTGGCGTTGACCTTGGCTCGCAGTTCGACGAACGGGGCAGGGGACACGGTGGAAAGATACGCCATGATCCCAAGCCGCAGACGGCCGTGAATCGCGTCGTCGATGGCGGTGTGGTCGAAGCGGCTCACACGATTTCCGAGGGTTCGCGCTTCAGCAGGATGATTCCGGGCCATGTCAGCGCCAGCAAGCTGCCAATCGCCGCGACGATGTAGGCCCAGTTTTCGTTGGCGAACAGGCAGAGCGTTCCGGCCACCGAAATCGACAGCCAGCCGAACGCCCGCAGCCATGTCTGCTCCGAAAGCGACGCCGTGCCGAACATCGCTGCGCCATAGAGGGCGAACGCCGCGCCAAAGATTGCGTTCGGCGCCGTCGGGTCGCCCGTGATCATCATGCGAACAATGGAGCCGACAACGATTGCGAGAATCGCGGTGGCCGCGCCGGTCCAGAGCGCGCGCTCAGCCCGTACGCCGATCGCGTTTAGGCCCGGCTTTGTGCGCGTGCGCATGCGCAAGACCGTCATGCCCAAGCCAGCGAGGACGCCGTAGGCGATCCACAGCAAAGCGAAGCTCGCGCCCCCGGCCGCCGGCAGCATGCCTTCGAGCACGCCCCATTGCGCGGTGAAAGCAAGCGCGTTCAGCACGCCCCAAAACACCAAATACGCCCCGCCGAGGAGCGGCGCGTGGCGGCCCTCTTCGGCAAGGGTTCGGGCGTAGGCAAGATCTTGCAGCAATTCTTCGCGCGTCATCGCGGCCCCAGACGATTTAACTTTGAAATACAAAGTAAGCGCTCAAGGCGTGAGCGTCAAGGGCGCTTGCGCTCAGGTGTTGTATTTCGGCGGTGTGAGACGTGAAAGTCAGGGTGCTGTTTGTTTGCGCGCGGGCGGGCGCGGCAGGATCAGCGTTTGAATTGATAGCGCGACAATCGACGGCGTTCGTAGCGGGAGCGGGGGCAACGAATGACCGGAGCGCGCATCGAGATCCTTGTGTCTGGGTAATCCTGGAACGGCGAAGGGGGATGCTTTCGCATCCCCCTTGCCAACTTCGTTAGATCGAAGCGACGACCGCCTTCTTGGTCTTGCGGGCCGTCTTACGCTTCGCAGTCTTGCGAACCGTCTTCTTGGCGGCAGTCTTGCGCGCCGTGGTCTTCTTCGCGGTCTTGCGCTTGGCGACCTTGCGGGTCGACTTCTTCGCAGCCTTCTTCGCCGTCTTGCGCTTGGCGGTCTTGCGAACCGTCTTGCGGGCGGCGGTCTTGCGAGCCGGCTTCTTGGCCGAAGCCTTCTTTACTTTCTTAGCCATTTTCATTTCCTCATTGTTACTGTGTGTTGGGTCTGGGTTGGATGGGAGTTGTTTGACTCTCCGAGGATTTTTTTGCGCTAATTTGGTTTGCAAGTAGTTTCTGCAAGCGCTGCTGCGAATTTTTCTGCACGTGCGATTTTTCACTGCGCGAGTACTGCATGAAAGCTCTGCGGCCCTTGCGCAGCAACGCTTGTAGCGTCATGCGCGCGCGCAAAAGGCGTCACGCGCGCGGATGTGCGCGGCGATACAGCTGCAGAATTTTTTTCGCTTCGACGCTCGCGTAGGTCTGAGTCGTCGATAGCGATTCGTGTCCGAGCAGCTCCTGAATCGCACGCAGATCGCCGCCGTTGGCGAGCAGATGCGTCGCAAACGAGTGCCGCAAAGCGTGCGGCGTGGCGCTTGAGGGCAGTCCCAAACGCCCGCGCAGACGCTGCATCAGGTCCTGCGCCATGCGCGGCGAGAGCGCGCCGCCGCGGTTTGCGCGGAACAAAGGCGCGTCTTCGGTGAGCGCATACGGGCAGAGTTCGGCATAGCGCTCCACCGCTTCGCGGGCGGCGGCGAGCAGGGGGACGATGCGCTCCTTGCCGCCTTTGCCAATTACACGCAGCACTTCCGGCAGCGGGCGGTCTGCGCCGCTTAACGCCAGCGCTTCGCTGATGCGAAGGCCGGCGGCGTAGAGGAGCGTGACCAAAGCTGCGTCGCGGGCGCCGATCCAGTCTTCGCGGGCGTCTTGCGCTTCGGAGATTAAATTTCGCGCCGCAGTTTCGGACACCGGCCGTGGCAGCGAACGCTTCAGCTTCGGCCCCCGCACCAGAGCAAGCCGCGCATTGGCGACGCCGTGCCGGCGCTCGAGATAGCGATAGAAACTGCGGATGGCGGCCAGCGCGCGGGAGATCGAACGATCGGCAAGCGCGTCGTGGCCCTGACGGCGATGCGCCAAATAAGCGCGTAAATCGCGCGGTTCGAGCGCTGCGAGATCTTGCGCGCTGGGCTCGCCGCCGAGGTGGTGGGAGAGAAAACCGAGAAACGCGGCGACGTCCCGCTCGTAAGCTTCGACCGAGTTGGCCGCAAACCGCCGCTCGTCGCGCAGATGCGCGATCCAGGTGCTGAGGAGTGTGGCGGCGGCGGTCATGGGGGGAAGCTAACGCTCATTACTAAAAATAACTCACCGCTTCCCGGACGCGCGCAGCGCGAGCCGGGATCCAGGGGCCAACACTGAGTCGGTTGCCCCTGGGTCCCGGGTTCTCGACTAGCGTCGAGCCCGGGAAGCGTGTGAGGGAGTGGGCCAAGCGCTTCCACCGAATCTCTCAACACCCTAGATTCATCCGATGTCCTCCACAGCCCGCCGCCGCGCCATGGATGCGCTGAAGCGCCAGCGCGTCGCCGCGCCCGCTGGGCCGCTGTTTGCGGTGGCCGAGGAGGGGGCGGAGTTCGTCCACGACACGCTCGACAAGGTGGCGGTGCTTTTCCCGCTGCCGCTGCCCGAGCCGTTCGATTACCGCGCGCCGTCTTCGCTGGGGTTGCAACCCGGCATGCACGTGATCGCGCCGATCGGCTCGCGGCTGGTGCGCGGGGTGGTGTGGAGCGTCGAGCGCGAGCATCCCGGCGCGGCCAACCTCAAAGCGATCGAAGAAGTGCTCCCCGGCTCGCCGGTGCCGGAAATGTCGCGCGCGTTCATCGATTGGGCGGCGAAGTATCTGGTGCGCCCGCCCGGCGATCTCGTGCGCATGGTGGTGCGTTCGCCCGAAGCGCTGTTTCCGCCGCCAACGCATATCGTCATTGCGCCCACTGGCGAGCCGCCGCCTAAGCTCACCGAAGCCCGCAAGCGCGTGATGGAGGAAGCGGCGAAGGAGCATGTCAGCGCCGCTGAACTCGCGCGGCGCGCCGAAACCTCTTCAGCAGTCGTTAAAGGCTTGGTCGATTGCGGCGCGCTGACCAAGCTCGAAGTCAGCGAAGACCCGCCATTCCCGCCGCCCAACCTCACCATGCTCGGCAAGACGCTGTCCGACATCCAGCAAGCCGCCGCCGATGAAGTCTGCGCTTCCGTGCGCGCCGGCGGTTTTCATGTCGCCCTACTCGACGGCGTCACCGGTTCGGGCAAAACCGAAGTCTATCTCGAAGCCGCCGCCGAAGCGCTGAAGCTCGATACCAGCGCCCAAGTGCTGGTGCTGTTGCCGGAAATCGCGCTGACGCAAGCGGCGATGAGCCGTTTCAACGCGCGCTTTGGCGTGACGCCGGTCGAATGGCACTCGGCCATTCCGCACAAAGCCCGCCGCCGCGCGTGGCGCGAGATCGCTGCGGGCCGCGCGCGGCTTATTGTAGGCGCGCGCTCGGCGCTGTTCCTGCCTTACCCAAACCTAAAGCTCATCGTCATCGATGAAGAGCATGATTCTTCCTACAAGCAGGAGGAGGGCGTCATCTATCAGGCGCGCGATTTGGCGGTGGCGCGCGCCAAGCTCGGCGAGTGCATGGTGATTCTCGCCAGCGCCACGCCGTCCTTGGAAACGCTCGTTAACGCCCAGTCCGGCCGCTACGCGCACGTGAAGCTGCCCTCGCGCCACGGCACGGCGGAATTGCCGGACGTGGAGCTGGTCGATCTCAAGATCGACGCGCCGGAGAAAGGCCGCTGGCTTTCGCCAAAGCTGATCCGCGGCGCGGCGGAAGCACTGCTGCGCGGTGAGCAATCGCTCTTCTACATGAACCGCCGGGGCTACGCGCCGCTGACGCTCTGCAAAGGCTGCGGTCACCGCATGCGTTCGCCCGATAGCGATTCATGGCTGGTGGAGCACCGCTATTCGGGGCGGCTTGTGTGCCACTTGACGGGCTTCTCGATGCCGAAGCCGAAAGAGTGCCCGCAGTGCCTGGCGCCAGATAGCTTCACTTCGATCGGCCCTGGCGTCGAGCGCATCGAGGAAGAAGTGCGTTTCTTCTTCCCGGAGGCGCGGATCGAAATCTTCTCCTCCGACACGACACCGAACGGCGACGCCGTGCGCGATCTGGTGGCGCGGATGGAGACGGGTGAGATCGATATTCTTATCGGCACGCAGATTGTCGCCAAGGGCCACAACTTCCCGAACCTGACCTTCGTCGGCGTTGTCGACGCCGATCTCGGCCTGAAGGGCGGCGATCTTCGCGCTGGCGAGCGCACGTTTCAGCTTGTTAGCCAAGTCGCCGGCCGCGCCGGCCGTCACGAGAAAAAGGGCAGGGCGCTTATTCAAACGTATGCGCCGCAAGAACCGGTGATGCAGGCGCTGCTGATGCAGGATCGCGACGCGTTCTTCGCCGCGGAAATCGCCGAGCGCGAAGCGGCAGGCATGCCGCCGTACGGACGCTTGGCGGCCGTGATCGTCTCCGCGCCGGATGAGCTGGTGGCGAACGAGGCTGCAAAGCTCATGGGCGAAAAAGCGCCCGCCGTGGACGGGCTCGACCTCTGGGGCCCAGCGCTGGCGCCGCTCAGCGTCATCCGCGGCATGCACCGGCGGCGGTTTCTAATCCGCGCTAATCGGGGTGTTGATGTGAGCGCGTTCTTGGCCGCGTGGGCAGCGCGCGTGAAGCTGCACAGCGCGGTCCGCGTGCAGATCGACGTGGACCCGTATTCGTTTTTGTAACGTCGCACCTCAAGGCGGTCATTCGGTCCTCGGGTGGCGGCGAATATTCCACATGAAGAAAAGGCAGGTCGCTACCGAAAGCACGTAAATCACGGGCATTCCCGCCTCGTAGATTTTCGCATCCATCCAAAATGCAACTTTCTGATAGACCCGCGAATCCGCCAGCTCCTCTTGAAGTGCGCGCATCGCACTGACGTTTGCCATCACCACAGAGAAGCTCAAGAAGGAGGCGATCAGGTATCCGCCCGTCACCACGCCTGTTTCCAATCGAGAAAGTTTAGAGCCCAGGAAATACGCGACCGTCAGGTAGGCGAAAGTAAACGTCACTACAAAGGTGAAGGCGGTCATCGCCGTGGCGCCAGCGATGAACACCAACTCGAACAATTGAGCTTCTTCCATGGGTCGCGGACCTCATTTTGGCTGAACAAAAGTTAGACCACGTCAGAAGGTCCAGCCGTGCACTCGCTACTAGTCCGTTTTGCGCCAAAGCGGACTCTGGAAATATTGCCGATTGGCTGGTCTGCGGTCCATAGTGCCGGCATGACTTACAAACCCTTCGATCTCACTGGCCGCGTTGCGCTCGTCACCGGCGGCAATGGCGGCATTGGCCTTGGCATGGCCGAGGCGCTGGCGCAGGCAGGCGCGGGCGTGGAGATATGGGGCACCAACGCGGAGAAGAACGCGCGGGCGCTGGAGCAGCTCAAAGCGCATGGCGCGAAGGTGAACGGGCGCATCGTCGATGTGTCGAAGGAGGAGAACATCGTCGCTGGCTTCAACGCGACGCTCGCCGAATTCGGCCGCGTCGATGCGTGTTTCGCTAATGCCGGGATGAGCAATCGTTGGAAAAGCTTTCTCGATATCGGCGGCGAGGATTATCGCCGGCTGATGGCGATCAATCTGGATGGCGTGATCTGGACGCTGCGCGAAGCGTGCCGCCACATGAAAGCGCGCGCCGAAGCCGGCGATCCGGGCGGCTCGGTGGTGGCGGTGGCGAGCCTCGGCGCGCTCTTCGGCGCGGCGCGCAACCAGGACTACACCGCCACCAAAGCCGCGGTAATTGCGGTCACTAACGGCATCGCGGTTGAGTTCGCGCGCTACGGCGTCCGCGCCAATTCGATTCTGCCCGGCTGGATCGCAACGGACATGACGGGCGCCGCGCAGGAGAACGACGCCTTCACCAAGAACGTCATCGCCCGCGTGCCGATGCGGCGTTGGGGCAAGCCGGAGGAGTTCGGCGGCATTGCGGTCTATCTGGCCAGCGATGCGAGTTCGTTCCATTCCGGCGACTCGATCCTCCTCGACGGCGGCTATAGCAAGTTCTGATGCGTTTAGCCTGCCGCGGGCGTCGTGGCCGCCGCCGGTGCGCCGAGCCTGCGCTTGAACGTGCGCGAAAGCAGCCACATCGAGAGCGCGCATTGCATCATGACGGACGCGACCGAGAGATACCAAACGTGTTCGAGCGTCATGAACGGCTGATAGGACAGCCAAATCGCCGGCGCGACGAAGGTGATCGTCCGGGTGGCGCTGGCATAGAGGGAAGGGCGCGTGTCGCCCATGCCCTGAAATAAGCTGCCGGCGGCCATCACCAGGCCGCTAAACACAAAATTCCACGACACGATCTGCAGATAGAGCACCGTGATCGCCAACACTTCGGGGTCGTCAGTGAATTCCCGCACCATAAGTTCCGGCGCGATGTGGCAGAGCAGGGAGAGCGTGAGCATGACGGCGGAGCCGATGATCGCCGTTTGCTTGAACGTTTCGCGCACCCGGTCGTAATTTTTAGCGCCGAAATTTTGCCCAGCGATCGGCGCTGCGGCGAACGCGATCGCCATCGCCGGCAGGAAGATCGATTGCATGATGCGGCCGCCAATGCCGAAGCCCGCCTGCGCCTCGGCGCCGAAACCGCGGATTACCCAATAAATCACGACGAAGATCACGAACATCAGCAGGAATTCGAGCGAGGTCGGCAGGCCGATATAGACGATGCGCTTCCAGGCATCCAACCTTGGCTTCAGCGCGCGGATATGCAGGCGCAGGTATTTCTGCACGCGCGGAAACATGATCACGAGCCCAATCGTGCCAACGAGCGATGCGATGGTGCTGGCCCAGCCCGCGCCCGCCGCGCCGAGTGGAACGCCGGTGCCGATGCCGGCGATCAGCACCGGCGCGAGCGCGGCGTTGATCAAGACGGTTGCGGTTTGCAGCACCATGGTCGGCATCGTGACGCCCGCCCCGCGCAGCGCGGAGATCATTGCTTGCACCGGAAACATGAGCGCGAGCGAGGGGATGAACGCGTAGAGATAAGCGCGGCCCTCCGCGGCGCTGGCCGCGTCGGCGGTGAGCGCGTCAACCCCGGCGCCGCCAAAGGCGTAGCCGAGCACGAGCATCAACACGGCGCCCGCGATCGACATCGAGATCGCCTGGTCGGACATCAGATTGGCTTCGGCTTCGTTCTTGGCGCCGACCGCCTGCGCCACCGTCGCCATCACGCCGATGCTGATCATCTGCGACGCGGCCAGCGCTAGAAAAAAGACGTTGCCCGCTGCGCTGACGCCGGCGATCGCCGCATTGCCGAGGCGCGAGACGAAGTAAAGATCGATGACGAAATAGAGCGTCTGAAAGATCAGGCTGAGCCCGATGAAGCCCGCCATGCCCAGCAGATGTGCGGTGATCGACCCTTGGGTGAGATCACGCACTCAGAGGCCTTTGATCAGCAGCACCACCGCATCAGCGCCGGCTTTGCGATCGACGGCGATCTCGTTGTACTCGGGCGAGGTCGCCCAGGCGCGGAACGCGGCCGCGTCAGCGAACTCCATCAGCACAACCTTGTTGCGGTCCCACCACGCGCCTTCGAGCACGCGCGGCGCCTCGTCGGCGGCGAGCAGCTGGCCGTTATATTGCTCAAGCACCGGCATGAAGCGCGCCATGTAGCGGGCGTAGCGCTCACCATCGTGAACGCGCAATTGCGCCAGCGCGTAGACGCTCATCGCTCAGCCCCGGCGGAAGCGCAGCCGCGCGCAGACTTGGTCGGGGCTAAAGGGGATGGCTTCCATTTGCCCATCCGGCCGCGTCTCGAACTGGATCTCCTGCTTCAGGCCGACAATGTGCACCGCGCCATCGGCGGCTTCGTGATAGCCGAGCGTCGCTGGGCCTTCCGCGCCGCAAATAAACGGCGCGCCGCTATTCTGCGCTGGTGTGGCGCGATACAGCACCGGCGCTTCCTCGCCGAACAGGCCCATGATTTGCGCCAGCGCGCCGCCGGGCTGCTGCGCCATCAGATCGTCATTGGTGTGGTTGCCTTGCTGGAAAGTCATGGCGCGCCCATCGGCGTGGCGCAGCGACAGCACGACGAGCGGATCCATACCTTCTTGCGCGGCGTGGGTGGTGAAGTCCGCCGTCAGGCGCTCGCCGGCTAGCAGCGAGGTCGAAGCGTCGGCCGCGACCAGGGCGGAGGTCGTGGTCGTGCCGCCGCCCGGCATGGCGCAGGCGCTTAAGCCGAGCACTGCTGCTGCGGCCATCAGAATCGAACGCATGTCTGTCCCTCCTCGGTAGGCCGCCGGCCCTACGTCTGTTTTTCCGCGGCTTTCTTCTTCTGGGCGCCGCGGGAGAGCATGTTGAGCCCCTCCACCAACGCCGAGAAGGCCATTGCTGCGTAGATGTAGCCCTTTGGCACGTGCACGCCGAAGCCTTCGGCAATCAACACCATGCCGATCATCAGCAAGAAACCAAGCGCCAGCATGACGATGGTGGGGTTTTTGTGGATGAAATTCGCCACCGGATCGGCCGCCAGCAGCATCACCGTCACGGCGACGATCACGGCGACGAACATGATCGGCACGTGGTCGGTCATGCCGACGGCGGTGAGGATCGAGTCGATCGAGAAGACCAAATCCAGCAGGATGATCTGGAAGATGATCGCGCCGAAATTGGCCGCAACGATACCCTTTTTATCGAGTACGTCGCCGGTCGGCGTGGGATCGACGCTGTGGTGGATTTCCTTGGTCGCTTTCCAGACCAGGAAAAGGCCGCCCGCGATGAGGATCAGATCGCGCCACGAGAACGCCGTCTCGAAGGTGGGCGTGCCGTGTTCATCGAGGCTGCCGACGACGCCGAGATCGAACAGCGGCACCGTGAGCGTCACGATAATGGCGATGGTCGAAAGCAGCGCCAGGCGCATGACGAGCGCAAGGCCGATGCCGATGCGGCGCGCGCGCGGGCGCTGATGCTCGGGGAGCTTGTTCGTCAGGATCGAAATGAAGATCAGGTTGTCGATGCCAAGCACGACTTCCATGATGATCAATGTGACCAGCGCCGCCCAGGCGGCAGGGTCGGAAAGCAACGGCGCGATATTCCAATCCATGTCGGTAGATCCCTCTCAGGCGGCGTGATGTAAGGGATTGCCGGCGCGGCGGGAAGGGCTTGACACCATCGACTGTTCGCCGGTGCTGGACGTGAAGCCGTGGATGGATGAGTTTGCGCTGCTTGGCGCCACGCGACAGTCACATTGGGCGAGCGAGCTGATGCGGGACTATTACAAGGATTGAAGCTGTGCAGCTGCCCATCCTGCGGACGCTTGCTTTGGTCGCGGTCGGGAACGCGGCCCTAGGCGGGCGCAATGTGTCGGGATTCTGGCCGGACGATCCGATCTTCCAATACACAGCGTCGCTAGATTTCATGGCCCCGCGCGAGCAGGGACCGCTCGCCCACGTTGCGTGTGGTCCGATCGTTTGGTTCGACAAGCTCAAGAAGCGCGGGTGCCGCGGTCTGCGCCTGCACGCTGCGCCAATGCAACAGAACCGAAAGTTGGGGCACATCGACGAACGCAAGCTCGTCGGCCTCGTCGGCGGCGGGCCGCGCTGGCTGGTGGAGCCTGTTTACCCTGAGCGCTCCGAGCTCTGGGAAGGCTTCGACCGCATCGGTGATCAAAAGGCGCCGGACGGCAAAATCTGGCTCAGCGCCTACGTGTTGATAGGCGAAGCAGATTCCGCTGATCGCGTCGATACCGATATCCGCGCGGCCAGCGAGGATTTGCGCCGCGCGCTCGTGTCGGCCGAGGAGGTGGCGCAGGACCTTCCGGGCGCGCAGTTTGCGGACACTTTTGTCGCGGCGCGGAGGGCACTGGAGGGCCAGGATCTGCCGTCACCGCTGCCCTTGCTTAAGTTCGCGCAGCTAACGCCTGAAGCAACGCGGTTGTTGAAGGCGACGGGCCGCGCTTGGGTGTTTGGCGGGCCGGGGAGTTGGAACGCTATCGTCCCCACGGGCGCCGTGCAGCCGCGTTATGAGCAGGCGTCCCAGGTGCTGTTTGCATCCTTGCAACGCGCGGTTCTTGTGATCGGAAACTCGACCTATCGCGGTTGAGGCTCGCGGCCGATCTCCAGCAAAGCTTGATACATCTCGTCGGCGAAGCGGATCACCACGATCCCAGCTTTCGCCTGCGTCTTCGCCGCCGACATCTCGACGAGCTCTGCGCCTAAGTCCGCATCATCCGCGCCAGTGACCGCTTCAAGGACTCGCACACTGGCAAGCTCGAAGCGGTCAAGGGCGCTGGTGAGGGCCACGGCGGCGTGGGGGATCGCCGTCATGTGAAGGAGTATGCACGAGCTGGTTTAACACCCTGTTCAGAAAGCTGGTGAATGGGTGAAAAACTATAAGTGGGGAACAGGGAATGGAGAGTAGGGAGTGGGGGAAAAGACGCGCGCGACACGCTGGCCTTTTCTTTCCTAACTCCATATTCCCCACTCCCTACTCCCTCACACGTGGATGTCCCGATCCTTCGTTTCCGGCCAGAAGAAGAAGGTGACCAGTGCGGCGATTGCGGTGATCACCACTGGAAACCAGAGTCCCATATAGATAGAGCCGGTCGCGGTGTTGATGGCGAACACGATCGCCGGCAACAGCCCGCCGAACCAGCCGGTGCCGACATGGTAGGGAAAGCTCATCGCCGTGTAGCGGATACGCGTTGGGAAGAGCTCGACCAAAGCCGCCGCTTGCGGGCCGTAGAGCGCGCACGCCGCCACGATGAACAGCGCCATCATGGCGATGACGCCCCATTTCTCGCTGAACACGCGCGCGACCTCGGCAAAGCTCCAGCCCTGCATCGCGCCGGACGCCGCGGTCGGATAGCCCGCGGTCGCCAACGCTTCGCGCAAGCGTTCGGCAAACGCGGCACGCGTCGCGCGAATTTCGCCGGCGCTTTGGCCTACAGCGCTCACGCTTTCAATGCGGACATCCTGGCCGATGACAACCTCCGCCGTTTCTCCGATGGGCGCGTTCACGGTGGTGTAGGAAACGCCCGCGTTGGAAAGCGCGCTCCTGGCGATGTCGCAGGCGGTGGCGAATTGCTGCGCGCCGCCAGTGAGGTCGAGCTGGAAGGTGCAATCGTCAGGGTTTGCATACACGATGACAGGCGTGGTCTCCGACGCCTCCGCCAGCGCCGGATTGCCAGCGCGGGTGATGTAGTGAAAGCCCGGGAAATAGAGCGCCAGCATTAGCAGCATGCCGAACAGCATCACCGGCTTGCGGCCGACTTTATCGGAGAGGCGCGCAAAGAAAATGTAGAGCGGCGCCGAGATCAGCACGACCGAGATCATGATGAGGTTCACGGTCTGGCTGTCGATCTTGAGAATGCGCTCAAGATAGAATTGCGAATAAAAGTGCGCCGTGTACCAGACAACGCCCTGCGCCATCATCACGCCGAACAGCGCCAGCAGGACAATTTTTAGATTGCGCCACTCGGTGAAGCTCTCTGCGTACGCGCGTTGAGAGACGTTGCCTTCGTCCTGCAGCTTCTTGAACGCCGGGCTCTCTTCGAGCTGCAGCCGGATCCAAACCGAAACCGCGAGCAGGCCGATCGAGACCAGAAAGGGGATGCGCCAGCCCCATTCGCGGAACGCCTCTTCACCTAACCCCGCTCGCACGCCGAGCACGACGCCGAGCGCGCCGATCAGGCCGATCGACGCGGTGCCCTGAATCCAGCCGGTGGCCGCGCCGCGCCGGTGCGGCTGGGCGTGTTCGGCGACGTAGATTGCCGCGCCGCCATACTCGCCGCCGAGCGCGAAGCCTTGCAGCATGCGCAAAGCCACCAAGAGGATCGGCGCCCAGACGCCAATCGTCTCCGCTGTCGGCAACAGGCCAATGGCGAAGGTGGCGAGGCCCATAATGGTGATGGTGATAAGGAAGGCGCCCTTGCGCCCGGTGGAATCACCGATCTTGCCGAACACCAGCGCGCCGATCGGGCGCACGATGAAGCCGACCGCAAACGTCAGCAGCGTGAACACGAAGGCCTGCGCGTCCGGTAGGCCCGCAAAAAAGTGCGTGCTCATCACCGAGGCGAGCGCGCCATAGACGAAGAAGTCGTACCACTCGAACACGGTGCCGGCGGCGGAGGCCGCCACCACTTGGCGCATCTTCGAAGGCGATACGGCAGGGCTGGTCGGCGGCGCGGGCGCGCTGGAGTCGGTCATCTTACGTTTCCCCCCAAGTGCGATTCGGTTCGTTGTTCGAATCGTCGTGCGCTCTCAACTTTGCGCTCGCTTTAGCTCTTCTTCGTAGTTGGGATTGCGGCGGCAGAACAGCATCGAGCCGCCGGACGCAACAAGTTCGCCGCCTTCGCTCCACAGCCGAAGCGTCGTGCCGATCACGCCATCACGCGCAACAGGGGCTGCGGCGTCGACCAGCAGCCACTCGTCGGTCTCGGCGAATCTGTGAAATTGGACATGCAGGTCGAGGTTTGGGCCGAGATAGCGCCGTGGCCAGGGGTGCGGCGCGGCGGCGGCGTTCCAAGGCCCGAGATCCATCCAAAGTACAATGCGCGCTGCCGCCAGGGCTTGATCGAATTGCGCAGGCGGATCGTTGAGCCGCATCCATGTTTGCCAGATCGGCGGGCCCGTCGGTAAATCCGGTAGGCTTGGCCTTGCTTCGACGCTTCGCCAATAGGGGTACCAGTCCGCATAATTGTCGAAAATCTCGGCGAAGCTTTTCAGATGCGCAGGCTTCCGCACGTCGGGGGCTTCAGCCGCCTCGTGCTCTAGTCCCGGCATGCCGTCCTCAGTCAGCCAAAGCGATGCGCTGACGAGCTCTTCTCCGTCTTGCACCAGCTTCGCCCGCAACGCCTCGCTGCGCTTGCCGGCGCGAACACGCTCGACGACAACCTCCGCCGCGTCGAAGCGGCCAGCCTTCAAGAACTGACAGTGAAACGCCGCCGGCCTCGGGAGCGCGGCGCTCTTGCACATCGCGCGGAGCGTAATCGCCGCCACGTAGCCGCCGTTAGGGCCCCACACCGCCCAGTCAGGCGACAGGTTCACCGCATAGCGGTGGTCCGAAGCCGTGGAGTTGGGCCTCGTATCGCGTTCGAAGTTGCCAATCCCCACGACATCTCCCAGCGCCAAGCCGTAACGTGCGCCTCAATCGGCGCTTTTGTCGCTGATGCGCCGCCGCCTGGGCCGGTTGTCAAGCCAGAACGCACCATGGTACTTCGCGCGCGCGTCAAAGACCCCGCGCGATCGGTTCGCCGCGGCGCTTTGGCGTTTGGGTTTTCCCCAAGCGGCGCAATCGAAGCGGCGGGCGTCCCGAGGGACCGCTCGCGGCGGCAGCAGCGAGACAGACGTGGCAGAATCCTTCGAGCGCGGGGCTTCCGAAGCGGCATCGCGCTATGCGCTGGCCGTTTTCGATTTAGCCAAGCAGGCCAAGGCCTTAGATGCGGTAGAGCAGGATTTCGCCAAGTTCGCCGCGGCCTGGAAGGAAAGCGCTGACCTGCGTAATGCCGCCCGCTCGCCGCTGATCGATCCGAAGGAGAAGGCCGCAGCTTTGACCGCAGTGGCCGCCAAGCTCGGGCTTTCCGATCTGGGGCGGAAAACTATCGGCGTCGCCGCACAGAACCGCCGCGCCAGCGAACTGCCGGGCATCTTCGCCGCGTACCGCGCGCTGGTTGCGCGCGAGCGGGGCGCCCGCCAAGTCGAGATCGTCTCGGCCCGTCCGCTCGGCGAGACCGAAAAATCCGCCATCGTCGAGGCGCTGGGCAAACAGCTCGGCGCCAAGGTCGAGGCCGAAACGAGTGTCGATGACAGCCTGATCGGCGGCTTTGTCGTCCGCGTCGGCTCGCGCCAGTTCGACGCTTCCGTCAAAGCCAAGCTGGACGCGCTGCGTCTCGCACTGAAATCCGCCTAAGGGGTAAGAAGCATGGACGTCCGCGCCGCCGAAATTTCCGCCATCCTGAAGGAGCAGATCAAGGACTTTGGCGCGGAAGCCAAAGTCGCCGAGATCGGCCGCATCTTGTCGGTCGGCGACGGCATCGCCCGCGTCTACGGCCTGGAGAGCGTGCAGGCCGGCGAGATGGTCGAGTTTCCGGGCGGCGTGAAGGGCATGGCCCTCAACCTTGAGCGCGACAATGTCGGCGTCGTCATCTTCGGTGAGGACCGCGGCCTGAAAGAGGGCGACACCGTAAAGCGCCTCGGCCAGATCGTCGACGTGCCGGTCGGCAAGGGCCTCCTCGGGCGCGTCGTCGACGCGCTCGGCAACCCGATCGACGGCAAAGGCCCGATCAAAGCAGACAAGCGCTCGACCGTCGACGTGAAGGCGCCCGGCATCATTCCGCGGAAATCGGTGCACGAGCCGATGCAGACGGGCATCAAAGCGATCGACGCACTGATCCCGATCGGCCGTGGCCAGCGCGAACTCATCATCGGCGATCGCCAAACCGGCAAGACCGCCGTCGCGCTCGACACCATTCTCTATCAGCGCGACGCGCACGACCGGAACGCGCCGGAGAGCGAGAAGCTCTACTGCATCTATGTCGTCATCGGCCAAAAGCGCTCGACGGTGGCGCAGCTCGTGAAGACGCTCGAAGACAAGGGCGCGCTGCAATATTCGATCATCGTCGCCGCGACTGCTTCGGACGCCGCGCCGCTGCAATATCTGGCGCCGATGGCGGGTTGCGCGATGGGCGAATATTTCCGCGACAACGGCATGCACGCGCTCATCATCTATGATGACTTGTCGAAGCAGGCTGTTGCGTATCGTCAAATGTCGCTGCTGCTGCGCCGCCCGCCGGGCCGCGAGGCTTATCCGGGCGACGTCTTCTATCTGCACTCTCGCCTGCTCGAACGCGCGGCGAAGCTGAACGAAGACAACGGCTCGGGCTCGCTGACGGCGCTGCCGATCATCGAAACGCAAGCCAACGACGTCTCGGCCTACATCCCGACCAACGTGATCTCGATCACGGACGGCCAGATTTTCTTGGAAACTGAGCTTTTCTTCCAAGGCATCCGCCCGGCGCTCAATGTCGGCATCTCGGTGTCGCGCGTCGGCGGCAACGCGCAGATCAAGGCGATGAAGCAAGTCGCCGGCCCGCTGAAGGGCGAACTCGCGCAATACCGCGAAATGGCCGCGTTCGCGAAGTTCGGCTCCGATCTCGACGCCGCCACGCAGCGTTTGCTCGCACGCGGCGCGCGCCTCACTGAACTTTTGAAGCAGCCGCAATTTTCGCCGTCGCCGGTCGAAGAGCAAGTCGTGCTGATCTATGCCGGCACGCGCGGATTCCTCGATAAGGTGCCGGTGGCCGACATCGGCCGCTTCGAAAGCGAACTCACCTCCTGGCTGCGTGCAAAGAAGCAGGACCTGCTAAAATCCATCGTCGCCAAGAAGGACATCTCGAAGGACGGTATCGAAGCCAACATCAAAGCCGCCCTCACGGAATTTTCCGCGACGTTCGCTTAAGGACTCGAAATGCCGAGCTTAAAAGAGTTCCGCAATCGCATCGCCAGCGTGAAGTCCACGCAGAAAATCACCAAGGCGATGCAGATGGTGGCGGCCGCGAAGCTGAAGCGGGCGCAGAGCCAAGCCGAAGCGGCGCGGCCTTACGCTGAGCGTATGTCGCGCGTGATCGCCAACCTCGCCGCCGCGGTGCAGGGCGACGACGCGCCGGCTTTGCTGCGCGGCACCGGTAAGGATCAGGTCCACCTCGTCGTTGTGATGACGAGCGAACGAGGCCTCTGCGGCGGCTTTAACACGCAGATCGTGCGCGCCGCGCGTGAACGCATCAACGAACTCATCGTCGCCGGCAAGACGGTGAAGATCGTCGCTGTCGGCAAGAAGGGCCGCGATCAGCTTCGCCGCATGCATGGCGACAAGATCATCAAGTTCGTCGATCTCTCGGGCTTCCGCAGTATCGGCGCCGATGCCTCGCACATGGTGCGCGAAGCTATCCTCGAACTCTATGAGGCGGGCGAATTCGATGTCGCGACACTCTTTTTCTCGCGCTTCCGCTCGGTGATCGCGCAAGTGCCGACGGCGCTGCAGTTGATCCCAGCGCGCGCGCCCGAGGGCGTTAAGCCGCCGGACTTAAAGGGCGCGATCTATGAATACGAGCCGAACGAAGCTGAGATCCTCGAAGCTTTGCTGCCGCAATATTTGAACGGCCAGATTCTGCAGGCGCTGCTCGAAAACCAGGCCGGCTTCTACGGCGCGCAGATGAGCGCAATGGACAACGCCACCCGCAACGCCGGCGACCTGATCAAGAAGCTGACGCTGCGCTACAACCGCCAGCGCCAAGCCAATATCACCAAGGAGCTGATCGAAATCATCTCCGGCGCGGAGGCTCTATAAATGGCAGACGCTCTCTACAAAACCAAAGCAATCTCCACCGGCGGCCGCGCTGGCGGCAAAGTGGCGCTGGCTGACGGCGGGCTCTATTTTCACATGGAGCATTCCAAGGGTCTCGGCGGTTCGGGCGAAGGTTCGAACCCCGAGCAATTGTTCGCGCTGGGCTACGCCAACTGCTTCAACTCCGCAGTCGCCTTCGTCGCCGGGCAAAAGAAGCTCGACGCATCGAAAGCGGTGGTGACGTGCGAAGTCGGCATTGGCCGCGAAGAAGGGGGCCTTGGGCTCTCCGCGAGCCTGACGCTGGCGATCCCAGGCATGGAGCGCGCGCAAGTGCAGGAGCTGCTCGACGCCGCGCACCAAGTTTGCCCCTATTCGAAAGCGACGCGCGGCAACATCGCGGTTGAGCTGACGGTGATCGAAGCATGATGCGTCGGGCGGCGCGCCTGGCGCTGATCGCGGCGCCGTTTCTGGCCGTGGCCGCAGGCATTATCGCCGCTCGATTGATGAATTAAACGCCGCACGCGGCACACAGGATTGACGAGGAAGTAAGATGACGAAGAAAGCTACAGGCCGCGTGGCGCAGGTGATCGGCGCCGTTGTCGACGTCGAGTTCGACGGCCACCTGCCGGATATCTACAACGCGCTAGAAACCATGAACGGCAAGAACCGTCTGGTGCTGGAAGTCGCCACGCACCTCGGCGAAGGCGCGGTGCGCACGATCGCCATGGACGCGACCGACGGTCTGGTGCGCGGCCAAGCCGTCACCGATACGGGCGAGCCGATCGCCGTGCCGGTCGGCGAAGAAACACTTGGGCGCATTCTGAACGTCATCGGCGAGCCGATCGATGAAGCAGGCCCGGTGAAGACGACCACGCGCCGCGCCATCCACCAACCCGCGCCGGCTTTCGTCGATCAAAAGCCAGTCCCGGAAATGCTCGCCACCGGCATCAAGGTTGTCGACCTGCTCTGCCCGTACTCGAAGGGCGGCAAGATCGGACTCTTTGGCGGCGCCGGCGTCGGCAAGACGGTTTTGATCCAAGAGCTGATCAACAACATCGCCAAGGCCTACGGCGGGTATTCGGTGTTCGCCGGCGTCGGCGAGCGCACGCGCGAAGGCAACGATCTTTATCACGAAATGATCGAGTCGAAGGTCAACGTCGCTGGCGGTGGCCCAGGCTCGCGTTGCGCATTGGTGTTCGGCCAGATGAACGAACCGCCGGGCGCGCGCGCCCGCGTCGCGCTCGCGGGCCTCACCATCGCCGAGCACTTCCGCGATCAGGGCAAGGACATCCTCTTCTTCGTCGACAACATCTTCCGCTTCACGCAAGCGGGCTCGGAAGTGTCCGCGCTCTTGGGCCGTATGCCCTCGGCGGTCGGCTATCAGCCGACGCTCGCCACCGAAATGGGCCAGATGCAGGAACGCATCACGTCCACGACCAAGGGCTCGATCACCTCGGTGCAAGCAATCTACGTTCCCGCCGACGATTTGACCGACCCCGCGCCCGCCACTTCGTTCGCGCACTTGGACGCAACAACAGTGCTCTCGCGCGCGATCTCGGAAAAGGGCATCTACCCGGCCGTCGATCCGCTCGATTCCTCGTCGCGCATCCTCGATCCGAACATCCTTGGCCAGGAGCACTACGACGTCGCCCGCGCGGTTCAGGAAACGCTGCAACGCTACAAGTCGCTGCAGGATATCATCGCCATTCTCGGCATGGATGAATTGTCAGAAGACGACAAACTGACCGTCGCGCGCGCGCGCAAGATTGAGCGCTTCCTGTCGCAGCCGTTCCACGTTGCCGAAGCCATCACGAACACGCCTGGCCTGTTCGTGGACAACAAGGACACGATCCGCGGCTTCAAGGGTCTGGTCGAAGGGCAATACGACCATCTGCCGGAACCGGCATTCTACATGGTGGGCGGTATTGAAGACGCGATTGCGAAGGCGCAACGTCTGGCGGCCGAGGCGGCCTAAGACGCGGAGGGACGCGATGAATTGGTTTGTGGACAAACTCGGGCCGATACCGAAGCAGCCGCGCGGCGCCAAAACGCCGTCGGAACAACGCGCCGCGGCGAAGCTGCAGTCGCAGCCACAGAAGGCGTCATCGCAGCAACAGCGCGCCGCCTCGCCGCCGCGTGGCTCTGCTCCGCAGCCGGCGCCTGAGCCGCCGAAAAAGAAAAAAGGCTGGTTCTGAGTCATGGCTGACAAGCTGCACTTCGCCCTCGTTTCGCCAGAACGGGAGCTGTTCAACGGCGAAGTCGATCACGTCGTGGTGCCCGGTTCGGAAGGCGAGTTCGGCGTCTCGCCGAATCACGCGCCGGTGATGAGCGTTATCAAGCCGGGCGCGCTCAAGGTGTTCAACGAGGGCAACGTGCGGCGCATTTTTGTCAATGGCGGCTTCGCCGACGTGACGCCCGAGGGCCTCAGCGTGCTCGCGGAAGAGGCCGTCGATCTGGCCGATATCGACCCCGCGAAGCTTGAGCAAGATCTGAAGAATGCGCAGGACGATCTGCGCGACGCCAGCGGCGACGCAAAGCGCGCCGCCGCGCAACGCGCGCTGTCGCGCCTGGAAACGATGAAAGCGGC
The DNA here is from genome assembly GCA_014378995.1 of Hyphomonadaceae bacterium. Lineage (GTDB taxonomy): Bacteria > Pseudomonadota > Alphaproteobacteria > Caulobacterales > Aquidulcibacteraceae > Vitreimonas. The sequence continues at coordinate 49,706 of JACMMP010000208.1, forward strand.
GATGGCGCGTTAGGCCGCGCCTCAGATACACTGGCGGCGCATGCTGCCGCACCCGCATCTCTGGCCGGCGATTATCGGCGCCATTCTCGGTTTCGCGCTGATTGCGTGGGCGAGCGTGTGGCTCGCGCGCCGCTGGGCGACGTTGAGCCAGCGGAGGCGCTGGATCATTTTCGGCGCGCTGGCGATCTTCGAAGCCATCTATTGGACCAGCATCTACGCCGTGTTCGTCGAGCCAAATCGCCTTGTCGTGCGCCACGTGGAGATCGTGAGCGGGGATTGGAACGGTGCGCCACTCACGATTGCCGCCATTGGCGACACCCACGTCGGCGGGCCGCACGTGGACGCGGCGCGTATGGGACGCATCGTGCGGCGCATAAATGCATTACGGCCGGATTTGGTTGTGCTGCTGGGCGACTACG
>JACMMP010000209.1 GCA_014378995.1 Hyphomonadaceae bacterium
AGGCGCGCGACCGCTGCGCCGTGCGGCGTCAGACGCCCGGCGTCGTCGAGCGCGCCGATGCGCGCCAGCAAACCAAGCGCTTCGTTCCACGCCGGTTTCGGCGGCGGGTCGAGCCAAGCCATTGTCGCCGGATCGCTTACGCCCCAAGCCGCAAGATCGAGCGCAAGGCCGGAAAGATCGGCGTCCAGAATGTCCGCGCGCTCAAACGCAGGCAACGCACGCGTTTCTCCTTCGCTCCACAAGCGCCAACATACGCCCGGCTCCAGTCGCCCGGCTCTGCCTGCGCGCTGTGTCACTGCGGCCTGGCTCGCGCGCACGGTTTCGAGCCGGGACAACCCCAGCGCCGGCTCGAAGCGCGGCCGCCGCGCGAGCCCCGCATCGACGACAATACGCACGCCTTCGATGGTGAGGCTGGTCTCCGCGATCGAGGTCGCCAACACCGCCTTGCGCCGTCCCGGCGGCGGCGGCGCGATCGCTGCATCCTGGTCGGCGGGGCTCATCGCGCCGTAAAGCGGGCGCACATCGATGCTCGGATCGAGCGTCGCGCGCAGCACCTCAGCCGTCCGTTCGATCTCTCGAACGCCAGGCAGAAACACCAGCGCGCTGCCGCCCTCGGCGGCCATGGCGGCGCGCACGGCCGCGCCCACCTCGTCCTCCAATCGCGCGCCGGCAAGGCGCGGCCGGTAGGCATGCGAAACGGAAAACATCCGCCCTTCGCTCACGATCACCGGCGCGTCGCCAAGCAGGGCGGCGACGCGCGCGGCGTCCAGAGTCGCCGACATGACGACGAGCCGCAGATCCGGCCGCAGCCCATTCTGAGCATCGCGCGCCAGCGCAAGTCCAAGATCGCCTTCCAGGCTCCGCTCGTGAAATTCGTCGAACAGCACCGCTGCGATTCCGGCCAGTTCCGGATCGTCGAGGATCATGCGCGTGAAAACGCCTTCGGTGACGACCTCGATGCGCGTTTTCGGGCCGACTTTGGAATCAAGCCGCACCCGATAGCCGATCGTCTCGCCGACACGTTCGCCGCGCTCGCTCGCCATGCGCGCGGCCGCCGCGCGCGCAGCAATGCGGCGGGGGGAGAGCAGGATGATCTTGCCGCCCTGCGCCCAAGGCTCTTCCAGCAACGCCAGCGGCGCGCGCGTCGTCTTGCCGGCGCCGGGCGGGGCGACGAGCACGGCTTCGGTTCGCGCAACCAAGGCCGCGCGCAATTGGGGCAGGACCTGCTCAACTGGAAGCATGGACGCCGACTTAGCGCCTCGGTTCAACCCTGTCTCCCGGCATTGGCGGAGCGCCAGCGGGCGCGCTATAGGCTCAGGGCGGATTGGACGGAGTGGGACATGCGGGCGCAGTTTCGGGGCAGACTGGCAATGGCGTTGGCGGCTGTGGCTGTGCTTGCCGCATGCTCGTCAGGCCGCACCGCGGACACACGCCGCGGCGTAACGGACGCGGCCTACACGCCGCTTCGCGACGTGAACCTGATCCGGCCGGAAATTCCGCTTATGCTGCGCAATCTCCAGTATCCCTATTCCACAGCCACGCTCACCGACTGCGCAGCCGTGACGCGCGAGATTGGCCAACTTGACGCCGCCCTGGGCCCGGAGAGCTACCAGCCCGGCCCCAACCGCAATATTTGGGACCGCAGCGGCGACTTCGTCGAAGAGCAAACCATCGACTTGGCGCGCGGCACGGCGGAAGACCTGGTCCCGTTTCGCTCCTGGGTGCGGCGCATTTCTGGCGCGAGCCGCGCAGAGCGTGAAGCGTTGCGCGCCGTGGCGAACGGCCAGCAGCGTCGAACTTTCCTGCGCGGCTACGGCGCATCGCTCGGCTGTCCCGGCATGATACCGCCGCCGCCGCCCCAGCCCCACACAGGGCGCGACGGCCGCGACCGCCCGGTGAACTAGGCCGGGAAACGCGCTCTGAACTCTTCGCGGAAATTGGCGAGCCGCCCGGCGGCGATGGCGGAGCGAAGCCGCGCCATCAGCGATTGGTAATAAGCTAAATTGTGCCAGGACAGCAGCGTCTGGCCCAGCAATTCACCTGCCTTGAATAAATGGTGCAGATACGCCTTGGAATAGTCTCGGCTGGCGGGGCAGTCGACGGCTTGATCAAGCGGCGACATATCTTCAGCAAAGCGCGCATTGGTGATGTTGAGCGGCCCCGCATCGGTCCACGCTTGGCCATGGCGGCCCGAACGCGTCGGCAGCACGCAATCGAACATATCGACGCCGCGCCATACGCTCTCGACGATGTCGATCGGCTTGCCGACGCCCATAAGATAACGCGGCCGATCCAGCGGCAGGAGCGGCGTGGTGACATCGAGCGTCGCCAGCATGGCCTCATGCCCTTCGCCGACAGCCAGCCCGCCGATCGCGTAGCCATCGAAGCCTTCGCGTACCAACGCTTCGGCTGAAATCCGCCGCAGCTCCGGATCAATGCCGCCTTGCACGATGGCGAAAAGGTTCTGGGCGCCGCGTTGCCCGAACGCACGCTTGCAGCGCCCCGCCCAGTCAAGCGAGAGCCGCATCGCTTTTTCCACATCCTGCCGCGGCGCCGGCAGCGCCGGGCATTCGTCGAGCTGCATCACGATCTCGGCGCCGATTTGATCGGCCTGGATGCGGATCGAATCCTCGGGCGTCAGCCGATGTTGCGAACCATCGACGTGGCTGCGGAACGTCACGCCGTCCGCATCGAGCTTTCTGAGCTGCGCCAGCGACATCACCTGGTAGCCGCCGCTATCGGTGAGGATCGGCTTGTCCCAGCGCATGAATTTATGCAGGCCGCCAAACTTCGCCATGCGCTCGCCACCGGGGCGGAGCATCAAGTGATAGGTGTTGCCGAGAATGATGTCGGCGCCCGTCTGCGCGACCTGATCGACCGTGAGCGCCTTCACCGTGCCGGCGGTGCCGACGGGCATGAAAGCGGGCGTGCGTATCTCGCCGCGCGGCGTTCGCAGCACGCCCGTGCGCGCAGCGCCCTCCTGCGCGCTGATCTCGAATGGAAACGCCGTCATGGCGCCCGCCATAGCAAGCTGGCGTCACCGTAGGAATAGAAGCGATATTTCTGCGCAATGGCGTGAGCATAAACCGCTCGCATCCGCTCCAGGCCTGTAAACGCCGAGACCAGCATGAACAGCGTCGAGCGCGGCAGATGGAAATTCGTCCAGAGGCCATCGACGACGCGAAAGCGATAGCCCGGGGTGATGAAAATCGAGGTGTCGCCGGCGTCCGCTCGGACACGGCCATCGGCGCCGGCAGCGGATTCCAGCGAGCGCAGCGCCGTCGTGCCGATGGCGATCACGCGCCGGCCTTCACCTTTGGCGCGGTTGATCTGCTCGGCTGTCTCCGGCGAAATTTCACGCCATTCGGCGTGCATGACATGCTGCGAAGTGTCCTCCGCCTTTACGGGCAAGAACGTGCCGGCGCCCACATGCAAAGTGACATGTGTGCGCTCCACGCCGGCGGCATCCAGTGTTGCAAACAAATCTTCCGTGAAGTGAAGCCCCGCGGTCGGCGCGGCGACGGCGCCATTCTTGGCGGCGTAAATGGTCTGGTAGTCGGCGCGATCGGTATCATCCTCCGCGCGGCGCCCGGCGATGTAAGGCGGCAGCGGCATTTCGCCGTGAGCCGCAATCGCGGCGTCCAAATCCGGCCCGCTCAGATCGAATCTGAGATCGACCAGGCCGTCATTGCCTTTTGCGCCCACCGTCGCTTCAAGAGCCGACAACAGACATGCGCCTCCGGTCTCCGCGCCGAAACGCACGCGGTCGCCCTCTTTCAAGCGCTTGCCGGGCTTAGCGAACGCCAGCCAGACGTTCGCTGAGAGGCGCTTGTGCAGCATCGCCTCCATCGCGACACTGTTTTCACCGCGAAACCGCATGCCTTTGAGGCGGGCGGGAATGACGCGCGTGTCGTTGAAGATGAGCAGATCGCCCCGGCGCAGCAGCGCCGAAAAGTCACGCACGGTGCGGTCCTCGAACGCGCCTTCAGCCGGGACATGCAGCAATCGGGCGCTGTCGCGCGGCCTTGCGGGCCGCAGCGCGATCAGCTCATCGGGCAAATCGAAGTCAAACAGGTCGACGCGCATCAGGTGTCGGGTTTCAGGTATCAGGTGTCAGTAGGCCGGCTGTCGTTCTGACACTTGACACCGACACCTGAAATCTATTCCGCCTTTGCACTCACGATCTTGCCCGGCGTGCGCGGCGGCTCGCCCTTCGGCAGCGCATCGACCACGTCCATGCCTTCGCTGACTTCGCCCCAGACCGTGTATTGCTTGTCGAGGAAGCGGGCGTCGTCCAGGCAGATAAAGAACTGGCTGTTGGCGGAGTTCGGATCGTTGGTGCGCGCCATCGAGCAAACGCCCCTGACGTGCGCCTGATCCGAGAATTCCTGCTTCAGGTTCGGCTTGGTGGAGCCGCCAGTGCCGTTGCGCCGACCGCCGTCACCGCCCTGGGCCATGAAGCCGGCAATCACGCGGTGAAACGGCACGTCGTTGTAGAAGCCTTCATTGGCGAGTTCGCCGATGCGCTGAACGTGGTTCGGCGCGAGGTCCGGCCGAAGCTTGATCTTCACCGCGCCGCTGTCGAGCTCGAGCGTCAGGGTATGAAAGGAATTATCGACCACCAGCTTCTCTCTCTGTTTTCATTGTTCGGCACACGGGCCGGAATCTCCACGTCGCACACCGAAAAATCGGCGCGGCGCTCGCGGCGGGTTTCTTCGATCAGGTCGCGAAATTGCGGCCCATCCGTACGCAGCACATAGATCGGCGCCTGCTCCGTGTCAGGAGCATCCGCAGCCATGCGCACCGAAAGCATGCGATCTGGGTTAGGCGCTGGGTTGCCGACAGTGATACGCATCACCGCGTCCATGCCCCAAACCACCCGCCCAAAGATAGTGTAGCGCTTATCGAGCGCGCTGTTTGGCGCGCGCATGATGAAGAATTGGCTGTTGGCCGAGTTGATCGGCTCGGCGCGCGCCATGGAGACCACGCCCTGACAGTGCAAGGCGTTCGCCGAAACGCGCCCGTCCGCCGTCACCGCCATTTGCGCGTCCGGCTGGCTTTCGATCGGCAGCGCTTTGTAAAAGCCAAGCCGAGCCCGGCTCTGTTCGGCAGCCTGCACGAACGGCATGTCGGGGCCGCGACGGAACATGAACTCTTCTTGCAAGTCCGGCAGCGAAGAAGCGCCCTCGCCGGTGCCGAGCGGATCGCCCGTCTGAGCCATGAAATCGTCGATCACGCGGTGGAACGTCAGACCGTTATAAAAGCCAGCCTGCGTAAGCGCCCTGATCCGCTCGATGTGCCGCGGCGCGATCTCTGGGTAGAGCTCAACGACGATGCGCCCATGCACCGTATCGATGTAGAGCGTGTTCTGCGGATCCACCGCACGCCAATTGCGCGGATCTGGCGCTTGCGCCGACGCCGCGGCGAACATGCCCGAAAGCCCCAGCGCCAGCAGCGCCGCCGCAAAAATTCCACCCAAACGCAGCATCACGACACCCCGAACTTCGCCTTCAGTCGTCCTTCTACTTCTTTGGGCACGAAGTGCGCGACGCTTCCTTGCAGTCGCGCGATCTCTTTCACCAGCCGCGACGCGATCGCCTGGTGCGTCGGGTCCGCCATGAGAAAAACCGTTTCGATGGCAGGGTTTAGCTTTTGGTTCATGCCCACCATGGCGAATTCGTACTCGAAGTCGGCGACCGCTCGAAGTCCCCGGACGATGATTTGCGCCCCTACGCCCTCTGCGAAGTTCATCAGCAATGTGTCGAAAGGTTGGACAACGATCTCGGCGCTGTCCTTGATCTTGACGATCTGCTCTTGGACCATGGCGACACGCTCCTCGAGCGTGAACATCGGCTCCTTGTCCTTATTCACCGCCACGCCAATGATCAGCCGGTCCACCAAAGTAGCCGCGCGGGCGATGATATCCACATGCCCATTGGTCACGGGATCGAAGGTTCCAGGATAGAGCCCGACGCGAACTCTCTTGGTCACTTGCCACTCTCCTCGGCATCTTCGACGGCGTCACCAGCATCGCCGCCCAAGGCCTCCAAGCGTTCGGCTGCGACGACGTGTTCGTCTTCGCTCACATTGATGAGGATCACGCCCTGCGTCGCCCGCCCAGCGATACGAATCTGACCGATGGCGGTGCGAATGAGCTGACCCTTGTCTGTGACCAATAACAGCTCTTCCCCGTCCTTGACCGGGAAGGACGCGATCAGGCGCGCGTCGCCAGTGAGCTTGTGCGCCCGCAGGCCTTTTCCGCCGCGTCCAATGATCCGATACTCATAGGACGAAGCGCGCTTGCCGAGGCCGCCGGACGTCATCGTCAGGATGAACTCTTCTTGCGTCTTAAGCCAAGCGAGGCGTTCGAATGGCACGTCCGCCACTTCGCCATTGTCCTCGATGACGTCGGCCTCGACGTCGACCTCGGCTTCGTCCGTGTCGCGCGATTGCGCGTCCCATTTGAAGTACGCGCGCGCTTCGGCCGGCGTCACTTCGATGTGACGAAGTACGCCCATGCCGATGACGCTGTCCCCGTCGTCAAGCTTGATGCCGCGGTTGCCGCTCGAAGTGCGGCCGGAAAACACGCGCACGTCGGTCACCGGGAAGCGGATGCATTGCGCGTTTTGCGTGGTGAGAAGGACATCGTCCGCTTCCGAGCAGACTTGCACCGATACGATGCCGTCGCCCTCGTCGGGTTTCATGGCGATTTTGCCGTTGCGGTTCACCTGGGTGAAATCGCTGAGCTTATTACGCCGCACGCCGCCGGAGCGGGTGGCGAACATGACGTCGAGCTTATCCCAATCGCGCTCGTCCTCCGGCAGCGCCATCACCGAGGTGATGCTTTCGCTTTGCCCGAGCGGCAGCAGGTTCACCAGCGCGCGGCCCTTGGTGCGCGGATCGCCAACCGGAATGCGCCATGCCTTCATCTTATAGACCATGCCCGACGACGAGAAGAACAGGATCGGCGCATGCGTTGACGCTACGAAGACGCGCGTGACGAAATCCTCGTCCTTCATCGTCATGCCGGCGCGGCCGCGCCCGCCGCGGCGCTGTGTGCGGTACGCCGCCAACGGCGTGCGCTTCACGTAGCCGCCATGGGTGACGGTGATCACCATCTCCTCGCGCGGGATCAACGCTTCGTCGTCGATATCGCCTTCGGCTTCCGAAAACGCCGTGCGGCGCGGCCCACCGAACGCTTCCTTAACGCCGGAAAGCTCGCTGCGGATCATCGACAGGATGCGCTCGCGGGAGCCCAGAATGGAGAGCAATTCCTTGATCTCGTCGGCGATTTCGTTCGCCGCCTTAGCGATATCGTCGCGTCCGAGGCCGGTTAGGCGCGACAGTTGCAACGCCAAAATCGCGCGCGCCTGCTCTTCCGAAAGGCGGATCGCGTTGGCCTCGGTGATCACCGTGCGCGGATCGGCAATCAGCGCGATCAGCGGCGTCATGTCGGCTGTCGGCCAATCGCGCGCCACCAAGCGATCGCGCGCGGTGGCTGGATCGGGGCTCTCGCGGATCAGCTTGATCACGTCGTCGATATTGGCCACGGCGATGGCGAGACCGACAGTTTCGTGACCGCGCTTGCGCGCTTTCGCCAAGCGGAATTTCGTGCGCCGCGTGATGACTTGTTCGCGGAAGCGCAAGAAGTGGGCGAGCATCTGGCGCAAGCCCATTTGCTCTGGCTTCCCGTTGTTCAGCGCCAGCATGTTGACGCCGAACGAGGTTTGCAGCTGCGAGAAGCGATAGAGCTGGTTCAGCACCACGTCCGGTACGGCGTCGCGCTTCATCTCGACGACCAGCCGGATACCCAAGCGGTTGGACTCGTCGCGGACTTCCGCGATGCCTTCGATGCGTTTTTCGCGCACCTGCTCGCCGATCCGCTCGACCATCTCGGCCTTGTTCACCTGATACGGAATTTCGGTGAACACGAGCGCTTCACGCCCGCGAATGGTTTCGTTGTGATGCTTGGCGCGGATCATCACTGAGCCGCGGCCAGTGAGGAGGCCCGCACGCGCGCCGGCGCGGCCTAGGATTTCGCCGCCAGTGGGGAAATCCGGCCCGGGTACGATATCGAGCAATTCGAGATCGGTAATGTCGGGGTTATCGACCATCGCCACCGCCGCATCGATGACTTCAGAGAGATTGTGCGGCGGAATGTTCGTCGCCATGCCGACGGCGATGCCGCCCGCGCCATTGACCAGCAGGTTCGGATACTTGGCCGGGAGGGCGCTCGGTTCTCTGCGCGAGCCGTCATAATTGTCGCCGAAATCGACGGTGTCCTCGTCGATATCGTCAAGCAGCGCCCGCGCGGTTTTCGCCAAGCGGCTTTCGGTGTAGCGCATCGCCGCGGGCATATCGCCGTCGATCGAGCCGAAGTTTCCCTGCCCATCGATCAGCGGCAGGCTCATCGCGAAATCCTGCGCCATCCGCACCAGCGACATATAGATCGCCAAGTCGCCATGCGGGTGATATCGGCCCATCACTTCACCAACAGTATTGGCCGATTTGCGGTAATTTTTGTCGTGCGTGTTCCCGGCCTCGTCCATGCCGTAGAGGATGCGGCGGTGCACGGGTTTCAGACCGTCGCGCACGTCGGGCAGCGCGCGCGATACGATCACGCTCATCGCGTAATCGAGATAGGAACGTTTCAGCTCATCTTCGATTGTGATGAGCGAGACGCCTTTGGGAAGGGATGGTCCGCCGTTCTCGGCGGGATCGGACGTGTCTGACACGGGATCCGGTCTAATCTTAAAAGTTACTGGAAAACGCTGTTCGGATGCGTCGGAAAAGACGAGAAAAACCCGCCTGCGAATCCACAGCAAACTAACATCGTGACGCCCCTGTCGCAAACCAAGGAGCCCTTATGCGCCCCATCGCCGCCCTCCTTTTTGCAGCCCTGCTCACCGCCTGCGCCACGGCGCCTTCACCAGACCCCGCGGCAGGCGCCATTCCAACGCGCACCGCCTGGATCGTCGGCGCGAACGGGCGGGCCATCGGCCAAGCGCACTTCACTGCTGCACCTCGCGGCACGTTGATCCGATTGGAGTTTTCAGCCGGCGCGCTGCCGCCGGGGTGGCACGGCCTTCATCTCCACACACGCGGCGATTGCAGCGACTTCGCCGCCGGCTTCCAAGCCTCAGGCGGCCATCTGGGCATGAGCGAGCGCGTCCAGCACGGGCTGCTGAACCCCGCCGGTCCCGAGGCCGGGGACCTGCCGAACGTCTTCGCCACTCCTGCCGGCCCGTTCGCGGCTGAAATCTTCTCACCGCACACGGTGCTGGGCGCCCAGCGCACACGAAACCCAGCGCGCGAAGCGCTGCTCGATGCGGACGGCACGGCGCTCCTCATCCACGCCAGCGCGGACGATCAAACCAGCCAGCCCATTGGCGGCGCGGGCGCCCGCATTGCTTGCGTGGCGCTTACGCCATTGCCTTAAACCGCCGCTCCGCCAGCGCCACCAGCGCCACACCACCGATCGTCAGCGCCGCGCCCAACAGAATTTGCGGCGTGATGCGGCTGCCGAGGATCAGCACCGCGAGCGCAAACGAAAACACTGGCGTCATCAGCAGGTACGGCGTCGTGCGCGACACCTCGTACTTTTGCAGCAACCGGAACATGAAAGCGTTGGCGACGATCGAAGATACAACGCCGCCAAAAGCGATGCACGCCCAGGCGTACCATGGCGCATTGATCGCCGCCTCGATCTGACCGTCCTCGAACGCCAAAGAGGCCAAGCTCAGCGTCGGCGCCGTCGCGAGCGCGACCCACGCCTGCATCGCCCAGGGATCGAGCCCCGCGCCGAGCCGGCGCACCAGCACCGTGCCGAGGCCGTAAGCACATGAAGCCAGCCCCACCAGAGCCAGCGCCCCGCCCTGCGCCAACACGCTAGGATCGAAACTCATCGACGCCGTGCCAGCAAACGCCAGCCCGACACCGGCCCAACGCAAAAGCCCAACCCTCTCGCCCAACAGCAAGGCCGCAAACACGACGGAGGCCGGCGCCCAGAGCTGCATCGCCACGACCATGGGGGCGATATCAGTGGCGAGTTTCAGCCCCGCATATTGAATGGCGAAGTGCACCGGCCCGACAAACAGCAGCATCAGCGCAAACACCGGCCAGGCCTGCCTAGGCGGCAGTCTGATCCAGATGAACAGCGCCGCCAGCACGATCAGGAACCGCAGCGCCACCGTCATCATCGCCGGGAACGCGTCGACCGCAATCTTGGCGAAGATGTTGTTCACACCCCAGATGAGCGCGATCGAGACCAGTTGCAGCAGGTCGAGGGGCGCCAGAGCGCGTGAAGGTGTTGTCACTGCCCTGCTCTATCCAGATTCCCACCCGCCCGCTGGTCCCGTTAAGGCACAAGGCTGATCCCCGCAAATGCGACCGGCCGCGGGCGAACAGCGAAACCGCTCACCCTCGGCGAAACGCTGTTCCAGTAGGCTAGAGCTCGGTCCGCACTTGCGCCGCTATCTCGTAAGCTCTGACGCGCGCGGCGTGATCGAAGATGTGCGCGGCGAGAATAAGCTCGTCGGCGCCGGTGCGCGCGATGAAATTGCGCAGGCTTTGCTTTACGGATTCGGGTGAGCCGATGGCTGAACAGGCGAGCACCTGATCGAGCGCCGCGCGCTCGGCCTCCGTCAGGGACCGTTCGAAATTCGGATCGGGCGGCTGCAGCTTGCGCGGAATGCCGCGCCGCAAGCTCGCGAACGCCTGCATCAACGAACTCGCCAGCAACCGGCCTTCTTCATCGGTCGGCGCAGCGAAGATGTTGAAGCCGAGCATCACATACGGCGCCTGCAATTGCTCGGACGGGCGAAACGTCGTGCGATAAATGTCGATCGCGCTAATCATCTGCGCCGGCGCAAAGTGCGACGCGAATGCAAACGGCAAACCGAGCGCCGCCGCCAGCTGAGCGCCGAAGGTGGAAGAGCCCAAAATCCACAGCGGCACGTTGGAGCCTTCGCCCGGCGCCGCGCGCACGGCCTGGCGCGGCTCGGCGGGCCCAAGCAGCGCCTGTAATTCCAGCACATCCTGCGGAAAGCGATCTTCGCCGCCGACGAGGGTGCGCCGCAGCGCCATTGCGACACGCTGATCGCCGCCCGGCGCGCGGCCAAGCCCCAGATCGATGCGCCCAGGAAAGAGCGCCTCGAGCGTACCGAACTGCTCTGCGATCACGATCGGCGCATGATTGGGGAGCATGATCCCGCCCGCGCCGACGCGGATCGTGCTCGTCGCGGCAGCGGCATTCTGAATGCACAACGCCGTCGCCGCACTGGCGATGCCCGGCATGTTGTGATGCTCGGCCAGCCAAAAGCGGTTGTAGCCGAAGCGCTCGGCCTGCACCGCGAGATCGCGGGAATTCGCCAGCGCCTGCGCGACAGACCCGCCTTCAACGATGGGCGCAAGATCAAGGACGGAGAATGGGATCATGGAAACGATATGGGCGCTTCAACTGAAGCGCCCAACCGAACGCTACACTAGAACGGAATTTCGTCGTCGAGATCCTGGTTGAAGCTTTCGCGGGGGGCGTCACTGACGCGCTTGGCGCCGGCTTTGGAGCTGAACGAACCGCCGCCTTCATCTTCATAGGACTTGCCGCCGCCGTCGCCTTTGCCGCCGAGCATGGTCAGCTCACCGCGGAATTTCTGCAGCACGATCTCGGTGGAGTATTTCTCGACACCGGCTTGGTCGGTCCATTTGCGGGTCTGCAGCTGGCCTTCGATGTAAACCGTCGAGCCCTTCTTGAGATATTGCTCGGCCACCTTGGCGATGTTTTCGTTGAAGATCACGACGCGGTGCCACTCGGTCTTTTCCTTGCGCTCGCCCGATTGCTTGTCGCGCCAGTTCTCCGAGGTCGCGATGCTCAAATTCACCACCGGCTCACCGGAATTCAGCCGCCGCACTTCCGGATCCTTGCCCAGATTGCCGATCAAAATCACCTTGTTGACACTGCCAGCCATCGCCGACCTCCTGTTTCCTGCGCTGTACTCGATGGATGAGGCATCTGCCGGGAAAACCAGACAAACGTTCTCTCTATGTTCTATAATGCGACTCGCCTCATTGGTAAAGGCTCATTAACCAGTCGAACCGTTTCCGGTCGCGAAGCGGCCAACTGTCCCGGGAGACGATGTTCGCTAATTGTTCTTGATGTCCGGGCGACTCCCCATACTAAATATGGTGTCCGCCGGCGGCCCTGGCGGTCCCCGAAGAAAGTGCAATGACCACCAGAGCGCCCGCCCTGTTCGTCGGCCATGGCTCGCCGATGAACGCGATTGAAGACACCCCCTCCGCCCGCGGCTGGGCGGAGATCGCGCGCGTGTTTCCCAAGCCTCGGGCAATTGTCGTCATCTCGGCACACTGGGTCACTGAGGGCGTGCGCGTCATGTCGAACGCGCAACCAAAGACCATCCACGATTTCGGCCGCAGCTTTCCGCAGGCGCTGTTCGACGTTCAATACCCTGCACCCGGTGATCCCGCGCTGGCTGAACGTATCGTGCAGCGCCTTTCGTCGTTTTTCGACACGCGGGTGGACGATAGTTGGGGCTTAGATCATGGCGCCTGGAGCGTGCTCCGGCGCATGTATCCCGACGCCGACATTCCCGTGGTGCAAGTGAGCCTCGACTCCAAGCTTACTCCAAACAAGCACTGGACCATCGGACGCCTTCTTTCCCATTTTCGCGACGAGAACATTTTGATCCTGGCGGCCGGCAACATCGTCCATAACCTGCCGGCGTTCTTTCGAACCAAAGAACTTCTGCCGTGGGTGCGCGAGTTCGATGATTTCGTGATCAGCGCAGCCGCAAGCGGCGATGACGCAGCGGTCTTGAACTACACTTCGCGCGCAGATGCGGCCGAAGCCGCACCAGACTGGGAACATTTCTTCCCAGTATTCTATGGCTTGGGCGCCCGCCTCCCCGGCGAAACGCCGCACATCTTCAACAAACACTACGACCCCGGGATTTCGATGACCGCCTTCGCTTACGGCCTGCCGCAATGAGAGACGCGCTCACCCACATCCGCGTCCGCGGCGCCCGCGAGCACAATCTCAAAAGCGTAAACGTCGATATTCCGCGCAATGAGCTGGTGGTGATCACCGGCCTAAGCGGCAGCGGCAAATCTTCGCTCGCGTTCGACACGATCTACGCCGAAGGCCAGCGCCGGTATGTGGAATCGCTTTCGGCTTACGCACGCCAGTTCCTAGAGCTGATGCAAAAGCCCGACGTAGATTCCATCGAAGGCCTCTCGCCCGCAATTTCGATCGAGCAGAAAACCACTTCGCGCAACCCGCGTTCAACCGTCGGCACCGTCACCGAAATTTACGATTACATGCGCCTCCTCTGGGCGCGCGTCGGCATTCCGTATTCGCCCGCCACCGGCCAGCCAATCGCCGCGATGCAAGTCAGCGAGATGGTCGACCGCATCATGACGCTGCCGGAGGGCACGCGCTTGTATTTGCTCGCGCCGATCGCGCGCGACCGAAAGGGCGAATACAAAAAGGAAATGGCTGAGCTCCTAAAGAAGGGCTATCAGCGCGCCAAGATCGACGGCGAATTCTACGAACTAAGCGAACCGCCGACGCTCGACAAAAAATTCAAGCACGACATAGATGTCGTAGTCGATCGCATCGCCGTTAAAGCTGGCATTGAAACGCGCCTGGCGGATTCGCTCGAACAAGCGCTGAAGCTCGCCGATGGTATCGCCTTTGCGGAAATCGCGGACAGCAAAAGCGAAGAGGCCGCGACCGGCAAATCCACGCTCAAGAATAAAGCCGGCGCGCCGGAGCGGCTCATCTTCAGCCAGAAGTTCGCCTGCCCCGTCTCCGGCTTCACCATTCCGGAGATCGAGCCCCGGCTTTTCTCCTTCAATAACCCCGCGGGCGCCTGCCCCTCGTGCGACGGCCTCGGCGTACAACTTAAGTTCGACCCCGAACTGGTTGTGCCAGAGCACGACAAGTCGCTGAAGGACGGCGCCGTAGCGCCATGGGCCAAGGGTCCGTCGCCGCTCTACGCGCAAACGCTCGAAGCGTTGGCCAAGCACTACAAGTGCAAGTCGACGACGCCTTGGCGTGACCTCGCCGCCCCGCTCCGTGACGCAATCATGTTCGGCACCAAGGATCCGATCAAGTTTGTCTATGACGATGGCGTACGGCGCTACGAGACCACGAAAAATTTCGAAGGCGTCCTGCCGAACCTCGAGCGGCGCTGGAAGGAAACTGATTCCGCCTGGGTGCGCGAAGATTTGGAGCGCTATCAAAGCGAAGCGCCTTGCCCGACGTGTGAAGGCAAGCGCCTGAAGCCAGAAGCGCTTGCGGTGAAAGTCGCCATGACCGACATCGCCACCGCGTCCACGCTTTCCATCCGCAATGCGCGCGATTGGTTCGGCGCGCTGAACGAGAAGCTGACGCCCAAGCAGCAAGAAATCGCCGTTCGCATCTTGAAAGAGATCAACGACCGGCTGCGCTTTTTAGTGGACGTCGGGCTAGATTATCTCTCGCTCGGCCGCGGCTCTGGCACGCTGTCTGGCGGCGAAAGCCAGCGCATCCGCTTGGCCTCACAAATTGGTTCGGGCCTAACCGGCGTGCTCTACGTTCTGGACGAGCCTTCCATCGGCCTGCACCAACGCGACAACTCGCGGCTCTTGGAAACGCTGCGCCGCCTGCGCGATCTCGGCAATTCGGTTCTCGTGGTCGAACACGACGAGGAAGCGATCCTCACCGCCGACCATGTCATCGACATGGGGCCGGCCGCCGGCATTCATGGCGGCATGATCATCGCCGAAGGCACGCCGGATCAAATCCAGAAGAACAAAAACAGCATCACCGGCGCCTACCTCACTGGCGTGCGCGAAATCGCGATCCCGGAGAAGCGGCGCTGGGTGAACAAGAAGCGGGTCATCAGCGTCAAAGGCGCGCGCGGCAACAATCTTCAGAACATCGACGCTGACATTCCGCTTGGCACATTCACGTGCGTCACCGGCGTCAGCGGCGGCGGCAAGTCGACGCTCATCGTCGAGACGCTGTTCAAGGCGGTTTCGCGCCAGTGGCATGGCAGCGGCGACGTGCCGGCCGAACACGACCGCATCGACGGCCTCGAACACATCGACAAGATCATCGACATCGATCAATCCCCGATCGGCCGCACGCCACGTTCTAACCCTGCAACTTACACCGGCGCCTTCACGCCGATCCGCGATTGGTATGCCGGGCTGCCGGAATCGAAAGCGCGCGGCTACGGTCCGGGGCGCTTTTCGTTCAACGTCAAAGGCGGCCGCTGCGAAGCGTGCCAAGGCGACGGGGTCATCAAGATCGAGATGCACTTCCTGCCGGACGTCTACGTCACCTGCGACACCTGCAAAGGCAAACGCTACAACCGCGAAACGCTAGAGGTGCTCTACAAGGGCAAGTCGATCTCCGACGTGCTCGACATGACGGTGGAGGAAGGCGGCAACCTCTTCAACGCGGTGCCGAGCATTCGCGACAAACTGCAGACGCTAAAGCGCGTGGGCCTCGGCTATGTTCATATCGGTCAGCAAGCGACGACGCTGTCCGGCGGCGAAGCGCAGCGGGTGAAGCTGTCGAAAGAGCTTTCCAAGCGCGCCACCGGCCGCACGCTCTACATCCTCGACGAGCCGACCACAGGCCTCCATTTCGAGGACACGAAAAAGCTGCTCGAGGTGCTTCATGAGTTGGTTGACAGCGGCAACAGCGTGCTCGTCATCGAGCACAATCTGGACGTCATCAAAACCGCTGACTGGGTAATCGATCTCGGTCCCGAAGGCGGCGACGGCGGCGGCCGCGTCGTCGCTGTGGGCACGCCAGAAGATGTCGCAAAGGTCAATGAAAGCTGGACGGGCCGCTATCTCGCCGAGGCGCTCGCGCGCCACCACCAACGCCGCGCACCGAAGAAACTGAAAGCCGCAGCGGCCGAAGCGCCGGCGCCCAAAGTGCGCAAGAACGGGAAGAAGAGCGCCTCGGGCTGAGGCGCTCTTCGCTCTCCGCTACGCCGGACTGATCTTGCCTTCTTCGAGCGCCACTTGCGCCGCGCGCGCATTCACGCCGTAGCATGCGACGTAGAAGACGATCCCCACCACTTGTCCGATCAGCCACAAAGCGCCCATCGCCAGCCAAGCCCGCGGCTGCATTAAGGATTGCAAATAGGTTTGCATAAGTTCGACGAAGGCGGCGGTAGAACGCTCGGGATCGCCGAGGGCGGTCCAATCGACGGTCACGCCGCTCATCAAAGTCGTAAATCCAGCCACCGACAGAATGATCGTCGCTAGAATAGAGAACAGCCATAGCAAGACAAACGAGCCCAACAGCGACCAGAAGCGGCCCTTCGTGACCTTCCATGCATCGAAGAATGCGAACCGCCTGCGCGCAATTGTGGTCGCCGCCGCCGGAGCTAGCCGCACGGAGAAATAGATCATCACGATGTACTGAATCAGCTCCAAAACCGGATTGAGAGTCTCCGCCGCCGCTTGATTTCCTGTCGAGAAAATCAAGGCCCCCACCAAAACGGCGGCAATGATGCCTACGGCGATCGAAAAGGCGATGTTGAGCAGGAACCAGATCCAATAGACGGACCAAACCCGCCAGGTCGGCGCGCCCAGAGAAAGCCCCATAAAGCCGACGTTTTCACCGTGAACCATCCAGCGGAGGCAGGCTGCCTCGTACGCCGCATAGAGGATGTAGAACGGAAACAACCACAGCAGCAGACCGCCTATCAGGCCGAAGAACTCGGGCGGGAAGCCAGCCGCTTCGATCGCCGCATTATCTTCGTTCACCCCCGCCACAACGATCTGGCCGAACCAAGCCGCGATCGGCCCGAGGCTCGACCAGAACAAAGCAACAAAAGCGGCGATCAGCACGATTGCGCCAATCAAGAACGCGATCGACGCGCGCATCAGAACGCCGCCCCGCTCGCGCTTGCGAAAGGCGAAGAACGTCGCGTTCAGGGCTTGCTTCTCGGCCATGTCCGTCCCCTCTGAGCCTGGAAGAATGCCTCCAAGCTAGCACCCGATCAATCACGGTTCGGCGACACCCGATCCGGCGCGCCCTTACCCGCGCGGCAGCCGCGGCGTCTCCGGCGCTCCCGGCGTCACGCGCGTCACGATACGCCCGCGCGTGACCAATGGCTCCTCGGTCGCGACCATCGATACGATGAGCGTAAAATCAGTCGTCGTCTCGCGCGCCAAGCCTGTCGTAAGATCGATCACGCCGCGTGTCGTGTCTTCGTAGTTGAAACCTGCAAGCATGGTGTCCAGCATGGTCACGATGCCGGCGGCGTCGGGCGGCTGTTGGCCCTCTGGATAGTGAGGCGCGAGCGGCTCAATCATGGCCGCGGACACAAATTCCGTCATCGCGCGGATGGTTGCCCGTGCGCTTTCCTGATCAAGCGCCGCGCGGCGCGTGACGATCGCGGTGTTGGCGGCGCGGTCGATGCGGTCGAGCCGCAGCGTGCCGTTATAGCGCAAGGGCGGCGCGCCGAACGGCATCTCGTATTCGTCGGTGAAATTCACTGTCTGCCGGCGCGTCAGCGTGCGGCCCTGGACGAAGGCCGGAATATAAATCCCTGACATCGATGAGGCGGCGTCGCGCGAATCGAAGCCGTCAATCAAACGCGCTACCCCTTGCAGCACCGGCCCGCGCAGCGTCTCCCAGTTCGGCGCCGCCTCCGCCTCCTCGGTCGTGGAGAGTTCACCCGGATCTTGTTTTGTGCGGTTGTCTGACGGCGGCGGCGGCGCATCGGCTCCGCTTGCAGCCCTTCGCGGCGCCATGCGGGCGAACCCATCCGCCATCATCACCAGGTTCTCGGCGCGCGCGCTCCAGAAGGGCCAGTTCGTCATCTCGACGCAGCGCCCGTGATCATCGACGCGGCAGTCGAATCCGACATCCGTTGCGATACGCATCATCGCCGACATCGCATCGCTCATCGCCGGCCAATTGATGTTGGCGGCTTGCCCTTGCATGTTTGGGACGTTGGGCAGCTCGTAGCTCAGGCTCATCGGCATAAAGCGCCACAGCCGGCTCTCGGCGTCGAGGACGTGAACCGAGTACACTTGCCGCATGGTCGCGTCATAGTGCTGCTCGCCGATGTCCATGGCTTGGGTGTATTCCATGTGCACGGTGAAGGCGTCGCCTGTGCGTACCTGGATCGGCCCGCCAACGGTTTGCGCCGTGGCCAATGGCGCGCACAACAGCGCGCCGATGAACGCCAAGGCTTTAGTGAAAGACTTATTCATACCCACCCCCGTGATCGCCCATCCTGTTTTAGATTGGGCTGGGGAGCAAGCCTGACCGCCGTCAGGCGCGGCCCTGTTCGACCATCAGGGTGGGGGCGCCGCACGTGCCGTCCCGCACCGTGAACACGCGCGTACCGGGCTTCATGCCGGCGCGCACCTCGGAGACGTTGAGCCCGGCCGCCGCGAGCCGCGCCCGTGTCGCGTCCGCATCGGCGACGCGCCAGGAGAGGCCCCAGAGCCGGTCGGCGCTGAGAGTTTCGTCCAGCACGACTTCGACGATGGCGTCGCCGCAGCGGAAGAACATCAGCCGCCGGCCCATCAATTCGCGGTCGAGCCGCATGTCGAGCCCCAGCCGCGCGCCATAAAGCGCCGCCGCGCGCTCCGGATCGGCCGTGCGGATTACGATGTGGTCCAGGCCGCTGACGTTTGCGTCGCCCGCGGGCGCATACGCCAGCGGCGCCGCGCGTTCGATGAAGAAAAGGCGCACGCCAAACGTCCGCGTCGTGTCGGCGCGACAGCTCCGCCAGCTCTCGCGCGTTTCAATCGGCTGCGGCGCAAGGCCTACGCGCTCCAGACGCCGATGCGCTTGATCGATCGAAGCGACGGCGAAGACCAAACTCTTCAGCCCCTCTCCGCCATCGTCGAGCGCCGCACGCAAACGCCTCCCGCCTTCGCCCTCACCCACCGGCGCCATCAGCTCGACAGCGAGATTGGACGTCGCGATGACCGCCCGCGCAACGCCATCGCTCTGCACACTCGGCCGCGCCGCGCGCCCGAGCAGCGTCTCATACGCCGCCACGCCCGCGGCGAGATCACGGACCGCAATAACGACGTGGTCGAAGCCGGCGATCAATCGCAACCGTCGCGGCGGCCGTGGAAGATGTCTTGATCTGGTCCGTCGCCGATGACGCTGATGCGCAGCCGATCGCCGTGCGCGTCGATGAAGGCGCGCCCGCCCTCAAGCGAACCGCCTTCGCCCTCGGCCACGGCCCAGCAGCGTGTCGCGGCGCCATCCGCGCCCAGTTCGCAGAGGCTGGAGCCGGAATCGCTCGGCTCCAGCGAATAGCGCGTGCTGCGCGTCACCCCGGTCTGGCCATAGACGAGGCGCGAGCCGGTCAGCACGCCCGGCCGCGCGCGATCGGGCAGCCAGCGCATGGTCACAGCGCCCGCGTCGCGATTGATCCAGCACCCGGCCAGGCGCTCGGATGGCGGCCCAGCCGGCGCCGCCGTGGCGCAGGCGGATGCAAGAAGGCAGGCGGCGACGGCGGCTCTCATGCTGCAGGCAGCTCCCCGGTAGCTTCCAGTTCGATCGGCCCAGTCATCAAAACCCGGTCGTCGCCTGCGCGCCACTCAATCTCAAGTGAACCGCCGTCCACCAGGACCTCGACCTTGCGCCCAGTTCGCCCTTGCCTGTGCGCCGCCACCGCCGCCGCGCAGGCGCCGGTGCCGCACGCCTTGGTCAGCCCCGTGCCGCGCTCCCAGACCCGGAGCCGGATTTGTTCGCCCGAGCGCACTTCGGCAAAACCGGCGTTCACGCCCTGTGGAAAGAGCGGGTCGCGCTCAACTTCGGGGCCTAGCCGTTCGACTGGCGTGGCCTCCACGTCGTCAACGAAGAACACAACATGCGGGTTGCCCATGTTGACCGCGCCGGGCGCTTCGAGGGCGCCGATCGAAAAGTCTAGCCGCTCGGTGTTCATCGCCCGCGCCAACGGGATTTCCTCCCACCGCAGCAACGGCGAGCCCATATCGACTGTGATCATCCGATCGCCGGCGCGTTGGGCGTAGAGCATGCCGACAGGCGTCTCGATCCGCCGCGTCGCCGCCCCGCCTTCCTCCATCAACAGCCAGGCCACACAGCGTGTGGCGTTGCCGCACGCATCCACCTCACCGCCATCGGCGTTCCAGATTCGCATGTAGGCGTCGCCGCGGATCGAGCGCTCCACGGCGATCACCTGATCGCAGCCGAGCCCGGTCTGGCGGTCGGCGATGGCGCGCGCTTGCATCTGTGACAGCGGCAAAGACCCGCGTGAGCGCGCGTCGATAATGACGAAGTCATTGCCGCAGCCGTTCATCTTGAAATAGCGCATCTGCCCTCATGTAAGCCGGTTCGCCGCGTAGCGCTACGCTGTCGCGGCATTCAAGCCTTTCCTCCAGAAGCCCTTTCTGCTTGGTTGCGCGCAATTCGGGATGGAGAAACTGCCCCATGCGCCTAGCCGCTCTCGCTGCGACAACCCTCGCGGCCCTTGTTCTTGCTTCGTGCAGCACGACAACCACCACCACCGCACCAGAGGCGACCGGCATGGCGATGACAGGCGAAGACCCCTACCTCTGGCTTGAGGAGGTTGAAGGCGAACGCGCGCTCACCTGGGTGCGCGAGCAGAACGCACGCTCGCTGGCGGTGCTGGAGGGCGATCCCCGGTTCGCCGGGTTGCACGCCGATGCGCTGGCGCTGGCCAATAGCAGCGATCGCCTGCCGCTCGGCGGCATCCAGGACGGCTTCTATTACAATTTCTGGCAGGACGAGACGCACGTGCGCGGCATTTACCGCCGCGCGCCGATCGCCGAATTCGCCCGCAACGGCAATCCGCGCTGGGAGACGGTGCTCGACGTCGATGCGGTCGCCGCCGCCGAAAGCGCGAACTGGGTGTTCTCTGGCATTGACTGCCTTGAGGCCACGACGCGCTGCCTCGTCGCGCTTTCCGATGGCGGCAAGGACGCCGTCACGTACCGCGAATACGATCTCGCCACGCGCCGTTTCGTCGAAGGCGGCTTCGTCGTCCCGGAAGCGAAGTCTTCAGTTGCTTGGCTTGACCGTAACACCTTGCTGGTCGGCACCGATTGGGGCGACGGCGCGATGACGGAGTCGGGCTACGCCTTCGTACTGAAGCGCTGGACCCGCGGCACACCGCTCGCAAGCGCAACCGAGATTATCCGCGGTCAGGCCAGCGATGTCGGCGTATTCGGCGGCGTGCTGCAGGATACGGACGGCACGCGCGTGCCGATCGCCTACGAAGCCGACACCTTCTTTGAAACCACCTATTGGCGCCTCGACGGCGCAACGCCGCAACGCATCAGCTTGCCGGCGAAGGCCAGCATTCAAGGTCTCTACCGGGGCCAGCTCATCACCACGTTGAACGAAGCTTGGCAGGGCCATCCGCAAGGCGCGCTGATCGCCTACCCGGTCGCCGACACCAGCGCCGCAACGCCGCGCGCCACCGTGCTGTTTGCGCCGAACGAGCGCCAATCGATCGAAGGCGTCGCCGTCACGCGGGATGTCATCTTGGTCGCGGGATACGAGAACGTGCGCGGCCGCTTGATGCGTCTTGCCAACAGCAATGGCGCGTGGGCGACGACAACGATCGACCTGCCGCAGAACGGGTCGGTCACGTTCGCTGGCGCTTCGCCAACCGAAAGCGCGGCTTTCGTCGTCTACGAAGATTATCTGACGCCAGACACACTCTACGCTTTGGAACGGAGCGCCGCAGGAGCACGCGCCGTGCGTTCGCTGCCGGCGCAATTCGACGCGTCGCCGTACGTGTCCGAGCAACACGAAGCCGTCAGCAGCGATGGGGCGCGCATCCCGTATTTCGTGCTGCGCCGCCGCGACATGCCGCTCAACGGCGAAAACCCGACCCTGCTCTACGCCTATGGCGGCTTCCAGGTGTCGATGACGCCCGGCTATTCGCCCAATATCGGCAAGCTCTGGCTGGATCGCGGCGGCGTTTACGTCATCGCCAACATCCGCGGCGGCGGCGAGTTTGGCCCCGCCTGGCACCAAGCGGGTCTGCGCACGCAGCGTCAGATTATCTACGACGATTTCTACGCGGTTGAGCGCGATCTGGTTGAGCGCCGCATCACCACACCGCGCCGGCTCGGCATCCAAGGCGGCTCCAATGGCGGCTTGCTGATGGGCGTCATGCTCAATCAGCACCCGGAGATGATCAACGCCGCTGTCGTGCAAGTGCCGCTGCTCGACATGCTGCGCTACGACCAATTGCTCGCCGGCGCCTCATGGGTCGATGAATATGGCTCGCCATCCAATCCCGAAGAGCGCGCGTTCCTGGAAACCATCACACCGTACCAGAACTTGCGAGCGCGCGATGATTTCCCGCTGCCGTTCGTTCTGACCAGCACCAAGGACGACCGCGTCCATCCCGGCCATGCCCGCAAATATGTCGCGCGCATGACTGAACTCGGCATGCCGGTGCTGTACTACGAGAACATTGACGGCGGTCACTCCGCGGCGGCGAACCTTAACGAGGCTGCCCGCCGCCGCGCGCTCGAATACACTTATCTGATGCAGCGGCTGATGGATTGATGACTTTTATAGTCATTCCACACGCGCGGAGCGCGATGAGAAACCCACGGCAAACGGGGAGTTTGCGGCCCTGGGTTCCGGGTCTACGCTTCGCTTCGCCCGGAATGACTCGGCGCGGTGGAGTGCTTTCATGAACGTCTTGCGCGCGGCGATCGGCATTCTGGGCCTGGCCATGCTCGGCCTCATCATTTGGGCCGCCGTCGCCATGACGGATTTGCACGGCAATTTTCTCGAACAGTTCGCCGTCGTCACCACGCTGCCGTGGGGCATTGCCGGCCTCGCCGATCTTTACATCGGCTTTGTCTTCTTTGCGGTGATCGTTTTCCTGACGGAGCGCTCCTGGATGGTCGCGGCGCTCTGGTCGCTGCCGATCTTTATTCTTGGCAACGTGTGGGCGGCGGTGTGGCTCATCATCCGCCTGCCCCACATTGCCAAGCAGCTCTCGAAGCCTGACTGGCCGACCTCCTAAAAGAGTTCGCGGAGCACGCCGGCGAGGAGCCTTGCTTCTTCCTCGCGCGGCCCGCCCTCGCGCCAGGCAATTCCGATCGAACGACCGAACACAGGCTGCGCAAATTGGCGAATAGCAACATGCGCGCCCGCGGCCGCGCCGCCTTCAGCCGCGATCTTCGGCAGCAATGTCACGCCCATGCCGCCAGCAACCATTTGCACCAGCGTATGCAAACTTGTCGCGCCCACTTCAGCGGAGCGCCGCGACGGCGTGAGCTTGCAGGCCGAAAGCGCCTGATCGCGCAAGCAATGGCCGTCCTCCAACAACAATAGCTCCTCGCTCTGCAAATGCTCCGGCGCGAGGTCGTTGCGTTTGGCCAGCGGATGATCGTCCGGCGTCAGCACCAAGAATTCATCGTCCGCGATCGGCATCGAGGCGATGCCCGCCGCCTCGTAAGGCAACGCAATCACGGCGGCGTCCAGCGTGCGCATGCGCAATTGCTCGATCAGCCGGCCGGTCAGATCCTCGCGCATCAACAGGCGCAGCTTGGGGAAACGCTTCCTCAGCAGCGGCAACGCCTTTGGCAACAGGAACGGTGCGATAGTGGGAATGGCGCCAAGCTTGAAGGCGCCAGCTAGCGGTTCGCCGGCGCCTTGCGCGGCGCGCACCAATTCTTCGACTTCACTCAGCGCCCGCGCCGCACGTTCGACCGCGTCCTCACCCGCGGGCGTAAGCACAGCGCCCAATCGCCCCCGCTCAACCAGCACCACACCGAGCGCGGTCTCCAGGTCTTTGATCCCAGCCGAGAGCGTCGGCTGCGTCACGCCGACTGCCTCCGCTGCGGCCACGAAGCTTCCCTCCGCGCGCACTGCAGTCAGAAATTGCAGCTGCCGCAATGTGGGCATCGAGGATGATGGGAGGCGATCGGACATAGACAAACTCTATCGTCAGAGGTTGCCATATTTGGATTTAATGTGGCCTGCGACAAGTCACTCAGGAACGAACCGGCCGCGGCGCCGTTCTAATCCCAGTCCCCGCAGCGCGGTCTTACCCTCCCCCCGCGGACCGCGCGTTCTCTCCCCAGAAGGGAGGGGCGGGGTACTTTTCCTTCGATCTACGCCGCCGCGCGCACCTTTGACACGCTTGCCAATCGCTGAGGTACGCGGAGCGTAAAGGTCGAGCCTGCGCCGACTTGGCTCACCGCCCGCACTTCGCCGCCCAGCACGTGGGCCAGACGTTGCGCGATGGAGAGACCAAGTCCCATTCCGCCCTTAGCGCGCGTCGCCGAGCCATCGAGTTGCGTAAAGGGCATAAAGGCGCGCGGAAGATCTTCTGCGGCGATACCGACACCCGTGTCAGAGACCGCCATCACCAGAAAATCCCAGCCATCGATCTCCTCGCGCTCGACTGTCACAGCAATCAGCCCGTTCGATGTAAACTTCACGGCGTTGCTCAGCAGCGCGGACACGCACACCGCCAACTTTGCACCGTCCGTGTAAGCACGCTCCGCATCGGGTGTGACGCGCATCGAGATGCGATTGCCGCCGGCCCGCGCATCCTCTTGCACCGCCGCAACCGCCTCCTCGATAAGCTTGCGCACTTCAAGATCGCGCGGCGACAGCCCCTCTTGACCCGCATCGATACTGGAGAGATTTAGAATTTGATCGATCAGGCCCAGCAGGTGTCGCGCAGAGCCGGTGATGCGATTGGCGTCCTCGGCCAGTTCTTTGCGCCCTTCCGCCGCCAAATCCTCATTGATGATTTCGGCGTAGCCGATGACGGCGTTGAGCGGCGTGCGCAGCTCGTGCGTCATTACCGCTAGAAACTCGGATTTGGCGCGGTTTGCTTCTTCCGCTTCTGCGCGCTTGGTTTCAGCTTCCAGCGCGCGCTCTTTCGCTTCGCGGCTCGCGCCCCGCAAACCCGCCACCATGCGCCCATTATAGAGCGCCGCGCGGGTCACAAACGCCAGGAAGCCGGCCGCGCCGCACGCCGCACCGATCGCGCCCGACCACGCATCGGCAGGCCCTTGCTGGAACGGCATGAACGCCATCGCCAACAAACACAAAGTGGCCGGCGCTGCCGTGATTAGCATGAAGCCCGGCGCCTGGAACAGGAACAGCATGACGCTGACCAGCGCGCTCGCGGCCATCAACGCCGAGAGGATGCGCCCCGGCCCGCCCCCGTAGGCAGCGAGGTAAAGTGTCATCGCCGCGAAGATCGCGATCGAAAACGCGCAGCCCCAGACGAACAGAACGCCGGCCGTCCGCCGCTCGCGCTGGCCGCGTGTTTCGATGAAGGTCTGGCCCAGCATGGCGTCGAAACCGTTCGACAGCATCACAGCTAGAAACCAACCGAATCCGGCGGCAAATGAATCCAGCACGAACGAGGCGCCGATGGCAAACAGCGTCCCGACGCCCATGCGCCAGCGCCAGCTCGTCACATGCGCCCGAGCCGCCGCGAACATCGTGGGGTCTTGGAAATTGATCACAGCCCGCACCTCGACCAGGGCCTAAAGTACCGCGCGGGTGCTTGCGTTTAGATTAACCGCTAGTTCGTAAGGCGTATTACGTCGATTAAGTTTGCTTAGGCCAAGAGGTAAAGCGCCACCGCAATGATTCACCAATGAGCGATTTTGACGCCGTTATCGTGGGTGCGGGGGCAGTCGGCCTCGCCTGCGGCTACGCGCTGGCCAGAGGCGGCCAAAGCGTCGTTGTGTTGGAGCGCGCGGGGCGGATCGGCGCAGGCGTCTCGTCGCGCAACTCGGAAGTCATCCACGCCGGCCTGCATTACGCCACCGGATCGCTAAAGGCGCGGCTCTGCGTCGCCGGCCGCCGCGCGCTCTACCCCTTCCTCGACGCGCACGGCGTCGCTTACGACAAATGCGGCAAGCTGATCGTCGCAAGCGAAGCCAGTGAGATTCCTGCGCTGGAACGTCTCGCTACTCAGGCGGAGATCAACGGCGCCGAAGGCGTGCGCTGGCTCAGCGGCGCCGAAGCGCGCGTGCTCGAACCTGAATTGAATGCCGTCGCCGCGCTCGAATCGCGAGAGAGCGGCGTGTTCGACGCACACGGCTACATGGATGCGCTCGAAGGCGAAATCGAAGCGCATGGCGGCGCCGTGGTGCTGAACTCACCGTTTCTCGGCGCCGCCAGATCGGGCGAAGGCTTCGATGTCCGCGTCGGCGGCGAGGCCCCGACCACGATCAGCACGCGCCGGCTCGTCATCGCCGCCGGCCTCGGCGCACAAGCCTGCGCCCGCACGATTGAGAATTTCCCGAGCGAGCGCATTCCGGCGCTCCACTTCGGCAAGGGCAATTACTTCGCATTGCAGGGCGCCAAGGCGCCGTTCTCGCGCCTCATCTATCCGCCGCCGATCCCCGGCGCGCTCGGCACCCACTATCGCCGCGACCTCGGCGGCGTCGCCCGCTTCGGACCCGACCTTCAATTCGTCGAAAATGAAAACTACGTCGTCGATCCCGCACGCGCGGAAAGCTTCTATGCCACCATCCGCCGCTTCTGGCCCGCGCTGCCCGATGGCGCTCTCGCGCCCGATTACGCAGGCATCCGTCCCAAACTCCACGGCCCCGGCGAAGCGCAGGGCGATTTCGTGATCGATGACAGCGTCGCGAACTTGATTTGCCTTTTTGGCATCGAGAGCCCAGGGCTGACGTCGTCGCTGGCGATTGGAGAAGAGGTGGCGGGTCGTTTCGACGTTTGACCACCGAGCCCTTCGCGACTAAACACCCGCTCACGCGCCACTGCAAAAGCGCGCTTTGACTGGCACATGACCCCATATCGGGTCTGGAGGCTGGCGAGGCACTCCGCCCGACGTGATCGTCCGGCGGGGCTAATTTGCGTTGGCGTAAGGAGATTTGATGTTTGAGGCCCTGACAGAGCGGCTAGGCGGCGTATTCGACAAGCTCACCGGCCGCGGTGCGCTGTCGGATGCCGACGTCGACGCCGCCCTGCGGGAAGTCCGCGTCGCCCTGCTCGAAGCCGACGTCGCGCTCCCCGTAGTCAAAGACTTTATCGCCAAGGTCAAAACCGAAGCGGTAGGCGAAGCCGTTATCAAATCGGTGAAGCCCGGCCAGCAGGTCGTGAAGATCGTCTACGACGCGCTCGTCGACATGCTGGGCGGCGATGCTCCGGCCGAAGGCCTGCGCGTCCACGGCGAGCCGCCGAACGTGATCATGATGGCCGGCCTCCAAGGCTCGGGCAAAACCACGACGAGCGCCAAGCTCGCGCTGCGGCTCACGAAGACCGACAAGCGCCGCGTGCTGATGGCCTCGCTCGACACCCGCCGCCCCGCGGCGATGGAACAGCTCGCCACGCTCGGCAAAAACATCGGCGTCGATGTGTTGCCAATCGTCGCCGGTCAGTCGCCGCAGGAGATCACCAGACGCGCCCTCACCGCCGCGCGCCTCGGCGGCCACGACGTCCTTATCCTCGACACCGCCGGCCGCACCACGATCGACGAAGAGATGATGTCGGAAGCGGCGTCGATCGCCGGGATCGCCAAGCCTGGCGAAGTCCTGCTGGTCGCCGACAGCCTCACCGGTCAGGACGCGGTCGAAACCGCCAAGCGCTTCCATGACCGGCTGCCGCTGACCGGCCTTGTGCTGACCCGCGCCGATGGCGACGGCCGCGGGGGCGCTGCGCTCTCGATGCGCGCCGTCACCGGCCTGCCGATCAAATTCCTCGGCATGGGCGAGCGCGCCGAAGCACTCGAACCCTTCGACGCCGCGCGCATCGCCGGGCGCATCCTAGGCCAAGGTGACATCGTCGGCCTCGTTGAAAAGGCTGTCGAAAACGTCGACCGCGCCGAAGCCGAGAAGCTCGCAAAGAAGATGGCCAAGGGCCGCTTCGATTTCGACGACATGGAAAAGCAGCTGGGCCAGTTGATCCAGCTCGGCGGCCTGAAGGGCGTTATGGGCATGTTGCCCGGCGTCCAGAAGATGAAAAATCAGATCAGCGACGCCCAGCTAGACGATAAACAGATCCACCGCCAGATCGGCATCATCCGCTCGATGACCAAGGCCGAGCGGGCCAAGCCTGACCTGCTCAACGGCCGCCGCCGCGCCCGTATCGCCAAAGGCGCCGGCGTGCAGGTCGTGGAGGTCAACCGCCTGCTCAAGATGCACCGCAACATGGCCGACATGGCGAAAGCCATGGGCAAGGGGAAAATGCCCTTCGGCATGCCCGGAATGGGGGGCGGCATGCCCAATCCTGAGGCGCTCAAACAGCTCGGTTCGGGGAAATCCCTACCGGGTCTTAACCCTTCTGGCCTGCCCGGTTTGCCAGGCAGACTGCCGGGACTTCCCGGAAGCGACAAAAAAAGCTAAGAGTTCAAAGGAGAAGCAGAAGAATGTCCCTGAAAATCCGTCTCGCCCGTGGCGGCGCCAAGAAGCGCCCCTTCTACTCGATCGTTGTGGCGGACAGCCGGAGTCCGCGCGACGGGCGATTCATTGAGAAAGTTGGAACTTACAATCCTATATTGAAGGCCGATGACCCAAACCGGGTCCTTTTGAAGCTCGATCGGATTCAAGACTGGATGTCGAAGGGCGCCCTGCCGACCGACCGCGTCTCGCGGTTTCTGGATAAGGCAGGCGTCATGAAACGTGAGAGCCGCAACAACCCCAACAAGGCCCAGCCCGGCAAGAAGATGACAGAACGCGCAGAAACGCGCGCGGCGGCATCGTCAGCTGGCGAGCCCGCTCCGGAGGCGTAAGAGACCGTTGCCCGACAAGAAGTCCGCTTTGACGAAGCCCAAGGCGCCCGCTCCAGCGGCCAAGCCGGCCGCGGCCAAGAAATCGCCGCCCGCCGCTCGCCGCGAAGCAGCGCCGGCGCCGAAGAAGGCTGCCTCGCCGGTCAACGCGGCG
>JACMMP010000210.1 GCA_014378995.1 Hyphomonadaceae bacterium
CCATCCTGCTCGACGGGCGCACCGGTGAAACTCTGGCGCTGGCGTCCTGGCCGGCCTTCAATCCGAATGAAGCGGGCGCGGCGCCCACGAACGCGCGGCGCGACCGCGTCGCCGGCGATGTGCACGAACTTGGATCGACAATAAAGCCGTTCACGGTCGCGATGGCGCTGCAGGAGCAAGTCACCAGCAGCGGGGAGCTATTCGATCTCACAAGGCCCTATGTCGTCGACAATAACACGATCGAGGATCACGAACCGGTCGAAGGTATGGCGACGCTTGGTGACGTTCTCGCGTATTCATCCAACATCGGCGCAGCGCAAATCGCCGTGCGTCTCGGCGGCGCGCGGCAGCGCATGTATCTCGACCGGCTTGGGCTGACCAGCGCGGCAAGCCTTGAACTTGGCCGCAACCAAGCGCCGATCGCGCCCGCCGCGCGCACGCGCCGCGACGTCGCCGGGCTTGGCTTTGGCTACGGCCTCGCAGCGACGCCCGCGTCGCTTGCCGGCGCTTACACCGTCTTCACGAACCAAGGCGCGCGTGTTTCGCCGACTTTGCGTGCGTTGGGGCCGGGCGCCGCGGTCGAGCGCACGCCTGTGTTTTCCCCGGAGGTGACGCGCCAGCTGCTGCTCTATATGCGCGGCGTCGTCACCCGTGGCACTGGCCGCGCCGCCGACGTGCCGGGTCTCGTAGTGGCCGGCAAGACTGGAACCGCGGAGAAGCTCGCCGGCGAAAGCGGCTATGACGAAAGCCGCAATTTCTCCTCGTTCGCGGGCGTATTTCCGGCCAACGATCCGCGCTACGTTATCGTGCTTGCGTTGGACGATACCGGCGAGGGCGCGGCCGGCGGCATGGTCGCGGCACCGGCAGTGGCGCGGACGCTGCGGCGGATAGCGCCGATGCTCGGTTTGCGAGTGGAGGCGCGCACGCCAGCGCGCTAGAGAGTGGGTATGAAACTAGGCGATCTCTTCACAACTGGCGTCCCTTCAGGCGCTGCGGACATCGAGATCACCGGGCTTACCGCCGACTCCCGCAAGGTGAATCCGGGCTATTTGTTCGCGGCGCTCGAAGGCGTTGCCGCACACGGCCGCGATTTCCTTGCGCAAGCCAAAGCTAACGGCGCCGCGGCGGTGTTATCCGCCGGCGATCTCGGCGCCGATCCTGGCGTCGCGCATGTCGTAACTCCTAATGCACGCAGGGCGTTTGCGCTCGCGGCGTCGGCGTTTCATCCATTCCGCCCTGAAGTGATCG
Source organism: Hyphomonadaceae bacterium (assembly GCA_014378995.1). Lineage (GTDB taxonomy): Bacteria > Pseudomonadota > Alphaproteobacteria > Caulobacterales > Aquidulcibacteraceae > Vitreimonas. The sequence goes on from JACMMP010000210.1 coordinate 1,249, forward strand.
TTGGCGTAACCGGCACCAATGGGAAGAGCTCGACGGTCGACTTTCTACGCCAAATTTGGGCGCATGCGGGCCGCGGCTCGGCCAGTATCGGAACGCTCGGCGCGATTTGCGGAAATGAAACCCTGGATATGGGGCACACGACTCCCGATCCCGTAGCCTTGCATTGGATGTTGATGCATCTCTCGGTGAGCGAGGTGACGCACGTTGCGATGGAGATATCGAGCCACGGCCTCGAACAGCATCGCGCCGATGGCATCACCTTTGACGCAGCCGCCTTCACCAATCTCACGCAGGATCACCTCGACTATCACGCAGACATGAACGCCTATCGGCAGGCCAAGCTGAAACTCTGGAATCTGGTGCGCGATGGCGGCGTCGCTGTCATCAATGCCGATGCCGCCGAGGGCGAAGCGTTCGAGCAGGGCGCCAAAGCGCGCGGCCTGGAGATTGTGCTCTGCGGTTGGCGCGCGCCCCGCGACAATGCGTTGAAGATCGTCGAGATTCAGCCGCGCCCGAATGCGCAGACGATGAATCTGCACTGGGCCGGCAAGGAGTACAAAGTCGAGCTGCCGCTGATCGGCGAGTTCCAAGCGATCAACGCTGTCACGGCGGCGACGCTTGCGCTGGCGCTCGGCGAGGCGCCGGACGCTGTGTTCGCCGGCATGTCGAAACTAACGCCGGTGAAAGGCCGCATGGAGCATGTCGGCCAATCGAAGACCGGCGGGCATGTGTTTGTGGATTACGCGCACACGCCGGATGGGTTGGATGTGCTGCTGCGCGCGGCGCGGCCGCATGCGCCGGGGCGGATCATCGCCGTCTTCGGCTGCGGCGGCGATCGCGACGCCGACAAGCGCGCGAAGATGGGCGCCATCGCCGCGCGGCAGGCCGATGTGGTGATCGTCACCGACGACAATCCCCGCAGCGAAGACCCCGGCGCGATTCGCGAACAAATTCTCTCCGCTGCGCTGGGCGCGCGCGAGATCGGCGATCGCGCCACAGCCATTCGTGAAGCGGTGTCGATGCTGAAATCGGGCGACGCGCTGATGATCGCCGGCAAGGGCCACGAGACCGGGCAGATCATCAAAGGCGTCACGCATCCGTTCTCGGATCAGGACGTGGCGCGCGCGGCGCTGGAGACCCAAGCATGAATGTTCACGCTTCCCGGCCGAATGCCCCGCGCAAGCGGGGCGAGAGCCGGGACCCAGGGGATGACCTAGCTCAACTCGTTGCTCCTGGGTCCCGGATCGCACCCCGGCTCAAGGCCGGGGCTGCGTCCGGGAAGCGTGTTACGTGGAGCGTGGAAGAATGACGAGTGAACTTTGGTCCGCACGCGAAGCGATGAACGCAACCGGCGGGCGCCTCATCAATGGCGACAGCTGGAATGTCGGCGGCGTTTCGATTGATACGCGCACGCTCGAGCCTGGCGATCTGTTTGTGGCGCTAAAGGATGCGCGCGACGGGCACGACTTCCTGGCGCAGGCGTTCGTGAGCGGCGCCAGCGCTGCGCTCATCTCCGATGCGGAGAAAGCAGAGGGGTTGGGGCCTGCACTGGTCGTGCAGGACGTGCTCGAAGGCTTGCGCAAGCTCGGTGAGGCGGCGCGCGAGCGCAGCGCGGCCAAGCGCATTGCGGTGACGGGCTCAGTGGGCAAGACATCGACGAAGGAGGCGCTTGCAGTTTGCCTCTCCGCCAGCGGGCAGACGCATCGCTCGGTGAAAAGCTACAACAATCATTGGGGCGTGCCGCTTACGTTAGCGAGACTGCCGGCTGAGAGCCGCTTCGCCGTGTTCGAACTCGGCATGAATCATCGCGGCGAAATCCTGCCGTTGACGCAATTGGTGAAGCCCCACGCTGCTCTGGTGACGACGATTGCGCCCGCGCACGTAGAGAATCTGGGTTCGCTGGAAGCCGTCGCCGACGAGAAGGGCGACATTTATGCTGGGCTGGAGCCAGGCGGCGCCGCAATTATCCCAAACGAAGCGCCGCATGCGAGCCGTCTGATCGCCGCCGCCGAGCGCAATGGCGCGAATCTCATTCGTTTCGGCCGCGACGCGGAGTGCGAAGCGCGGCTCTTGAAGTTCGACATGGATGAAACCGGTTCCACTGCGGAGGCGGAAATCCTCGGCCGCGCCATTCGCTATCGCATCGGCGTTGAAGGCGCGCATTGGGCGCTGAACTCAGTGGCGGCGCTCGCGGCGGCAGATGTCGTCGGCGCCGATCTCGACGCAGCGGCGCATGCGCTGGAGCATTTGCGGGCTTTCGACGGCCGCGGCGTCGCCGCCAAGATCGAAGCGCCGTTCGGGGCGTTCACGCTTGTGGACGACGCCTACAACGCTAACCCCGCCTCGATGGCTGCGGCGTTCGCGACCTTGGCCGCGCGGAAGCCCGGCCCCGGCGGGCGGCGCATCGTTGCGCTTGGGGATATGTTGGAGCTGGGCGCCGACGAGCGGGCATATCATGCCGGTTTGGCGGAGCCGATCGAGCACGCGGGCGTTGATCTCGTGTTCTGCGCAGGTCCGCGCATGGCCGCGCTCATGCAGGCGCTTCCGCCGACGCGCCGCGGCGGCTATGCCGAAACATCGGACGCGTTGATTCCAGTCATTGCGGGTGCGCTACGACCTGGGGACGTCGTGCTCGTGAAAGGATCGAACGGCTCGAAGATGAGCCGCGTTGTGAGCGCGCTGCAGCGGCTCAAAGGGGACGGGAATGTTTGAGCTCTTGGGCCAATACGACGAGAGCTCGCAGTTCTTCAACCTCTTCAACTACATCACCTTCCGCACCGGCGGCGCGATGTTCACGGCGATGATCATCGCCTTCGCTATCGGCGCGCCGTTGATCCACTGGCTGCGTAAGAAGCAAGGCAAGGGCCAGCCCATCCGCACGGATGGTCCTGAAGGCCATCTGCTGACGAAGAAGGGCACGCCGACAATGGGCGGGCTCATTATTTTGATCAGCCTCGGCATCTCGTCGCTGCTCTGGTCGGATCTAGACAACGCTTATGTGTGGGCGGTGCTGATCGTCACTGTGGGCTTTGGCGCCATCGGTTTCGTCGATGATTTCGCCAAGGTGACCAAGCAGCATCATAGCGGCCTTTCCGCCAAGCTCCGGCTTGCGTTCGAGTTTTCCATCGCGTTGGTCGCCGTCGTCGCGATGCTCGCGGCCGAATGGGTGGCGACCACCCCCGACCAGACGCACGACATCATGGGTTTCTTGAACGCCCTGATGGCCGCCGAGCCGCTCACGGCAGTGGCGCTGCCGTTTATTAACGGCTGGGGCGTTCAGCTGCTCGCGTTCTATTTGATCTTCGCGATGTTCGTGATCGTCGGCTTCGGCAACGCAGTGAATCTGACCGACGGGCTCGACGGGCTTGCGATCGTTCCGGTGATGATCGCCGCGGCGACGTTCGGCATGATCTGCTATCTCGTCGGCCGCGTGGATTATTCGGACTATCTGGGCATCCCGCATGTCGCCGGCGTTTCGGAACTTTCGACTTTGCTGGGGGCGCTGCTCGGCGCATCGCTCGGCTTTCTCTGGTACAACGCCCCGCCCGCGCGCGTATTTATGGGCGACACCGGCTCGCTCGCGCTGGGCGGCCTGCTGGGCGCGGTGGCGGTCGCGACCAAGCACGAGATCGTGCTGGCGATCGTCGGCGGTTTGTTCGTACTCGAAACGCTTTCTGTCATGTTGCAAGTGGCGGTGTTCAAGCGCACCGGCAAACGCGTGTTCCTGATGGCGCCCGTGCACCACCATTTCGAGAAACTGGGCTGGCAGGAATCGACGATTGTCATTCGCTTCTGGATCATTTCCGTAATCTTCGCGCTCGCCGGCCTCGCGACATTGAAGTTGCGTTAACTGCGCGAAGCAGCGCAGGAGGAGCGCTCCCGGAGGCGATGGTGCTCTTAAGATTCGGCAGTCGGCAGTCGGCAGTAGGCAGTCGGGAAGACTGCGGCGGACACGATTGCCGATTGCCGACTGCCGACTGCCGGTGTGCGACATGATCCCGATCACGGAATTCAAGGGCCGCGACGTCGCGGTGTTCGGCTTGGCCCGCACTGGGCTTGCCGCCGCGCGTGCGCTGACGGCTGGCGGCGCGCGCGTGCATGCGTGGGACGATAACGACGTCACGCGCGCAAAGGCCGAAGCCGCTGGCGTGCCGGTCTCCGACATCAACAGCCGCGACTGGCGCACGTTCGCAGCGCTCGTGCTTTCGCCCGGCGTGCCGCTCACATTTCCCGAACCGCACCGCGTCGTGACGCTGGCGGACGCCACCGGGGTGCCGATTGTCAGCGACATCGAGCTGTTCGCGCGAGCAGTAAACGCGCTGCCGGCAACGCAGCGCCCAAAGCTGATCGGCGTCACCGGCACGAACGGCAAGTCGACCACCTCGGCGCTGATCGCCCATATCCTCAAGGAAGCCGGCAAGGACGTCCGCCTTGGCGGCAATATCGGCGAGGCGATCCTCGATCTGGCGCCGCTGCATCCGGGCGCCTATTACGTCATCGAGCTCAGTTCCTATCAGCTCGACCTGACCGCCGGCCTGCGCCTCGACGCCGCGATCTGGCTCAACACCACGCCGGACCATCTTGATCGCCACGGCGACATGAACGCCTACGTCGCCGCCAAGAAGCGCGTGTTCCTGAATCAGGGCGCGGCCGATTGGGCGATCATTGGCGTGGACGATCTCTATTGCGCCAAGGCGTGCACCGACCTCACCCGCGCGGCCGTGCAGCATGTCGCGCCGATCTCTTCGGGCCAGGCGCTTGGGCGGGGCGTGTGCGCGCTCGACGGCAAGATCATTGACGCGCTGGGCGGACGCTCGGAGGTGGCCGCCGACCTTACGAAGGCGGCGGCGCTCGCTGGCAAGCACAACGCGCAAAACGCGGCCGCCGCTTACGCGGCGACCCGTGCGCTCGGCGTCGATGCAAAGACGATCGCGCAGGCGATGACGACTTTTCCAGGTTTGCCGCATCGGCTCGAGCGGGTGGCCACCGTCGGCGGCGTGCGCTTCATCAACGATTCAAAAGCCACCAACGCCAATGCGACGGCGCAGGCGCTGGCGGTTTACCCGCGCATCTATTGGATCGCCGGCGGCGTGGCCAAGGATGGCGGCATCGAAGACCTGTCTCCATTCTTCCCGCGCATCGCCAAGGCCTATCTCATCGGCCACTCGGCCGGCGATTTCTCCGACACGCTGCGCGGGAAAGTGCCGGTGACGATGGCGGGGCATCTGGAAGCGGCGGTCAAGCTTGCTTTCAACGATGCGCAATCGTCCGGCGAGCCGCACCCTGTCGTGCTGCTTTCGCCCGCGTGCGCCTCGTTCGACCAATTCACGAGCTACGAAGAGCGTGGCCAGCAATTCAAGGCCTTCGTCGCGGGCTTGGCTGAGGCCCCGCCCGTGCGCAACGGCGGCGCTGCGTGAACGCGGTCGCGGAGCGGTTCGGCGCGGCGCTAGAGCGCGTGCGCAGCTACGATCGCCCGTTGCTTGTGATCGCCGGATTCTTGTTTGCGCTCGGCATCCTGTTTTCAATGGCCGCCAGCCCCGCCGCCACCGCGCGCATCCGCATCGAGGAAGCGTTCTACTTCGCCGGCCGCCAAGCTGCGTACGCTGCCCTTGGCGTTGTCGTTATGCTTGGCGCCGCCGCGCTCGATCCGCGCCAAGTGCGGCGCGCGGCGACGATCCTTGTCGCGATCTTTCTGCCGCTGTGCGGACTAGCCGCCTTGTTCGGGCCTGAAGTTAAAGGCGCGCAGCGTTGGTTTGATTTTGGCGTCTTCTCGCTGCAGCCCTCGGAAATCCTCAAACCCGCCTTGATCGTGGTGTGGGCTTGGATGCTCGGGGAGAGTATGAAGCAGCGCCAATTTCCTGGCCGCCTCGTTTCTATCGGTTTGTTTGCGCTCGCAGCCGCGGCGTTGCTCGCCCAGCCCGATATTGGACAAACCGCGCTGCTGGCGCTGTGTCTTGCGCCGCTTCTCATTCTCTCCGGCATTGCATTTCGCTGGGTGCTGGGGGCCGGGATCATTGCTGGCGTCAGCGCTTGGGCGATTTACAGCTTCTATCCGCACGCCCGCGAACGCGTGGACAGCTGGCTCAATCCCGAAGGCGACGCCGCCTATCAGGTCAACCGCGCGCTCGAAGCTATCGCGGCAGGCGGTGTGTTTGGGCGCGGGCCGGGCGAGGGCGTCGTCAAGCGCTCATTGCCGGATGCCCATGCGGACTTCGTCTTCGCCGTCGCATCTGAGGAGTTTGGTTTGCTTGCCTCGCTTGGGCTCATCGCGCTGTTTGGCGCGCTGGCGTTCCGCGGTCTCTCGCGCGCGAGCCGCTTGAACGAGCCGTTCGAGCAGCTTGCCGCGGCTGGCCTCGTCACCCTGCTCGTGCTGCAGGCGAGCATTCACATTGCAGTTAACTTGAGTTTGCTGCCGGCCAAAGGCATGACGCTGCCGTTCATTTCGTTCGGCGGTTCCTCGATGATCGGCTCGGCGCTGGCTTTAGGGTTCTGCCTTTCCCTTCTTCGAAACCGTCCCGGCGCCTATCTCTTTGCTGGACGTGGGACGCGTTAGCCGATGGAAAAGAAGATCGTCGTCATTGCTGCTGGCGGCACGGGCGGCCATTTATTTCCCGCTGCTGCTTTCGCGGAGGAGATGTTCCATCGCGGCTGGCGCGTCGTGCTGATGACGGATGCGCGTGGGCGCCGGTACGCCGAAGGCTTTCCGGCTGAACGCATTCTCGATGTGCCGGCGTCGTCGCTGACGTTGAACCCGATCACCGCCATCCCCGCGCTGCTCAAAATCTCGCGCGGCATCAACGAAGCAAAAAAAGTGTTCGACGAGTTGAAGCCTTCGCTGGTCGCGGGCTTTGGCGGCTATCCTTCGTTTCCGGCGCTGATGGCCGCGCGCGCGCGGCGCGTGCCGATCATCATTCACGAACAGAATGCCGTACTCGGCCGCGTCAACCGCGCGATGGCGACAAGCGCGGCGTTCGTTTGCTGCGGCTTCGAACGGCTCGACCGGCTGCCGCCGAAGGCCGGCGACCGCAAGCGCGTCGTCGGCAATCCGGTGCGCTCGCCAATCCTCGCCGTGCGTGAGCGGCCCTATCCGGAAGCGCCGGCGGGCGGGCGGATCAATCTTCTCATCACCGGCGGAAGCCAAGGCGCCCGGCTGTTTGGCGAAGTCATCCCCGCCGCCATCGCGATGTTGCCGCAGGCGCTGCGGGCGCGGCTCGATGTGGTCCACCAAGTGCGCGAAGAGCAGGTGGCGCAGGCCAACAAGGTCTACCAGAAGGCCCACGTAAAGGCGGAGGTCGCGCCCTTCTTCACCGATATGGGGCAGCGCCTGGGCGCGGCTCATCTTGTCATCTCTCGCGCCGGCGCTTCATCGGTCACGGAGCTGCAAGTGGCCGGTAGGCCGGCGATCCTGGTCCCGTTCGCCGCCGCCGCCGACGATCACCAGACCGCCAATGCCGAAGGCCTTACCGCGGTGGGCGCGGCTGACCTCTTCACCGAGGACGATTTCGAAGCGGCGGCGTTGGCCGCGACGCTGGAGCGGCGGCTGGCCGATCGGCATGGCC
>JACMMP010000211.1 GCA_014378995.1 Hyphomonadaceae bacterium
CGGCCTGCGCCGGCTTCACGGGCTGCGCGTTTGCCGGCTTGCCGCGCGAGGCGGCGCCCTCGCCAGCTTTCGAGCCTAGTTCGCGAGGCCATTTGGCGTCGAGCGATGAGAGCGGCGTCTTTAAAACTTCGGCCGCATAAAGCGCGCGGACGACCTTGTCGTCTTCGCCCAAGGTCGCCCGCACTTTTCCAGTGCGCCTAAATTCTTCGTATTGCGCTTCCACTTCGCGCCGCGCCGCCGCATCGTCCATCAGCTTCAGCACGCTCTGGATCGGCGCGCCGAGCGCGAGGAAAAACGCGTCGAGCCCGCCCAGCGCCTTTGCCGGCTTTACGCCCGCTTCCGCAAACGCGCGCTCGAGAATGCGCGCAAAGCCGACCGCCGCATGACCGATCAATTTAGCGACCGTATCCTTGATCGCCTGGTCGAGCCCCGCCTCCGGCTTTTTTACGCCCGCGACCAAATCGTAGTGATCGATGATGAGTTCATAATGCGGATTGGCCGCTTTTGCGCCCGCGCGAACCATGTCCGCCAGCCACTTCTCGCCGTTCGGCGCCGCGATCTCAGGATAGCCGCCGAGATCGTTCTCCAAAATCTGCTGGAACGTCTTGTACGACTTCGAGAAGCTCCACTCGACCGCGCGGTGGATCACGCCCTCTTCTTCCGTCTGGTGCGTGTGGAAGGGCTGAATCGGATCCACGTAATAGTGCGAGAGCACCCCGGCCGACCACGCCGCCAGCTTCCAGTCCTTCGCCGCCAGCGCCCGCACCGTGCGGCGATACCATTCCTCGCACGCCTCGACCGCGCCGCCCCAATCATTGTCGCGCACGTGCAGGACGTGGTTCTTGAAGTCCTTGAACACCTCGTCCGGCGCCTTGGCGCCAGCCAAATACTCGGCGTGATGATGCAGCAGCAGCGTGCGCCACGCCTCGGCGTCCGCGCACTGCAGGTGCCGCAGCGCGTCCACCGCCAAGCGGTGATGGTTGGATCTGCAGCGGCTCGCGAAAACGACCGCGTATAATAAGGACATCTGGCCCGAACCTCGCCCCAGGCGTGAATGCGAGGTTAAGAGTTCGGGCCTGACTGGTTAGCGACTGGTTAACCGCCGCGCACCAGCCCCCAATCTTCGCATAGAATTCGCACCAGACGCTCGTGGCGCATCTCGATCGCCTGGAACGTCCACCCCTCGATCGGGCGGATGTCCTCCGTGACCGCGTGAATCGGCGCGTTCGGCGTTTCGAAGAACGACACCCGCTTCTTCGGATAGGGCTTGGTGTCGGCCTCCTTGTTTTGCTCGTAGGTGATCAGGATGAGGTTGCCGAGCAGGTTCGAAAGTTCATCGCGCAACCCCGAATCCGGGAAGCGCTCGTTCCACCATGCGCTGCCGCTCTTGGGCAGCACGTGTTCGACCGTCACATCGTCGGTCATGGTCAGCGTATGCCCGCCCGGCATCGCCGCCTCTAAACGCATCATCAGCAGGCGCCGCTGGCGGTCGCGCTTGCGCGAGCGGTTTAGATTGAAAATGAACTTGTCGTTCTCCGCTTCGGTAAGTTGCAAGCCGCTCTCGCTATAAAGCGCCTTGTCGTCGCCAACCTTCTTGACGGCGATCGCATAACGCTTTTCGCGCACGCGATTGTCGATCACCGCCAGCTCGCACGCGAAGGTGAAGCGGTCCAGCGCCTGGAAAAAGCGCCGCGCCCGTTCCGGCTCGTTGCTGTGTTCGGCCAGAAACGCGATCGCGCACGGCGCCCAGTCCCACTTCTCCACTTGCTTCATCAGCGCCACGCGCCGGTTCACTTCAGCGCTGGCTGCGCCGACATTCACCGCCCCCGCAAAGATCGAGCGCAGCGCCAGCGCATAGCGCGGAAATTGCTCGAACAAGAACGTGTAAACGCCGCCGGCGTTATCGACAGCCGTGCGAAAAGATCCCAGATCGCCAGGCGAGCGCATCGCTTCGCCCGTCAGCAGGAACGGCATCATGTAGAGGAGCTTGGCGAAGTCCTCGCGCTCGAACAGCGCCTCCACCTCCTCCCATTTGTGCGCCGCAGCTTCCGCTTGCTCGTTCGAGAGCTTGGAGTTCTCGATCAGATCGCTCTTGATGATATCCGCGCTCGAAAGCGGCGAGCCGCGCTTGTTCAAAGTATGAAACACCCTCTGCGCGCACCCGCGCTCATCGGCGTCGACAACGTTCAGCGTGCAGCACCGCGCCACGTACGACATGAAATTATCGAGTTCGCGATCGTCCTCGATCCTGGCGAGTTCGGCCTCGATCGTCCGCGCCGCCAGCGCGAACAAATCCTTCGACTCGTTGCCTGTGTCCTGCGCCCGCGCCAGCGCCTTCATATGCCCGGGCTCTTGCACCATGCCCCAGAAATAACTCGCGTCCTCGTGGCGCAGCAGCAGGCGCGGCTTGTCGCCGTCGAGGATCAAAGTCTGATACGGCTTGGCGCGCGCGGGCATGCGATCGCGCGCGTACGCAAACAGCATCGTCAACGTCACCAGACGCTGCTGGCCGTCGGAGATTTCCAGCTTGCCGTGGTTTTTCACCAGCACGATCTGGCCGATGAAATAGAACGGCGCCTTGCGCTGATAGGCGTCCCACAAATCCTGCATCAGCTCGCGCACTTCGCTATCGGTCCAAGTGTACGCACGCTGATAGCGCGGCACTTTGAGATCCGGCTTGCGCGTCAGCACGCCGCTGAGATTGAGAATCTGCGCTGAAAGCCCAAGCGGTGTGCCGCCAAATGCCTCTGCCATGCCGCGCTCCGTTATTTTGTCTTGTGCGCGGGATCGTTACCGGGCCGAGACGGTCGCGCAATGCGGCGGCGGCGTTTTCGCAGCGACGAGCGCAGCCTTGTTCCCGAAACGACACGCCCAGTCAGGCCGGTGCGGAATCCACGATCGGCGCAGCTTCGAAACCGGGCGCCGGCCCAATCTGCGCAAACGCCTCGAACCCGCGCGCGCGAAATGCGGGATACAGTTCGGACAAATTGCCTGCATCGGTGAAACCGGCGCGGCGGACGCGCGCGGCGCCCGGTTCCGCGATCAGCACGTTGGCGACGCGGCGCGCGATGGCTTCACCTGAATCAAGCCACACGATCGGCCGCGGCGCCGCCGCCGCCAATTCCGCCGTCAACAGCGGAAAATGCGTGCACGCCAGCGCAATCACGTCGATCTCGGCCCCGCCCGGCGCGCCGAACAAACCTTCCATCGCCTCGGCGATTGCGGCCGGATCCTGCGGCGCGCCCCGTAGCTTGCGTTCCGCCGCTTCCACCAGGGCCGCCGAACCGAACCGCACCACGCTTTTGTCCGGCGCGAATTGCGCAATCAGATCATTCGTATACGCCCGCCGCACCGTGGCCGGCGTCGCCAAGAGGCCGATTACGCCCGTCCGCGTCAGCGCCGCCGCCGGCTTGATCGGCGGCACCACGCCCACCACCGGCACGCTGAGCTGCGCGCGTACGGCATCGAGCGCGATGGTGGACGCCGTGTTGCACGCCACCACGACCGCATCCGGCGCCCATTGATCCACAAGCCGCTGCAATAAGGCCGGCACACGCGCGCGCAGCTCGGAGTCGGATTTCAGCCCATAGGGCAGCCACGCATTGTCCGCGGCGTAGTCCAACTCGAGCGCATGGCCGGACGCGGCAATGGCGTCGAACACCGAAAGCCCCCCCACGCCGGAGTCGAACACCAGGACGCGCTTCACCGCGTTAACCATTTGGGCAACTGACCATCGCGCTCAGTTATTAACCAAATTGCTGATTTGTGTTTGCTTTTGTTCATTTGCAAACCGCGCGAACCAGTCCAGCACGCATCTGTGGAAACCAGTCCTTAACCGAGTTTGCCGGAATCATGGCGTGGGTTAGTGAGACTTGGTGGGGTTTACGTCAACGCGCCGTGGCGCGCGTTCACAAACGGGGTCGGAATTATGCACGCGATCGGCAAATCGTCCGCGATTTTCGTGACGCTGTCAGGCTTGTTTTGGGGCGGCTGGGTCGTCGGCTCCCAAACGCCTGAAGGCCAAGAAGCAATCGCTCGCGCCTATGCGGCCTATGAGGAGCAGCAGGCCGCCGCCAGCGCCAATCTGTTCGATTCAACCGCGCTCCGCGCCGTCGTCTGCGGCGATCCGGACAGCGCCGAACAAAAACCCTGCCTCGCCGTCGTCGCGGCTGGTCGTATGTTCATTGTCGACGCCGGCTCCGGCGCCGCCTCTTCGCTCACCCGCCGCAACATTCCGATGGAGCGCCTGAGCGCCGTCCTGCTCACCGACGCGGACCTGCCGCAAGTCGCCGATCTCAGCGCCCTTTACGGCGCCTCCACGCACGGCCGCGCCGATGCGTTGCTTCCCGTGTACGGCCCGGCCGAAACCCAGCGTTTGGTCGACGGCCTGAACCAGGCCGGCGGCTTTGACGGCGCCTCGCGCGGCCTGCAAGCCTGGGGCCCTTCGCCAGAGCCCGGCCGCTCTGTCATCGTGTTCGAAGCAGACGGCCTCGTCGTTTCTGCTTTCACCACGCAAGAGGACGCGTTTGAAGGACGCGTCGGCTACCGGTTCGATTATCGCGGCCGCTCGATCGTCGTCGGCGGCGATGGCCGCGTCGCCACCGCTGCGGCGGCGCGCGACGCCGACGTCGTGCTGCAAAGCGCCGAGACGCACCGCGTGGCGCAAGTCACCGGCGAATTCTCCGCCGCTGAAGCAGGCGCCAACGCGCAAGCCTTGAACACCGGCATGGTCGTCCTCACCGGCGCGGAAAACACGCTCGCGGCGCAAACGCAAGTCGCCGAAGCCCGCGCCGCCGGCTTCAACGACGTCGTCGCCGGCCGCGTCGGCATGCTGGTCGAACTCCCGCTCGCCAACAGCGAAATCAACGTCCGCCCGCTTTAAGCCTAAACACCAGCGCCCGTCCTCCCCCGCTAGGGGGTGTATCCCGGAATAACTGGGTAACCATCGACCTTTGCCGCCGATTTGGAGTGGCTCGTTTCGATGGAATTCCGGCCGACGGCTGCCGTGAACGCAAGCGGCGATTTCTGGCCCATACCAGCCGCCGACAGGATTGATCGTCGATCGGCGATTTACCGAACTCGGAATGAGTAAAAACGGTACAGCGACGGCAACGTTCGGGGATGCAGTGCGACGCATCCGGCGGTCCATCGGCAAGATTAGGGAGCACGTCGGTCAGATAGGCGTGCGGGCTCGACGCTGTTCAGCTTGCAGGTTTGAACGATGAAGGGGGTGCTGCTTGGGGCGTCGTCGCCTCGGAGGCGGCGAAGAGCGTGTTCTGCGATTGATGCGAATCGACCAACGAACGCCGTGGGGGCTCCTTGTCAGCCACCTATGTGTGAGTCGAGCGTCGTCCTCCGGTTACAATCTCTGCAATCTTCAGAGCGATATCCCCAGCCGAAAGAACAAAGTCCACATACCCTGTTTTGATGGCTTCCTCAGGCATATCTGACCACTCGGCTGTGTCAGGCGCCTGCGCGAAAGTAATGCCGCCAACGTCCTTGATGTGTCCCATCGCTGCCGCCCCGTCACCATCCAGACCAGAGACGATGACAGCAATTAGTTTTCCATCCCAACGGCGCGTCAGGGAACGAAGAAAAAGCGTAATCACGTCGGGCCATCCCCTAGTCTTCGATAACGGAGCTAGGTGGAACTCAGCATCATCCGAAAGGTGTAAACCAAACTTTGCTGGGATTATGTACACGTGGTTTGGCTGGATTCGTAATCCATCCGTAATTAGATTAACCGGCATTTTGGTGTGTCGCGGCAAAATTTCATGGAGTTTGTCAACCCCGCGAGCGACGTGATTGACGATAACAATCGCAACGCCCAAATCCTCTGGGAGATATTGTAGAAACTCTTTATAAGCATTGAGGCTGCCGGCTGAACCACCCACACACACCAATGCAAAGTCACGCATGTAGGGGTCCGGCTTGAACGGCTCTTTGCTATTATTATGCGGACTGACGCGGAAACTGTGCACTAAAGGTCGTTCCTTGCGTTTCATTCGACGCCACAGTGATCTTACCGCCGTGAGCGGTCACGATGCCCTTGGCGATGTAAAGTCCGAGTTTGAGACGGGTTTCACCGCTCTGCGCCGCGTTCTCCTCCTGCCAGCGCGCCAGCGGGTCAAAAACGGTAGCGACAGCATCGGGCGGAATAACGCCTTCGCTATGAACTGACAGGATCACGTCGTGATCACCGGCTTTCGCCGCGACTGCAATCTCAGAGGCCTTCAATTCGTACTGCATCGCGCTGCCTATCAAAATTGACAGCATCTGCCGGATGCGGGCGCGGTCCCATTTCCCCTCAAGATTGCCGGCTGTTTCGACCACAATTTTCCGGTCGGGATGGGCCGACCCGAATTCCTTCGCTGCGTCCTTTACAGTGTCGGCAATATCCATCGGCGCCAGCGCGATCGGCACGCCCTCACCAGAGCGAACACGGGCAGCATCAATCATGTCGGAAATCAGCAGATCGACGTGGGAGGCGCCGGCCTTGATCTGAGAAACCAGTTGCGCCTGTCGGTGGTCAAGCTTTCCATCGGTCAGCGCCTGAGCAGAGTTGGATACTGTTGTCAGCGAACTGCGGAAATCGTTCACAAGAGAGCCGATAAATAGAGCTCCCCCGTAATTCAGTTTTCGGGTGTAGCGGGCGAGAGATTCGGTCATCACCTGGTCCATAGATTCGTTAAAGCGCAACAAATCCGGGATAACTTCCACAGGTTCATCCCAAGCAGCTCTCCACAACTTGGTTACGCTTGCCCGCAGTGCGCGAAATTCGGAAGCCATCTCGACCGTATCGAAGCCTCCGGTAAACCGCAGGTCGGCATGGGTTTCCGCGGCGCTGTCATCCGCGCCCTTGTCTTTGGGACTCTGTCCCTTGGCTTTTTCGCTACGCTCCCGTTCGGTTTGGGGAGTCTCAAGATCATCCGCAATGAACCGAAGCAGGCCGACGATGTGATCGCGCAACGCAACTCGGTCCATATGCGCGGCCGAGGGCAAATAAGTTTGGGCGAATTCCTCCCATGCCGCGATGATGGCGCTCTCATTCGACCGAATAAATGCTGCTAGGCGCATTGTGAACCTGGAAAAGGGGCAAACTAAATTAGAAAGGGTTCAGCGTCGTTTGTGTTCCTCTTTGCAGGCTCAAGTGCTGCGCATTTGTCGCGGCGAAATAGACGGCCAGCGGCGTTGAGTGACAATTCTCGGCGAAAGCACGCCGTTGCTGTGTGCGCTAAGCCACTGACCGCAATCGAGAGAGTAGGCCACTCGAGCAAATCGTGGCGATGACGCGCGCTGGCCCAATGCGGACGTTAGCGACCACTCCAGTAATCTAGCGCCGAAGACAAATCCGGCATTTGTCCATCAGCGACTGTTGGTATCGAATCTTCCAGCCGCGCACGTTGCAGCTCAGATTCTTCTGCGCTGATCCAATGTGCGAAGTCGTCGGTCATCCATGACCTTGGGGCGACCCCGGCTCGCACAAAGAGCTGCCGCACAAAGTCCTCGGCTATTTGCCGTCCCCACGTCAGCGCGGCGTCCGAGCTGGCGGCTGCAATCCAAACAGCCCAACTGGATTCGTCATCCCAGCCATTGCGCTCATTCCGGACATGCTCGCCCGGGCTTTCAAAGCCGAACATGAACAGAAAGGTAGGCTCTGTGCTTGCCATCCGCTCGCTGTACGGTCGCATCGGAATGTCCTGAACCGGCGATTTTCAGCCGCATGGCAGCACAGTTGCATCCGCGCCGCCAAGCACGAAGCTCCCCTAATTGGGGGAGCACGGGTGCATTCTATCCACGATAGTTTCGCTCAATTTCCTTGACCCCCAACACCCGCGCCCAAATCAATCCGACCACGGCCACGCGCGCTTACACTGCCGCGCATGAACCTCATCCAGCCCCACACCACCAAAAAGCAATGCCAGGCGTTTTACGCTCAGGCCCTGCTTTGGCTTGTGCGTCTGCTGGCATTGGTCATGCGCTGGGCCAAACTCCGCGAGAGCCGCACGCTCAAGCGCATCGTACAGCGCAGAGAGCGCTTCATCGGCCACGTGCTTTTCCTCACCGCCGTCACGCGCCTGCGCCCGCGACAGTACGTAAAGCGCAAACCTGCTCACGGGCGCGGCTTTCGCCGCACGCACGGCCATATCCATCTCTTGATCAAGTCGGCGCGCATCGGCCTGCGCGGCGCGAACATGCGCGAACGCGCGCTCCATCTGCTCGAAGTGCTCGCCAACCCGGAGCCCTACATCGCGCATTTCATGAAGCGCTTGCGCAAGGGCCTGAAGCTCTGCGGTCTCATCCTCTGCGCCCCGGCCGCCATTGCGCTGCCCCGCGCGCCCGCGTTCCCCATCGCCGCAGCCGACAGCTCCTGACGCCCCAGCCACACCTTTGAGCCTCCCCACCTGCCTTGCGGCCTCCGCAAGCGCAGTCAAAGTGCTGCGCGCAACCTTCCCGCCTGCGACAGGCTCAGGCTGACGCCGAAGGATGCTTCCCCAATCTCAAAAAGCGTCACCCCCCCGAAGGGCGACGCTGAAGGATGCGTCACCAATGCCAAAAAGCGTCACCCTGAGCCTGTCGAAGGGCGACGCCGCACCGCCGCCGCAACAGCGCGCGGATGGACTCACGATCCGCTCCCACTAAAGTCCGCGCTCAATGCGCGCCGCACTCCTTGCCCTCGCCGCCCTCTTTCTGAGCGCCGGCTCCGCCGCGGCGGATCGCTTTTCGCTGACCTATGACGGCGTGGGTCTGGGTTTCGTGCCGCTCGGCGGCGTCACGGTCGACGCCGACGTCTCCGAGGACAGCTACAGCATCACCGCCACGTTGCAGTCGCGCGGTCTCTTGAACTTGTTCGAGCGCACCAGTCTCCGCGCCGAGGCCTCCGGCGCGATCAGCAACGGCAACGTGCTCTGGCGCCGCTATGATCTCGACCATCGCTACAGCCGCAAGCGCCGCGTCATCAGCATGAGTGTCGGCGAAGATGGCGCGATGGTCTCCGCCATCGAGCCGAACTACCGGCTCTGGGGCGAACCGCCAGCCAGCGACGCCCAGCGCCGCCGCTCGCGCGATCCGCTCTCCAGCGTGGTGGCGATGTCGATCGACGTCGGCGAGACCCGCCGATGCTCGGGCGCCTACCCGACCTTCGACGGCCGCTTCCACTATCTGCTCGAACTGGCGGGCGGCGAGATCGACGATTTTGACGACGCCGGTTACGAGGGCGACGTGCTGAAATGCTCGCTCGCCTACATCGCCGTCGCCGGCTTTGAAGCGCGCGACGCTGGCCGGCGCCGCATCCCGCACGGCGAAGTCTGGTTTGCGCTGATGCCCGACACCACGTTCGCGCCGGTCCTTCGCATCGCCACCCCGATGAGCGCCGGCGGCGCCACTATCCGTCTCGCCAGCTTCCGCCGCGCCCGCATCGATGTGCAACTGACGACCGCGCCTTGAACGCCCGCGTCGCCGCCGCCGAATTGCTGATGACCGTAATGGATCGCGGCCGCGCGCTGGAAGACGCGCTCGATCATGTGAAAAGCTTCAACGCGCTCGAAGGCCGCGACCGCGCTTTCGCGCGCGCGCTCGCCAC
>JACMMP010000212.1 GCA_014378995.1 Hyphomonadaceae bacterium
CCAGAAGCGCTGACCCCGCGCCGCCCGGCGCCGCCCGTGTTCGCGCTGCGGCGTTTCCTCGAACCGCTGTTCAGCGTCGAGACCATTCTGATCGCCACCGAACATCTCTGCGCCGACGCGATCGAAAAGCTCGAACGGCGCGGCGCAGGCGCGCGGCGTGTGGCTTTGCATCTCTTCGGCGTCGATGGCCGCGACCGCGTGATCGAGATCGGCGTCAGCCGTCCCGAGCGCGAGGTAAAGCCGTTGCTGCGGCTCTTCCGCGAAAAGCTCAACCTCGCCGCTGCAAACCTTGACGCCGAATTCGGCATCGAAGCGGCGCGGCTTGATGTGGTGCAGCTTGAGCGCATCGAAGGCGCGGCGCGCACTCTGGTTGCGGTGGAGGAAGCGGAAGCCAGCGCTGAGACTATCGCCTCGCTGGTGGATGTGCTGAGCGCCCGGCTGGGCGCCAAGTGCGTGCTGCGGCCCAAGCTTGTCGATGTGCATGCGCCGGAGAAAGCAGGCGGATGGAGCGCTGCGCTTACTTCACCCCCTGCACGGGGGAGAACCAGCGTCCCGCGCGACGCCGTCATGCGCCGGCCGCTGACTTTGTTTTCCCGCCCGCAACCCATCGAAACGCTCGCCACCGTGCCGGACGGGCCGCCGATCCGCTTCCGCTGGCGGCGCGTGTTGCGCGACGTTGCGCGCGCCGAGGGCCCCGAACGCATTAGCGGCGATTGGCTGGGCGGGGCGCCGACGCGCGATTATTACCGCGTCGAAGATAAGGATGGCCGCCGCTACTGGCTCTACCGCGAAGGCTTCTACGGCGAGAGCAATGAAGCGCCGCGTTGGTTCGTGCACGGGCTGTTCGCATGAGCGGCTTCGCTGAACTGTGTGTGACCACGAACTTCTCCTTCCTTCGCTCCGGCTCGCATCCCGAAGAGATGGTGGAGCAAGCCGCCGCGCTGGGGCTTGCCGGCATCGGTGTGGCGGATCGCAACACGCTCGCAGGCGTCGTGCGGGCGCATCTTGTCGCGAAAGAGCGCCGCCTGCGCTTGATCGTCGGCGCGCGTCTCGTCTTTCGCGACGGGACGCCTGATGTTATCGCCTACCCGAAGGACCGCGCAGCCTTCGCGCAACTGACGCGGCTGCTCACGATCGGAAACATGCGCGCGCCGAAAGGCGAATGCTGGCTCGATTTCTCCGATCTGCTCGCCCACGCAGAGGGGTTGCGCTGCATCCTTATTCCTCCCGCCGACGTGCACGTTGCGGGCACGGCTGATCTCATCGGCCATCTCCAGGATATTCGCCGCGCCTGCGGCGCAGTTTGGCTCGCCGCGCCGTTTTATGTCGATGGCGAAGATCGTCGGCGGTTGCGCGTGCTGAAGGGCATCGCAACGCAAACAGGGGCTCATCTTCTCGCGACCACCGAGCCTCTAGTGCATCACGGCGACTGCCGCCCATTGCTCGATGTCGTCACTTGCATCCGCGAGAAGAAGAAGCTTGCCGATGCTGGCGCTCTTCTCGCCAAGAATGCAGAACGTCAGCTGAAGCCGCCCGAAGAAATCCGGCGGCTCTATAAGGACGCGCCAGAGGCTATCGAGGAAAGTTTGCGTTTCATCGACGGCGTCCGCTTCTCGATGGACGACCTCTGCTACGAGTATCCGGAAGAGACGTCCGACGGATTTGCCGATCCCCAAGCGGCGCTTGAGCATCTCGTTTGGCAAGGCGTTGAAAAGCGCTACGCGAACGGCGTGCCGCCTGGTGTTGTCGAGACGCTTAAGCGTGAACTCGATATCGTCGCTCGTCTCAAATACGCTCCGTACTTCCTCACGGTCGCCGACATCGTGCGTTTCGCGCGTTCCGGCCAGGATCGCCACGGCAATCCGATCGATCCGATCCTTTGCCAAGGGCGCGGCTCTGCGGCCAATTCCAGCATCTGCTACGCGCTCGGCGTCACTGAAGTGGATCCCGATGGCGGCAACCTCGTGTTCGAACGCTTCCTCTCCGAGGAACGCGGCGAGCCGCCGGATATCGACATCGATTTCGAGCATGAGCGCCGCGAAGAGGTGATCCAATATATCTACCAGAAGTACGGCCGCGACCGTGCCGGCTTATCGGCCGTTGTCATTTGCTATCGCGGCCGCAGCGCTATCCGCGAAGTCGCAAAAGTGTTCGGCTATTCCGAGGACCGCATCGCCGCGCTGGCGAAGACGTTGCACTGGTGGTCGGATGGGGTGAAGAAAAATGACCTCGAAGAACTCGGGCTCGACGTCAACGATCCCCAATTGGCGCAGTGCGTAACGTTGGCCAATGAACTGCACGGCTTCCCGCGCCACCTTTCCCAGCACGTCGGCGGCTTCGTCATCACGCGCGAGAAACTGCATGATGTCGTGCCGATCCAGAACGCGGCGATGGAAGGCCGCACCGTCATCGAATGGAATAAGGACGATCTTGAAGCGCTGAAGATACTGAAGGTCGATGTGCTTGGGCTTGGCATGTTGAGCTGCTTGAAGAAGGCGCTCGATATGCTGGCCAAGAATTATCCCGATTGGGATCAGCATCACCTCCCCCTCGATGGGGGAGGTGTCAGCGTGCGACAGTACGCTGACGGAGGGGGTGCGCGCGCCGAAGGTGAAACCGAAGCCTCACGAGGCTCGGTCGGAAGCGTTCGCGGGCCTCACCCCCTCAGTCATCCGCCTACGGAGCGGCGCGCGCACACCGATCTTTCCTTCTTCGCGCGCGCGGACGACCCGCGCGTCTATTCCATGCTGCAACGCGCAGACTCGATCGGCGTTTTCCAGGTCGAGAGCCGGGCGCAAATGTCGATGCTGCCGCGGCTGCGGCCGTCGAGGTTTTATGACCTCGTCATCGAAGTGGCGATCGTCCGGCCGGGGCCAATCCAGGGCGGGATGGTTCATCCTTATCTGAAGCGCCGGCAAGGTTTGGAGAAGGTCACTTATCCATCGAAAGCGCTTGAGGCTGTGCTCCAACGCACACTCGGCGTGCCGCTGTTTCAAGAGCAGGCGATGCAGATCGCCATCGTCGCCGCCGGTTTCGCGCCATCAGAGGCCGACAAGCTCCGCCGCGCCATGGCGACATTCAAGCGCGTCGGCACGATCGGCGCTCTGAAGGAGAAGTTCATCAACGGTATGATCGGCAACGGCTACAAGCAGGCATTCGCCGAATCGTCGTTCGCGCAGATCGAAGGCTTCGGCGAATATGGCTTCCCGGAAAGCCACGCCGCGAGCTTCGCCATTCTCGTTTACGCGTCATCGTGGCTGAAATGCTATTACCCGGATGTGTTCGCAGCTGCGCTGCTCAATGCGCAGCCGATGGGCTTTTACGCGCCGGCGCAGATCGTCCGCGACGCCGCCGATCATGGCGTCGAAATCCGCCCAATCGACGTCAACACTTCCGACTGGGACAACACGCTCGAACCCGGCCCCGACGCGTCCCGGCGCCTGCATCAGCGCCACAGCGACATGCGGGGCGATGTGCGTTCCACCCACGCAATGCGGCTGGGCTTTCGCCAAGCGCAAGGCTTGAAGCAAATCGAGATGGAAGCGCTCGTCGCCAATCGCGGCGCCGGTTACGATTCCGTACGCGATGTTTGGCTGCGGAGCGGCTTGCCGGCGTCAACCATCGAACGGCTGGCCGATATCGATGCGTTCCGCTCTCTTGGTTTGGATCGGCGGGATGCGCTGTGGGCCGTGCGCGGGCTGAACCGGGTCGGCGGGCAGGAGGATTTGCCGCTGTTCGTGCAGAGTGAGGATCGGACCAGGGAGGCGGATTTCGATCTGCCGTCGATGCCGCTCGGTGAGCACATCGTGGAGGATTATCGCACGATGGGGCTGTCGCTGAAGGCGCATCCGGCGGCGCTGTTGAGGGATGAATTATCGGCGCGACGTGCGATCAAAGCCGAAACGCTTGCGGATATCCGCAACGGCGAGCGCGTGCGGGTTGCGGGGCTTGTGCTGGTGCGCCAGCGCCCAGGCACGGCGTCGGGCGTCATCTTCATGACGCTGGAAGACGAAACCGGCATCGCCAATATCGTCGTGTGGCCGAAATTGTTCGAGCAATATCGCCGCGAAGTGCTGGGCGGGCGCTTAGTGGCGATCGACGGAGCGGTGCAAAAGGAGGGCGATGTCATTCACGTCGTCGCCGAGCGTGTGCACGATTGGAATCCGTTGTTGGCGAAACTCTCCGCCGCCGGTCCGCAAATCGACGCCACAATACCAACCGATGAAGCCAAGACTGGCGACCCCGGCGGCTCCTGGCGCGGCGACCCGCACCGCCACCCGCGCGACGTGCGCATCAATCTAAGCGCAACGGCGAATGTCATGCCGAAAGGGCGGAATTTTCATTGAGGCGGAAGTCTGCTACTGGCCCGAAGCGGCGGGTCGCTATCCGCGCGCCGCCGATAATCAGCGCCGTCAACACATGGGATATAGCCGCCGGCCTGGCCTCCCGTCACGTCGAACGAAAGCCGATCTTTGCGTGTGTGCCGTCACAGAACGGCTTCGTGTTGGAGTGGCCGCAGCGGCAGAGGCGGGCGGCTTGGACGCGGGCGACGACGCGGCCTGTGCCGGAGATGATCTCCATGTTGCCGCGCACCATGAGCGGACCATCGGCCTGCGGGATCACTTCGATCGAGCCATCGCGCACGGCCAGCATGTCGGTCTTGTCGCCAGTGGGCGGTTCGCCGCTGGCGTCGAAATGGATGTCGTGGTGCGAGCCGTCGCAGAACGGCTTGTTTTTTGATGCGCCGCATCGGCAGAGCGTGGCGCGGTAGCCGATCGGTTCACTGTCTATGCTGAGGTCGCCCCGGAAAGCGTAGGGCCCGGCTTCACGGACCGAGATGAGGTTCACCGGCGGCGCTTGCTCTTCGCGGCCACCGTCCTTGCGGCGGTACTGAATCGCGCCGGACGGACACTCGCGCGCGACCGCCATTAGCTCTTCGGCGTCCATGTCGTCGGGATGGATCCAAGGGCCTTGGACATTGGCGAGGAACACTTTCGGCGCGCCGGTGACGCAGAAGCGCGAGTGAATGCAGAGTTTGCCGTTGAACGTGATCTGAACCGTCTCGCCCTCGACCACCTCCGCGCCATCGACCAGAGCCATCGTCGGCGCCGGGCGTGGCGTTGCTGGGGACGCAGCGATCGTCGTGGCTGCGGGGGTATCGCTCATCTCAGTGAAACGTTGCGCGCGCGCGGCGAGCGCTTTCAGCAAACCGGCCGCGCGCGCCACGCGCATATCTTCCTGATCCAGCCTGGCCGCGCCTTTTGCGAGTTCAGCAAGTCGTTCAACGAAGAAGCGCCGCGAACTCGTGCTGCGTGGCAGTGGGGCCGAGTCGCGCAACGCGGTGAACGACATCCCGGCGTTGCAATGTGGGTTGGACGGCCCGGCAGGGCGGCGCGCTGCGCTTTCGGCCAGCAACGTCATCGCCTTCATCAGGTCGATAGCCAGATCGACCGCGAGACCCTTCTCCGCGCTTGGGCTCGGGACGACATAGGAATACGCCAACAAGCGCAACATCGTCTGGTAGGCCGCGTTGGCGACATCGACGATGGCCGACGCGTCGGCATCTTCCAGCCAGACGCGGCCCTCAATGGCAGGCGGGCGGCGCAGCACGGGATTGACCGCGGCAGCGTGCGCCGGCGCGAAGTGCGGGTTCTTTGCAAGCAGCGCGCGGTATTCGTCGCGGATCGCACTGAAGCGGGCGAAGTGCGAATTGGGTGACTCCGTCGCTGCGCCTTCGCCCTCGGAGATGATCGCTTCGCAGGCAGCGACAGCGGTCTCCAAGCAGAGCACGGGCTTGGCGCCGCCAAGATCGATCTCCGCCGATGAGAGCTGCAGTGCGGAATCGCCGCAGAACAGCGCGCTCTCGCCGAGTTTCTCCGCCATGTGTTTCAGCGCGAATTGCATCGTCTGATAGAATTGACCGACTGTCTCGTAATCGATCGCCATCGGCGTCAGGCGTGGCGTCACAGCGCCGCGCTTGAACTCACGGTGATCGTAACCTTCGCCGTCGCGTTCGCTTGAACCTTCGGGGCGCTCCAGATGAATGAAGTGCTGCAGCGTTTCGGCATTGAACGGCGCGAGCTTCACCACCACGCCAGCCGGCAAGAATCCGGGATCAAGCGGGAAGTTCGTGCGCCCGAAGCGCGGCGCGCCGCCGACCGCTGCGGTGATATTCCAGACCGCCGCGAGGTGGCCCATTTCGTCGATCGCCACGTCGATGATCCCGCGCCGCCAGCGTTTCACCGCCGCCGCTTCCTCGCCGCTCAAGCCTTCGTTCTCGCCGTCCTTCAGGCTGAAGGCGGCGTAGAGGTAGGTGCACATCAAATTGTGCTCTAGCTCCGCAGCTTCGTAGAGCGCGTGGATCAGTTGCTCGCGAGTGGGCGTAAGGACAGGCTCGGCCATCATTGAAGTATCGCCTTCATCGAAGCGCTTGGCTATCTTCCCGTCAGCGCCGGACACCTCAATCATATCATGGTATAGTGGCGGCCGTGACCCCTAAGGGCTTAGCTCCTCGCCATGGCTGACGCGCCTGTCGTCCACATCATCGATGACGATGCTTCCATTCGCACGGCGCTGGACAGCCTTTTCCGCTCAACCGGATTGGCGACGGGGCTTTACGACTCTGTCGCCGCCTTCATGCAAGCGCCGCCGTCTCCTGATGCGCCGGGATGCTTGGTGCTTGACGTGCGCCTGCCGGGCATGAGCGGGCTCGATTTTCAAGAGCGGCTAGCAGAGCTGGGCGTGCGGCTGCCGGCTGTGCTCATGACGGGGCACGGCGATATCCCAATGTCGGTTCGCGGCATGAAGGCGGGCGCCGTCGATTTTCTGACCAAGCCGTTCCGCGATCAGGACATGCTGGATGCCGTCGCCGCGGCCTTGGCCCGCGACCGTGAACGGCGCGCCGGCGAAACCAAGATCGACGCGCTGAACGCGCAGTTCGCGACGCTCTCACCGCGGGAACGTCAGGTGATGGCGTTGGTCGCGGCGGGCAAAATGAACAAGCAGGTCGCTGGCGATCTGGCGCTGAGCGAAATCACGGTGAAGATCCATCGCGGCGCGGCGATGCGGAAAATGGGTGCGCGCACGCTGGCGGACCTCGTACGGATGGCCGAGGCGCTCAATTTGCGTCCGGAATAGCGCCGAGTACCTCTAACACCTGCGTATAATGTCGCCGATTGAGGGCCTATGCGAAGCACACCCAGGCGCCGGAAACGCGCCGAAGGCTGAAGGCGTGGCGCAAGAACCTCTGATTTCCATTATCGATGACGACGATTCGCTGCGCACAGCCCTCGTGGGCCTTGTGCGGTCGCTAGGCTATCGCGCCAGCGCCTTCGGCTCAGCGACGGAATTTCTCGCGGCCGGCGAGCCAAGCGCGAGCGACTGCATTGTCACCGACATCCATATGCCCGGGCTTAGTGGGATTGAACTCAAGCAACGCCTCACCCAAGAGGGCTGCGCGGTGCCGGTGATTATGATCACGGCGCGCATGGAGCCCGGCCTTGAGGAAAGGGCCGTCGCCAGCGGCGCGGCGTGCTTTCTGCGCAAGCCGTTCGAGGTGAGCGCGCTGGTCGCCTGCGTGGAAAAGGCGCTCAAGCGCCAGCCGTGACCGGCCTCGCTTGCGCCCTTGCGCGGCCCAAGCTTCAATGGCGCGCGCAATCGCGGGGTGGGCCGTGCTCGAAAATCGACCATTGCTGACGGGCGTTGAAACTGTCTTGATCCGCCGCCTGCAACGCTGGGAGTCCATCCCGCGCTATCAGCGCCTGGCCATGCTTTGGGCGTTCGGCGCC
Source organism: Hyphomonadaceae bacterium (assembly GCA_014378995.1). Lineage (GTDB taxonomy): Bacteria > Pseudomonadota > Alphaproteobacteria > Caulobacterales > Aquidulcibacteraceae > Vitreimonas. The sequence continues at coordinate 7,788 of JACMMP010000212.1, forward strand.
ATAGCCCTGGGCCTGGTGACCTGGGCCTGTTTTGCGCTGGGCCTCAATTTTTCGACCGCTTCCTTCGCTTTCCTCATCGTCATCATCGCGTTGTCCTTGTTGGACAGTTTCGTGTCCTCCGTAGTGTTCTCCGTCATCGCGGTCGGCTGTCTCAACTATTTCTTCGTCGCGCCGCTGTTCACGCTAGGAGTCGAGCAGGGGCAGGATTTGTTGGCGTTGGCGGCGTTCGTCGCGGCGTCTTTCGTCATCACCAGCTTGATCCGCCGCGTTCGCGAGCTTGGAGACATCCATCGGGAGCAGGCCCGCCTCATCAATCTCACGCAAGCGGCCTATCTGGCCGAAGCGCAAAAATTGAGCCTCGGCGGAAGCTTCGGCTGGAATGCGACCACCGGCGAGATCTTCTGGTCCGACGAGAGCTATCGGATCTTTGGCTATGACCCGGGCGTCAAGCCGAGCCTCGCCCTGATCGCTCAGCGCGTTCATCCAGGCGATGGCGACAAATTCCGTCCAATCGTCGAGCGCGGGGCCGTCGCCAACGGCGCCGTCGATTTCGAGTTTCGCCTGTTGATGCCGGACGGTGCGGTGAAGCAGGTTCATCTGGTGGCGCGCCCGCTATCCGGTGCGCCCGGCCAATTTGTCGGTGCGCTGATGGACATCACCGCGCGGCAGCAGGCCGATCAGGAATTGCGGGAGAGCGAGTATCGCTACCGCAATATTTTCCGGGCGATGGCCGCGTCATTCTGGGAACTCGACTTCAAGGACGCCGGCTCGATGCTGCGCGAGCTTCGCGCCGCCGGGGTCAAGGATTACGCGGCGCACTTTGCCGCTCATCCGGGAACGGTTCGTGAGATGATGCGCGCAACCCATGTGATCGATGTCAACGACCAGACCGTCGCGTTGTTCGGCAGGGGCGATAAAGCCGAGCTGCTTCGCTCGCTCGATGCGTTCTGGCCGGAAGCCAGCAATCACATATACGCCGCGAGCGTGATCGCGGCTGTTACCGGCAAGCCGAGCTACGCCGCCGAGTGCAAGCTGAGGACGATCGACGGGCGCGAGTTCGACGCGCTGTTCACGGCCTGCTTCGCTCCGGAGACCGTGGCCGAAGGTAAGCTCCTGATTGGCGTCATCGACGTCTCCGAGCGGGTGAGGGCGCAGGAGATGCTGCGCCGCGTGCAGACCGAGTTCGCCCACGCCGCGCGGGTGTCCATGCTGGGCGAGCTGACCGCCTCGATCGCACACGAGGTCAACCAGCCGCTTGCGGCCATCGCCACCAACGCGTCCGCCGGCCTGCGCTGGCTCGACCGGGCGGAGCCGAACATGGAAGAGGTCCGCGCGCTCACAACCCGCATCGCCGCCGACGCACGCAGGGCGGGCGACATCATCGCGCGCGTTCGCAACATGGCCGCCCGGCGCGCGCCGGAGCGCGCTCAACTCTCGCTCAACGGCGTGATCGACGAGGCGACGACTTTTCTCCTTCATGAGCTTCAGGCGCAGGATGTGACCCTAACCCTCACTCTTGCGCCCGATCTGCCGCCAGTGGCCGCGGACCGGACCCAGCTGCAGCAGGTCGTTGTCAATCTGGCGGTCAACGCCGTGCAGGCGATGGCGCATGGCGGCGCGCGTGCGCGCAAGCTGAGCATTCGCAGCGCACGCGATGGCGACATGCTGATTGTCGTGATCGAAGACAACGGCCCCGGCATCGCCGCCGACCACCTCGATCGCCTGTTTGAGAGTTTTTTCACAACCAAAGACAACGGCATGGGCATGGGTCTGCCGATCTGCCGCTCGATCATTGAGACGCATGGCGGGCGGATCGAGGCGCGCAATCGCGATGAAGGCGGCGCCGCCTTCATTTTCACTTTGCCGCCCGCAACCTAAGCGCACTCATACCTGAGTATTAGGGCGTTAGCCCTATGTAGAATTGGCCGCCGTCGCGGCCCGACGCATCGTCCCGTCATCGAGGGACGACGACATGACCCAAGCATTCGAAGCCGAGACTTACGACGCCGAGCGCACCGCGCTGTTGTTCGTCGATCCCTACAACGATTTCCTCTCAGAGGGCGGAAAGCTCTGGCCGCTGGTGGCTGACGTGGCCGCAAGCGTGAAGCTGCACGACAATTTGCGCGCGATCCTGGTGACCGCGCGCGACGCGGGCGTCGCCGTGTTCGTTGTGCCGCACCATCGCGCAGAGCCGGACGACTTCGCCGGTTGGGACCATCCAACGCCCTATCAACGCGCCGGCTCACAAATGCAGGCGTTCGCGAAAGGAAGCTGGGGCGGAGAATTCCATGACGAGTTTGCCCCGCAGCCTGGCGACACCATCGTCAAAGAACACTGGACCGCCAGCGGCTTCGCCAACACCGATCTTGATTTCCTGCTGAAGCAGAAGGGGATCAGTCACGTCATCCTGATCGGGTTGATCGCAAATACGTGCATTGAGGGCACGGCGCGCAATGCGGTCGATCTTGGCTACCACGTCACCCTCGTGCGCGATGCGACGGCCGCGTTCAGCCACGAGGCCATGCATGCGCCCCACGACATCAATGCCCCAAACTTCGCCCACGCGGTGCTCACGACGGCGAAGCTCGTCACACATTTTCGCAAGGAGAAAGCACAATGACCAAAACCATCATGCTCATTCACGGCGCCTGGCTCAATTCAAAGGGCTGGGAGAATTGGAAGGCGCGCTACGAGGCCAAGGGTTACACGGTCGTGACCCCCGATTGGCCCGGCGATGAAGGCGATCCCGCCGATTTGCGCGCCAAACCGCGCAAGCAGCTCGCCAAAAGCGGGCAACGCGCCATCATTGCCAACTACGAACGCTTGATCCGCGCGCTGCCCGAAGCGCCGATCCTGATCGGTCACTCGCTCGGCGGCGTGATCACCCAGCACCTGCTCGACCGCGGCTTGGGCGTGGCGGGCGTCGCGATCGATCCAGCGCCGACACCAGGCGTGCCGCTCGGACCGCAAGCGATCATCTCGGCCCTGCCGGTGCTCGGCGACCCCTTCAGCGGCGGCAAGGTCATCTCGATGACGCGCCAATTCTTCAAGACGCGCTTCGCACAGGGGCTGCCCGAAAACATGAAAGACGATCATTTCGCGCGCTACATCGTGCCGACGGCAGGCAAGGTCTATTGGGACGGTGTGATTGGCGCGTTGCCGATCAACTGGAAGAACCCGGCTCGAGCGCCGCTGCTGCTGATCGCCGGCGGCAAGGATCTAATCGCCGACGCCAGCATGACCAAGGCGATCTTCAACAAGCAAAAGCGCGCGCCTTCGGTAACCGAATTCAAGCTATATCCGGCGCGCTGCCACTGGACCTGCGCTGAGCCGGGCTGGGAAGAGGTCGCGGATTTCGCGCTCGATTGGGCGCTGAAGAACGCGCGCGCCGCCAACGTCACCGCGCTCACATCGCAAGCTGCCTGAAACACTTTCACCATAGGAGGCGACAATGCCCTTCATCACCACCAAGGACGGTGCTCAGATTTTCTACAACGATCTGGGCAACGGCCCGCCCGTGCTCTTCTCGCACGGCTGGCCGCTGACCGGAGACGATTGGGAGCGGCAGGTGCTGTTCCTCGGCGAGCGCGGCTATCGTGTCATCGCGCATGACCGCCGCAGCCACGGACGCTCCACGCAAACGTGGGACGGCAACAACATGGATCAATACGCCGACGATCTGGCCGAACTCATCAACAAGCTCGACCTTAAGTCGCTGATGCTGATCGGACACTCCACAGGCGGCGGCGAGATCACGCATTACATGGGCCGCCATGGGACGGGGCGCGTGGCGCGCGCTGTTCTGCTCGGCGCGGTGCCGCCGCTGATGCTCAAGACGCCGAGCAATCCGGAAGGCACGCCGAAAGAAGCGTTCGACGGCATCCGTCAAGGCACGCGCGACAACCGCTCGCAATTCTACTACGATCTCACCATGCCGTTCTACGGCTACAATCGGTCAGGCGCGAAGATCGTTGAAGGCGTGCGCGAACAATTCCGCATCGCCGGACTGCAAGGCGGCCTCAAAGGCCAATACGATTGCATCCACGAATTTTCGGAGGTCGACTACACGGAGGATCTGAAGCGGATTGATATTCCCGTGCTCGTGGCGCACGGCGACGACGATCAGATCGTGTCGATCAAGGCATCGGCGCTGAAGAGCGCGAAAATTATCAAGAACGCCACGCTCAAGGTCTACCCCGGCGGCTGTCACGGTTTCGCGGCGACCAATGCCGATGAACTCAACGCCGATCTTCTCGCCTTCATCCAAGGCAAGAAAGTGGATGGGTCGGACTGAAGCGTGCGGGGCGGGCGATGCGTGTGCACCATCTCAATTGCGGCACGCATTGCCCGCTTGGCGGCGCGTTCTATGACGGCGCCAGCCGTGGCTTGTTCGCGAGTATCGTCACGCATTGCCTGCTGCTGGAAACTGATCAGGGTCTGGTGTTGGTCGATACGGGATACGGCCTAGAAGATGTCCGGAACACGTATGCGCGACTGCCCTTCATATGGCCCGCCATCCTCAACGTGCGTCTGCACGAGCGCGACACGGCGCTGCGGCAGGTCGAAGCGCTCGGGTTTTCAGCTCGCGATGTACGCCACATCGTGCTGACGCACCTCGACTTTGATCATGCCGGCGGGTTGGAGGATTTTCCGCGGGCGCGTATTCACGTGATGGCGACGGAGCGTGAAGCCGCCGAGCGCACACGCCGGAGTTTTGTCGCCAACCAACGCTACCGTCCGCGCCAATGGGATGATGTGCGCGATTGGCGCACCTATGCGGCGGGCGGCGAGCAATGGTTCGGTTTCGAAGCCGTGCGCGGTCTCGATGGGCTGCCACCGGAAATCTTGATGCTCCCGTTGCGCGGGCATACGCTCGGACACGCCGGCGTTGCGGTGCAAACCCGCGGCGGCTGGCTCCTCCATGCTGGAGACGCTTACCTCCATCACAGACAGATGAACGTCGCGTGCCCGAGTTGCACGCCGGGCCTTGCCGTCTACCAGCACATCATGGACACCGACCGCCCGGCCCGCCGTCACAACCAGGAGCGCTTACGCGCCCTGAAGCGCGACCACGCCGGGGACCTCACGATCTTCTGCTCTCACGATCGAAAAGAGCTGACAGAACTAAGACAGCGCGTCCCCGGCCACTAACGCGAACGACCGTTGTCGGCGAGATCGCGCCGTAACGCAGCAACCAGCGCGAACGGCCTGACTGGGGCGACAAGGCCGCTCGGTGAAATCGCGCTCAAGGCAGACATTCGCCGTTCCGGCGATACGATGCGGGCGCGTCGCATTCCTGGCGTAAGGGGAGTAGGCCGGTGACGTGACGAGGATCGCGATGCCGGCGATTGTCGCGCAGGGAGGGGCCAATGCGCCTAGGAGCGATTATTGTCTGCCTGGCTTTGGGCATAGCTTTGGGTTGGATTGGTGGCAGTCTCTATCCGATGCCGCAGGCTTGGCTTGATTGGATGAAATTGGACGCCGTCGAACAGCGCTTTGAGTCCACCGCCGAGCCAGAGCCCGCCGCAGCGTCGACGTCCGGCGACCAAGCAGCAGTGCGTCCGGCGTCTAGGGGCGCAGTCGACGAGCAAACCCTCGGCCAATACCGAGCGTGGATTCGTGAAGCGCGAGCCAGACATCCCTACGCTGATAGCGAAGAGCGGATGTACGCGGTGATGCTGTGTGAATCGAGAGGCCAAGCCGCGATCGTAAACCCAGCCGGGCCGTACTCGGGATTGTTTCAATATAGCCGCGCCACTTGGAGTGGTGATTGGAACACCTATCGCGATCAAGACATTCTTGACCCGAGAGCGCAAACCTTTGCGACGGCTCTCGCGTGGAGCAATGGCATGCAACGGCAGTGGGGCTGCTATAGTCGTGCTCACTAGCGCTTCCGGCGACAATCGGCGAAGAGCGGGCGTTGGCTCGCATTACCCCCGCCAGCGCGCGAAAATTGCTGTCGGCAGCAGCAGCTCACGCCCTTCATGCGGCAACGCCATTTCTCCCGTTTGCCATTCGCCGCGGGTGAACATTTGCTGCGCTGTTTGCGCCAGCGCCAGGTAAGATAGCCGCACCGCATACACCGTCGCGATCATGAACCCCTTGGCGCTCGCCCGGTCACTCGCGTCAGTCCGCAGCAGCGATTGGCACGCATCCAGCAGCTCCGGCAGGTTTTCCTCCAGCCGCCATGTTTCGCCATCCGGTCCGCGCCCGAACTTGGGCGGGTCGAGGATGATTCCATCGTACCGCCGTCCGCGCCGGATTTCGCGCTTTACGAACGTCAGCGCATCGTCGGCGATCCAGCGTATCGGCGCGTTCTCCAAACCCGCCTCGCGCTGATTGTCACGCGCAAAGCCGATTGCTTTTTTCGACGCATCGATGTGCGTCACCTTCGCGCCTGCCTTCGCGCAGGCGAGTGAAGCAAGCCCCGTATAGCCAAACAAGTTCAGCACTTCCGGTTGCGCGCCCTGATGCGCGTTCAAGCACTCGCGCGCATAGCGCCAGTGCACCGAGTGCTCGGGAAAGAAGGCGAGGTGGCGAAACGGCGTCGGCCGCGAGATGAACGAGAGATTGTCCCAGTGCAGCGTCCAGCTTTGCGGCAGCTCGCGGTTGAAACGCCAGCGGCCGCCTTCGTCGTCCTCGCCGGAAGCGCCGGTGAAGATCGCGTCGGCGCTGTCCCACTCGGCCGACGGGCGCGTGGGCGCCCACAACGCCTGCGGCTCGGGGCGCACGAAGCGGTACGGGCCGACCTGTTCGAGCTTGCCGCCATTGCCGCTGTCCAGCAGCGTGTAGTCGCGCCAATCGTCGGCGATCAAAATCTCAGGCGCGCGCGCCGTCATATCCGCGTCTCCGCCAAAGATCGTAAAGCATCACGCTTGTCGCGATCGCAAGGTTTAAACTATCGGCGCGCCCGCGCATCGGCAATCTCACCAGCAGATCGCACGCCGCTTCCATATCATCGGGCAGGCCCGATTGCTCATTGCCCATCAGCACGATCGCTTTCCCCGGCGCCGGCAAGCCCGGATCGAGCGCCCCGCCCTTGAGCGATAGCCCCATCATTTGCGCGCCGCGCGCCTTTTTGTACCGCACCAGCTCATCGAACGATGCCCGCGCGAGTTTCATCGCAAACAGCGAGCCCATGCTGGCGCGCACGGCTTCGACCGAAAACGGATCGCAGCTTTCGCCGATCAGCACGACGCCGCCGGCGCCGGTGGAATCGGCCGTGCGCAGGATGGCGCCGAGATTGCCGGGATCGCGCACGCCTTCGAGCGCCACCACGGTCTCGCCTTCGATTCCCTCCAGAGTCGCCAGCTGCTGCTTGTAGGCGCCGATCACCGTTTGCGGGTTGTCGCGCTTGGAAATCTGCGCCAGCAGCGTTTCGCTCGTCTCGATCACGCGTACGCGTCGCTTTTCGGCTTCATCGATCAGCGTCCGCACCGGCTCGCGCGACAGCGCCGCCGCGGAGAACAGCAAAATCTCCGGCCAGACATCGAGATCTGCCGCCTCCATGGCCAGACGTGCGCCTTCCGCGAGGAAAAGCCCGCTCTCGGCGCGGCCCTTCTTCATGTGCAGACTCTTTAGCGTTTTGATCAGCGGGTTCGACGCGCTGGTAATCTGGTGCGCCATCTTCTCTTTCGCGCGGTCGCCTCGGCGGGTGTTTCCGGTTTTCGCCTAGTTCTCCAGGCATTAGAAGAGCGTTAAGGCTAGTTGAAACGCTTTGGAGGCGCACGCGGCGCGAGAAATATGATCGGCCTGTTCTTGTCCCAGGTGATCTTGTTCATCGCGGCGGGCCTCATCGGCTTCGCCGTGGGCTGGCGCGCGTTCGCGATCATGGCCGGCGCGCGGACCCGCGCCGAGGAGCGCGAGAACGATGAGTTGCGCCATTTATTGACCGACGCCCAGGTGCGGCGCGCGCGCGGGCCATGATTGAATACCCCGATACCGAGTCCGATCCACGCCCGCCCATCGCATTCTGGTCCGCGATTGGCTGCGCCGTGGTGGCGATGCTTCTGGGCATCGTTGCGCCGCACGGCGGGTCGGCGTGGCGCATGCCGCAAATCCTCGAGCAACGCGTCGCCGGCGCCCTGATATCCTCCGGTTATCCCGGTCTCGACATGGAGATGGACGGCCAGCGCGCCGTGTTGCGCGGGTTTGTCGAACACGAGGACGATATCGAAGGCGCACGTCGCGCCGCGTTGACGGCGGCGGGTGCGGGCGGGGCTTGGGCGGGCGGCGTCACCGATGTCGATGTCTCCGGCGTCAGCGTCGGCGCCTTTGACCGCCCTTATGTCTGGAGCGTTCGGCGCGACGGCGCGCGTGTGGTGCTCTCAGGGGCGGTGCCCAGCGAGAATGTGCGGGCCGATCTCCTCGGCGTGGCGCGCGCGGTGTTCGCCAATGCCGATCCGGTGGATGAAATGCGCATCGCCGGCGGCGCGCCGTCGCCTGCATTCGGGCAAGTAGCGCGCGACGCGGTGCGGGCGCTGGCGC
>JACMMP010000023.1 GCA_014378995.1 Hyphomonadaceae bacterium
CGCCGAGGTCGAGCGCCAGCGCGAGCGCCAGCGGCGCGCCATAGGTGGCGTAGTGGCGGCTGCGCGAAAACGTAGCGAAGCCGCCCTTTGCCTGCGCGAGGAGCCGCGGCGCGTCCACAAGCACGACCACCGCACCGCCAAGCGCGAGCCCGGCGAAAGGCGCTGCTGCGCCGAGATCGAAAACGACCAGGAACGCGACGCCCGCGGCGAACCCGAGCGCGAGATACGCCGTTTCAAGTAGCGCGTAACGGCCAAAGGCGAGCGCGGCGCGGTCGCTTTCGCGCGCAATTCGCGTCACGAAGCGCAGCACAGCTGCGCCCGCGGCAAAAGCCGCAATTGCGTTGACGTCGCCGGCAAGGCCCGCGTGCGTGAGGATGAGGCCGGTCGCCAGCACGGTCAGCAGGCCGAGCGCCAGCGCGATCGCGACCAGGGTGGCGAAGTGATCGGCCAGGCGCCTGCCGGCCTGGGCGGTGGCGAAAAAGCGGAACGCCGCAGATTCGGCCCACGTGAACAGAACCGTATGCGCGGCCATCGAGAGCGAGAGCGCCAGCGCATAGCGGCCGAACTCCTCGGCGCTCATCAGCCGCGTGAACGCGGCGAGCGCGCCGAAGCCGACCAGCGCCTGCACCACCTGAAGCGGCGCCAGCGAGAGGAGACGCGCCGCTTTCATCGCGCGGTTTTGGTGTCGCCGAACAGAACCGGCGCGGTGCGCATCAGGATTTGCAGGTCGAGCCACAGCGAAGCGCGCGAGACGTAATCGAGATCGAGCTTGAGACGGCGGCGCACCGCGGCGGGGGTCTCGATCGGCCCGCGCGAGCCGTTGACTTGCGCCCAGCCGGTGATGCCGGGCTTCACGCGATGGCGATGCGCGTATTCAGCGACGATGTGCTCAAGATCGCGCTCAGCGGCTTTCATGCCGATGGCGTGCGGACGCGGGCCGACCAGGCTCATCTCGCCGCGCAGTACGTTAATAAGCTGCGGCAGCTCGTCGAGGCTGGTGCGGCGCAGGAAAGCGCCGATGCGCGTCACACGCGGATCGTTGGCGCACACTTGGCGCAGCGGCGCCCCCGGCTCGTGACGCATGGTGCGGAATTTCAGCACTGTGATCACGCGATTGTTGAAGCCGTGGCGGCGCTGGCGGAACAGCACCGGGCCTTTGCTATCCAGTTTGACCGCGATGGCGATCGCCAGCATCGGCAGCGCGAAGAGAACGAAGAGCCCGGCGCTGACGATGAGATCCTCCGCGCGCTTGATCATGGCGCGCCGCGCGCTGTGCGGACGGCCGGAGACACACGCCACCGCGGCGCCGCCGAGGCGCGCCACATTGCCGCCGCGCACGCTCTGGGTGTCGTAATCAAGCAGAAGGTCCACGCGATTGGGAATTGCGCGCAGACGCTCGATGATGTCCCGAACGCGGGTTTCGGCTTTTTGCGTCACCGTGATGACGATGCGGTCGACGTGCGGGAGGCCTTCCCATGCGAGGAGGTCGTCGAGATTGCCGCCCACTGGCGTTGCGGCCAGCGCGCCCGGAGCGCGCGAGAGCCGGTCGTCGACGACGGCGACGACGCGCGCCTCACCGGATTTGGCGGCGCGCGTGACGAGGCGTTCCGCCGCCTCGGTTGCGCCGACGAGCACGATGGTCTCGGAGAAGACGCCGCGGCGATGCGCGGCGGCGCTGCGGGCGTCCGGCGCGAGAACGTGCGCGACGACGAGGCCGATAATGGCGCCCAGCGCCAAGCCGCCGATCCCGCGCTCAGGGCGGATGCGGCGCGGCGTGACGCGGTAAGTTTCAGTGAGCCATAGCCCGGCTTTCAGTCCGAGCGCGCCGAGCACAAAGGCCAGAGCCTGGCCGAGCGGCAATTCGGCGAGCCCCACGCCTGCGCCCCACAAGGCTGCAAATTGCGCGGCCAGTGCGACGATGATCCAATCCAGCGCCTGGATCAGACGGATGGCGTAGCGCGGCTCTACGTGGAGCCCGCGCCGGGTCAATTCAGGGAAGGCGCGATCGAGGCTTGGCGCTGCGTCGTTGGCGGGAGAGGGCGTCTCGTCGGTGCGGTACGCCGCTTCCGCTGAACCGTCCCAGCTCTCGCCGGTCCAGGCGAACTGATCGATCCGAAGCCCGAACAGGCAGAACGAGCCGGCCAGTTCGGCAAGCTTACGAGCTTCGCGGGTTGAGGCGTCCGCCTCGTCGCCAGCATCGCTTTCGTGGGCGCGCGCGCCCAACGCCTCGAAGCTCTCGGCGGCCTGCTCCAATTCGGCGCCAAGACGCTGCAATGCTGGCTGGGACATGAGTTAATTCGCCCTTGAGATGAGTTTGTTGGCCGGCACTCGCGCAAAGGCGGCGCCAATTAACCGTGGGAGGCCTGGCCCGGGCGCCTTGCGGGGCGGCGAGGTCGCGGTTAAGCGTGGCGCCCTGCCGGAGACGTGGCCGAGTGGCTGAAGGCGGCGCCTTGCTAAGGCGTTGTACTCGAACAGGGTACCGAGGGTTCGAATCCCTCCGTCTCCGCCAGATGCGCATAAAATCAGCCACTTAGATCACGTAAACGAGGCGCATCTCAGTTCGTTTCCGCAAGTGGGCGGCAGGGCGGAACGCTCGCCCTCTTCCTCCCGTTGTCACCTCGATGGCCACGCATCCCATTATCGTTATCGGGGCCTCGGAGGGCGGGGTCAGCGCGTTGCGGGGATTGCACGCGGCGCTGCCGGAGAATTTGCCGGCGGCGGTTTTTTTCGTTTTGCATATCGGCGCGCATGACAGCGAGTTGCCGGAAATTTTGAACGGTGGCGGGCCATTGCTTGCGGCCCATCCCAACGATGGCGATCCGATCCGTCCTGGCCGCGTCTATGTGGCCCCGCCGGACCGCCACATGATGGTTGCGGACGGCGCTATTCGCCTCACCAAGGGGCCGCGCGAAAATTTCGTGCGCCCGAGCATCGATCCGCTGTTTCGCAGCGCGGCTGAATCGTACGGGCCAGGCGCGGTCGGCGTGATCCTGACCGGCGGCCTGAACGATGGGACGGCCGGGCTCTATGAAATCAAGCGCCGTGGCGGCGTCGCGGTCGTGCAGGATCCGAGCGACGCGACGAACCCAAGCATGCCGCGCAGCGCGCTCAGTCACGTGGCGGTGGATCATTGCGAGCCGCTGGCGCTGATCCCGCAACTGCTTCAACGCATCGTGGCGGGGCTTATCGCCTCATCACCTCAAACCCCCAGTGAAGGCCTGGAGAGCGACATGGACGCGGAATACAGACATGACCAGCCGGTTGCGGTGACGTGCCCCGATTGCGGCGGCGCGTTGCGGCAAACGCAGCTCGGAACGCTGACGCAATTCCGCTGTCACATCGGCCACGTTTATACGGCGGAAGCGATGGTCACCGGTCAGTTCAGGGCGATGGAGCAAGCAATGGAAGCGGCGCTGCGTTCGATAAGCGAGCGCGCGAAATTGTGCCGGGAGATGGCCGAGCTCACCGGAGCCGGACAAGTGTTCAGCGCTCAATGGCGTCAAGCGATGGACGAAGCGCACGAGAGCGCGGCGCCGTTGCGAGAGCTGCTGGAACGTGAGTGGATACATCCACCGCTGACGAGGCCGCACCTGGTATCGTCAGATTGACGCTTGCGCCGCGTCTTGCATGAACATTTCGACTCTCGCCTTCAAATCTTCCAGCGCAAAGGGCTTAGCCAACATCGGGCTGCTCGCCCAGTTTTCGCTCAAGCCGCGCACGCCGTAGCCTGAAAGGAAGACGAACGGGATGCCACGCGCCTTGAGCACTTCGGCGACAGGATAGATTTCCTCGCCCGCGACATTGATGTCGAGAAAGGCCAAGTCGATGGTCTCGGTCTCGGCGAGGCGCATGGCGTTGAGCACGCGCGAGACCGGGCCAACCACACCGTGGCCGAGCGCGATGAGGCAATCCTCGATGTCGAGCGCGATCATCATTTCATCTTCGACGACGAGGATTTGGAACTGCCGCTGGGTCATGCCGGCGCCTCAATCGACGCCAAAGGCGCGTCGAGCAGGAAGGAAACGCCGGCGCCGTCGAAGCGGAGCTTCGCTTCGCCGTTGAGATGATGCGCGAGGCCGCGCTCGATCAAACGAGAACCGAGGCCCCGCCGCGTCGGCGCCGTGACTGGCGGGCCATTGCTTTCGCGCCATTCCAGCCGCAAGCGCCGCTCATCGTCGCCGTTATCGACCTGCCAATGCACACGAACCCGTCCGCTCGGAACGGAGAATGCGCCATACTTGGCGGCATTGGTCGCGAGCTCATGAAACGCCATCCCCATTGCCAGCGATGCGCTGGGGGTGAGCTTAAGATCTGGGCCATCAATGGCGACGCGGTTGGCGTCTCCGTTTGCGTAAGGCGCAGCTTCCGCGAGGAGCAGGTCGCGCAACGGCGATCCCTTCCAATCGCCGTCCGACAGCATGTTGTGGGTGCGCGACATGGATCCGAGCCGCTTTTGAAACGCCTCGCGAAACGCTTTGGGGTCCGGTTCGTCAATCAAGGTTTGCGACGCGATCGACTGCACCGTCGCCAGCGTGTTCTTGACGCGATGGTTGAGTTCTTGCAGCAGCATCGCCTGGCGCTCGCGTATGCGTATGCGTTCGGTGATGTCTCGCACGACCAAAGAGGCGCCGGTTATGGCGCCGGCATCGTTCTTAACCGGCGAGACGGTGATCGAGATATCCACGGAGCTGGCGTCGCGGCGCTGACCCACTGTGTCGTAGTGCTGCACGGTGTCGCCGCGGCTAATCTGGGCGCGCACGTCCAACTCTCCCGATTGCCGCGCCGCTGGTATGATCAGTTCGACATCCTTGCCGATCGCCTCAGCGCTGGAATAGCCGTAAAGCGTCTCCGCGCCCGCGTTCCAGGAATTGATCGTCCCATTGAGGTTCAGCCCAATGATGGCGTCGCCGGACGAAACGACCATTGCCGATCGAAGCGCGCGCTCGGCCTCCAGTTTTTTGCGGTCGGTCACGTCCACGAACGTGACCACCACGCCGTCGATGACATTATCGAGCCGGCGATAGGGCCGGATGCGCATGATGAAGGCGCGGCCGGCAGCAGTCGTCACTTCATGCTCGATCACCGAGAGCGTCCGCAAGACGCGCGCGACATCGTCGGCGAGGCGGCCATACTCGAAACGGGTGGCGATCTCGGTGACGGGCCGATGATAATCGCTTTCGCGCAAGTGGAAGAGGTCGGTCATGGCCGGCGTGAAGTTCGTCACGCGCAGGTGCGTATCGAGGAAGAGCGTGGCGACATCGGTGCTGTCGAGGAAGTTCTTCAAATCGCTATTCAGCCGCAGCAGTGTGTCGTTCTTGGCGCTCAGTTCGGCGTTGACGGTCTGCAGCTCTTCATTGATCGACTGCATTTCCTCTTTTGAGGTTTCCAGTTCTTCGTTGGTCGATTGCAGCTCTTCGTTGACGGACTGATATTCCTCGTTCGCGGACTTCATCTCCTCATTATTGACCTCCAGCTCATCGACGCTGGCTTGCAGCCGCTCGCGCGTCAGCGCGAGTTCCTGTTCGAGGTCATGAACCCCTTCCTGGCTGGGCGCGACGGTTGCCGGCGTGGGTCCGCGATCGAGAAAGGCAAGCACGTAAAATCCGCCCTCGCCGGCGACAGGCTCGGCGATCAGATCGACAACGTGCGAGGCGCCGTCGATCTCGAGCGCGATGTTCTTCTGCACCGCCGCTTCACGCCCGCGCATGGCCTTTTGCAGCGCCGCGCGCGCAGCGGGCCGCAGCGGCCGTTGCAGCAGGTTGAAGAGATCGAGGCTGGCTGCGCCGGGTGAGGGTCCAAGGTATTTCGCCACTTGGCCCGAGAACCGCACCACGTCGTTGCGCGCATCGACCACGACATAGGCGGGGAAGTGCCGCTCCATCACGCGGCGCGCATCGATGTCGAGCCGGTCTTCCCCGTTTGCCGCCGGGCGCGCTGGCGCGCGATCGGGCGCAGACTTCTCCGGCGCGTGAGTCGCGAGGGTTGGCAGCGGTACTGGGGCGTCCCTCCGCTGAAAGATGCGATGCTTTTTGTCGACGGTGGAGAAACCTCTGCTCTGCCGCGTGACGCTTTCCGAGGCGCCCAGGAAGAGGTAGCCGCCCGGCCGCAGCGCGTATTGGAAAACACCCATCAGCCGATCCTGCGCCGGCGGCTGCAGATAGATGAGAACATTGCGGCACACGATCAGGTCCAGCTTCGAGAACGGCGGATCCTTGATGGCGCTGTGAACGGAGAACACGCAGAGTTCGCGGATGGCTTTAGTCGGGCACCACAGGCCGTTCTCGTCGACGAACCATTTTTCGCGGCGCGCCGGTGTGACGCCTTCAAGTTGGTCGAGCCGGTAGCGCCCGGCGCGGGCGTGGGCGACGGCGTCTTCGTCGATGTCGGTGGCGAAGATTTGCACCCTGGGCGCGCCGTCGCGGCCGCTCAGCTTTTCCTTCAGCAGAATGGCGATGGAATAGACTTCCTCACCCGTCGCGCAGCCGGCGATCCAAACCCGGATTTGATCGTCCGCGCCCTTATTGTCGACGATGTTGGGGAGCGCCTGCGCCTCCAACGCCGCGAACGCTTCGGGATCGCGGAAAAATTCGGTGACGCTGATCAGAAATTCCTGGAACAGCAGGCGGACTTCATGCGGATCCTTGCGCAGCCGATCGATGTAATCTTCCATCGAGTCCAGATGCAGCACCTGCATCCGGCGCTGGATGCGGCGCGTGACGGTCTTTTCCTTGTACTGACTGAAATCGTGTCCGACGACGCTGCGCACGATGCGGCATATCTTGTCGAGGTTCTCCTCGGCGACGGCAATTGCGCCATCGGGACCGATGCGCCCCCGCAGGCTGGCGAGATGGCGCTGATAGGTGATCAGCCTCTCCGGCATCTCTTCCACAGTCAGCACTTGATCGACGCGGCCGGTGGCGGCGGCGCTGCTCGGCATGCCCAGCTTGGCGTGAGAATCAAATTCGGCTTGCGCCAGCGTGAGGCCGCCATGCTCCTTGATCGCGGCAAGGCCGACGCTGCCGTCGCTGCCGCCGCCCGAGAGCACGACGCAGACGGCGTTGTCGCCTTGCGCTTCGGCGAGCGAGACGAAAAACGCATCGATCGGCCGGCGCGTCTCGCGCGGCGGCGCCGGGCGCGTGATGCGCAGAATATCTTCGTCCATGGTCAACGTCGCATCGGGCGGAATGACGTAGACGTGGTTGGCCGCAACCTGCGCGCCGTCCGCCGCTACGCTAACGGGCATCTGCGTCGCCGCAGACAGGAGTTCTACCAGCATGCTTGAGCGGTTGGGATCGAGATGCTGGACCAACACGAACGCCATGCCGCTATTGGCGGGCATGAGCGAGAAGAAGGTTTTGAAAGCCTCCAGCCCGCCAGCGGACGCGCCGATGCCAACCACCAGCGGCGGCGCCGACGGGTCCCGGATTACGCTCTCTTGGTCTTTAATTCGCTTGGTCGGGGACTTGCCCATTCGACCTGCCTCGATTGCACTTGATCCCTGTTCGGCTTCCGCAATGTAGCCACTAACCAGGAGCCAATAGCGTAGGTGCTGCGGGTGCGAATACCTAGGCCTTTGTTGCGCAAACGGCCGCTTGCGACCCAAACAAGCGAAAAGGGCCCGGCTTAGCGCCGGGCCCTTCCGTTTTACTCACAGTCGATTAGTGCAAGGGGTCGATGTTTAGGCCGCTGTTCGGGCTTTGCACCTTTTCCTGGACGAGGCGGGCGCCGCGTTCGGCAAGGTCGGCGCCTTGACGGCTCACGGTGTCAGCCACGCCGCGCAGGCCCTGCCGCTCTGGCCGGCTAAGCGGCGCGAGCAAGCCCACCAGTGCGCCGGCGCCGATGAGGATAGCGCCCACGGCGAGCGGGTTTTGCTGGTAGAAATGCTCGGTGCTGTGACGCACCTCGGTCGCCCGCGTGCCGATTGCGCGCGCGCTGTCACTCGCCTTGTGCGAGATGTAGCTTACGCCATCGGACGCCTTGTGGCCGACGAACTTCGCGCCATCGGTCGCCCGATGTGCGACGCCCGAAAGGGTGCGGCCGATGCGATCACGGGCGCCGGCGGCGGCGCTCTTCACACCATCGACGGTTTTTCCCACGCGCTCCTTGAAGTCGTGGATGGCTTCGCCTGCTTTTTGCTTCAGGCCGAGAGCGCCAGCGTAAGCTTGATGGACGCGTTCATTGTACGCCTCGTCCGTCTCGTTCGGCATGCGCGGCGTCGACCAGCGGGCCTCTTCGACCGACCGATAGGTGTGATCGTTCGACCAATCATCGGCGCTGATGTGCGACTGATTGGACTTGTTACGATTGTTGATGACGAGCCACGCCACGCCGGCGCCGATCAACAATAACGGCAGGGGATTTTCCTGCGCTTGCCGGGTGACGCCGCGCGTGACGCCGCCCGCGATTTTCTTTGCCTGGTCTTTGGCCATGCCTGCTACCTCGCTTGCGATTTGATCGGGCGACAATTTACTGCCCAGCGCATCCAGCGTGTCGCTTAGCTGGCTGCGTGATTGATTGAGATCCGCTTCGATGCGGTCCGTTTCGACACTCACGGTGTTTTCTCCTTGATCATGCGGAGATCGCGGGAGACCTGCTCCGCCGTGCGCGGCAGGCCGATACGATCACTCGAGAGGGCGTTGATGCCCGATTTAACGAGCAGATATGCTGCAATGCCGCCGATCGCCGCCGCCAGGAGCGCTGCAATCCACATCGGCATCGCTTCGCCGAGCAGATAGGCGACGCCGATTAGAGCCAGCGTCACCGCCGCGCCTGCCAAGACCACCCCGAAGGCTACACGGATGACCCCGCCGCCCAAGCCTTTGACCGTTTCTACGGTCTCGGCGCGAGCAAGCCGCACCTCATTGCGCATGAGATCGCCGAGTTGCGTTGCGAGATCGCGTGTAAGCTCAGAGAGCGAGCGTTCGGCTTGCATCGCTTAGAGCCCCGGGATCTGCGTGTACGGATCGTCGTCCGTGTCGAAATTGTTGTTCTGCGATTGCTCGAGTGCGGCCTTGCCGACGCGGGCGAGGGCGAAGCCGAGCGCAAACGTCACGCCAAGGAAGATCGCCGGCTGGCGGCGGGCGAAACCATTGACGTCGTCGAGGACGCGCGAGACGTCGCCTTCGCTGAACGAGCGTGTGTATTGCTCGATCGTGTCGGCGGATTTCCGCAGCGCGCTGCCGACAATGCTGTTGTCGCCTTCAACGTCATCGGCTGCACGGCGCAGCGCCGAGGTGGCGGACTGGACGCTCGATGCGAGCTGCTGCACGCCCTCTTGCGCTTTGCCGACTGCAGCCTGCTTGGTGCGGTCGATCACGGTCGTCGCGGAGTCTTTGAGGCGGCGTGCGCTATCGGCCGGCGTGGACCCGCCGGGCGTACCGTTTGTGGTTTCCATGGTCATCTCCTGGTTAGGATGCCTCAGCAACGCCGGCTTGGTTCTGCTGTTCCCAAGCAAAAGAACTTTTGCGGAAGCGGTTGCCGTATCGTGCGGGGAACGACCCGCGCCCGTCAGGTGAGGCGCGATAATTGCTCGCCCGGGATGTGCTCGGCGAGGGACATTGCAGTGTCGTGGTCCAGCGCGAGCACGCCGACGCGCGGACTCCAGCCGTCCGGCGTCTGCTCAAAAAATCGCTCGATCTGCGGCTGCAGCGACGCCAATTGTTCCGCATTCACGCGCGCCGCGAGATTAAGCTCCGACAAACGCTTTGCCAGCGCCGTCGCGTCGAACTCGAACGGCCCCTGGTCCAGGTAGACGCGAAGCAGCGAGAAGACGATTTGCGGCATGCGCGGATCGGTGTCGTCGAACGTGTCGAGCAGGGCGCGGGCGTCGATTAGGTGGGTCATGACAGGGCAACGGAGGGACGCGCGCGCCAGTTCCGCTTCGGACGCTATGCGGTGCGCGCCTTCAGTCCGGACTGCTTCATACGCCAGAGCAGATGCTCGATCCGGTCCTGGCCAAAGAACGGTTCGTGCTCGAAAACGAAGAGCGGCACGCCCCAATGGCCGGCGCTCTTCTGCGCCGCCTCATTGGCCGCGATCTCGGCGTCGAGGTCGCCCGCCTGCGCGTGCGCCATGTCCGCCGTCTCCGCCGCGTTCAGTCCTGCGGCGGCGAGGGCGTGCGCGAGGTGATCGCCCTCGTGCCAATTGTCGACCTCACCGGACCAGATAGCGTGCGCCGCGGCGCGCACGAATTCGAAGCCGCGCCCCTGCCGCTCGGCGGCAACGCCAAGGCGGCTGACGTGGTGAATGTAAGGCTGCTCGGCCGCCACCTCCTTGGCCACGTGATCCATCACGATCGGATCGGGCCGCGGCCAGCGGTAGGGAGTGTCATTCATCTGCGAAATGCGAAAGGTGTCGCGCAAAAGGTAAGGCGGCCAGAGTGGGTTCACGTTCTTGAAGAAGCCCGGAATGCGGATCGCGATCGGCAGCACGATGCGCATGCGCGGACGCATGTCGTATTGTGCGATCAGCTGCTCGACCTGCGGCGTGGCCAAATAGGAATAGGGACTGCGGAACGAGAAATAGAAGTCGAACGTGTGCGTCATGGCGCTTCCCTCAGCCTGCGTAGCGCGGCGTCATTTTCTCGGCGTCCACACCGGCGGCTTCATTCAACGATGCTTCGAGATCGGCGAGATATTCGTGAGCCACCTCGTTGTGCTTGGGCGAGAGCATGAGGTGGAGCGCCTTCGGCTCAAGCAGCGCCGCCGTGAACCAGCCGCGATGATGCATCTTTGCATAGAGCGCCAGCGGATCGACGCTGTCATGAGTGAAGCTCACAATGCCAAGCTGCGGCTCGCCGAGCACGCGAAAGCCGAGCTTGGTGACCCCAGCTTCGATTTTCGCACGCGCCTCGGTGACTTCGCGCTGTTTTTGGCGATAGCCCTCAACGCCCAGAAATCGCGTCACCGCCCAAGCCGCGGCGATGGCGCCGCCGGGCCGGGTGCCGGCCAGCGTCGGCGTCACCATGCGCCCGAGCGGCCAGGGGCCGGCGTCGAAAGTCATGAAATCCAACAGTTCGCGCGAGCGGAAAAACACCGTCGATGCGCCCTTTGAGGCATAGCCGTATTTGTGCAAGTCGCCTGAGATCGACCAGACGCCCGGCACGCTGAAATCGAACGGCGCGAGATCGACGCCGTTCATGCGCACGAACGGCGCGATGTAGCCGCCGACGCACGCATCGACGTGGAGCCATACCTTGCGCCTCTGCGCCAGCGCGCTGAGCTCTTCGATCGGATCGATGAGCCCAAACGGAAAACAAGGCGCCGAGCCCACGATGAGCAGCGTCCTGTCATCGATCGCTGCTTCCATCGCGGCGACGTCGGCGAGCAGATCCTTCACGGGGATACGCCGCACCTCGATATCCATCACCATGCCGGCCTTATCGAACGCCGGGTGCGCCGTGAACGGGACGACGATGTTCAGCCCCTTATCGAGCCCACGCTTGGCGCGCGCATGATCCCGCGCCGCCTTCACAGCCATGACGATGGAATCGGTGCCGCCGCTGGTCATTGCGCCCGCGCCGCCCTCGGGCGCCTTTAGCAGCGCAAGCCCGAGGCTCACCACTTCGCGCTCCATCTGCGCGATGGAAGGAAAGGCCGCCGGCCCAAGCCCATTCTCCGCGGAGAACATCGCATAAGCCGTTTTCTGCACGCGCTCGACGTCTTCGCCGGCGTTGAAGATGTAGAGGCCCGTGCGCCCGTCGCGCCACTTCACGTCGCCCTTGGCCATCTCGCGCATGCGCGCCTCAAGCGCCTCCCAGGATTGTCCGTGCTGAGGCAGTGTCTCGGCCGTCATCGTCATCTCCGCTTGGCGTCCTCAGGGGTTACCAAGCGCGCGCGGCGAGAGCAAAGCCGGTCATGTACCCTTTTGAAAATCGTGGCGCTTGACCTGTTGCGCCGCCCGCCAAGGCGCCGCCTACTTCAGCACTCCTTGCGTCACGAGATAACCGATTACCAGCAAGATGGGGCGCGCGCAGAGGTAGATCGCCGCGACGACGACGCCGCACCATACGTACCAGGGCCAGGGAGGGCGTTCCTTTATGGCTCTAGCCTCTTCTTGTAGGGCCCGCGTGGCTTCGGCGGCGGCGCGTAGTAGTCGATCTTCGCGACGATATCCTCGAACGTCCATAGCTTATCCGTCACGCCAGCAGCCATCGCTGGCGTGACGCGGAGCGTTTTGTGGATGCGCACGAAATTGTAGAACAGGGTGTAGAGCGCGACCATGTGGACGTGGCTCTCAAAGCGCTTGCTGAAAGCGTTTGTGAGCCTCGTGAAGCGACGATTGTGCATGCGCAGGGAGAGATTCGAGCGTTCGACGTAAGACGTTGAAACGTGCGCCGGGTCAGGGTTGCCGCTGCAGCAACGGATTTTCGTGCTGACGATTGGCGGCGGGCTATAGCGCGCTTCAGCGCTGCGCGGCTTTCCCGTTGTGCCGTAGACCTTGTCGAGCATCGCGTAGTCGATGTCATTGCCAAACGCTTCGTGTACAGCGCGCATGTAAACGATATGGCCGTCCGTGGTCAGCTGAACGCGGTTCGATAGACGGTGTTGCAGATCGCATAAAATCGCGCGCGCGGAATCGCCTGAACGGTCGCCAACGAAATAAGAAACGATCAGCTTGGAGTCGGCATCGATCGCCGTCCAAGTCCAAGTGTCGCCCGCGTTCTCCGGCGCGGCCTTCGCAGCGGCGACGTTCTTTTGCTTGGCATAAGTGAAGCTCCAAACTTCATCGCACTGAATCTTAGACGCCTTCACGCTGTGAACGAGATCGTCGTGCGCCCACATGCACGCCTCGCCAGCGTCCGCCAAGAGCTTCACCACGGCGTTCATGGACACGTCGCAGAGGTCCGCCGTCGCCCGCATGCTCACGCCTTGGCAGAGCGTTTTCAGGACTTGCGCGCGCTTAGCGGTGGAGAGCACGTTTGCCATAGCAATTTAATAGGTACTTTTATGCTCAGCGTCAAGCATTGATTGACAGGATGCAACTTGCAGTTAATGGAGAGCAAGGGGGAGTCGCCTTTACTACTCCTCAGTGATATCGCATATAGTATCATGAATGGCAGCAAGCTTGCAAAGCTCCGCCGAGAGCACGCCACGATGCGTCGCTCGCCGCAAAGGGCGAGAGACCTTGAGGGGCTGGCTAAGAGGCTTGGGCGAAAGCAGGTCAAACGCGGCAAGGAGCCAGTGTGGGAGAGCGAATTTTTCGTGGAGCTGTTTCCGCTATCGATCCCGCACCACGGCGGGAAGGACTTGAAGAACCCTACCAAGAATCAAATTCTGGATAGCTTGGAGGACGACTTAGATGCTTGGGACGACTGGATCCGGGAAAACGACAATGGCGATGAAGAAAACTGAGACGCGCAAGCCCGCAGACTACCTTCAACTGCCGTACACGCAGACGGTCGTGCCAATGGAGGATGGGACCTTCCACGCCGAGATGCCAGATTTTCCTGGCTGCTTTGCTACAGGAGAGACCCGCGCGAAGGCGCTACAATCTTTGCAAGATGTAGCCGAAAGCTGGCTGCGCTCCATGATTGAACGCGGCCAACCGATCCCATCAGCGCCCCAACAGATGAGCTACAGTGGTAAGCTGGCGTTGCGGTTATCCAAGAGCTTACACCGCCAAGCAGCGGTTGCCGCGCAACGTGATGGCGTAAGCCTCAACTCGTACATCGTCACTTGCCTAGCGCACCACGTGGGGATGCAAAGCCCTAGTCTCGCTTCGTACCTGCTGCGGGACACGCGCATGCAAACGATTTCCACCACCAATATCGATATGCACGTCCATACCAAGAAGTATGAATTCGTGCAGATGATACCCAACCTCGCGAGCGAAGATGCCTGAAGTAACGCAGTACACAGTTTCGCACCGCGAGGTTCTGGAGCTGATTGTCAAAAACCTGAACATCCATGAGGGGAAGTGGATGTTAGTCGTCAACTTCGGTTTCACCGCCGCCAATATCGGGTCAGGGCCCGAGGATGCGCTGCCCACCGCCCTCGTCCAAGTTCAGAAGCTTGTAATTCAGCAGGCAACACCGGACGCGCCTTCCGCATTGGTAGTGGACGCAGCCGAAGTAAATCCTGACCCCAAGGGGACTAAATCAGTGGCAAAAAGGAAGAGCTAGCTCTTCTTTTTCCAGCGCTTAGCGGCGGCCTTCTTTGCGATAGCCTTGCGTTGTTCCGGCGTGGTGGCGGCGGCGCGCGCGGCGGCGCCCTTCTTCCCCATAGCGCTGGCGTGCGGGTCTTTGCCCTGGCTCTCGGGCGTGTCGATATCCTCCGGCTCATCGCCGGTTAGGATGCGCATGGATTTGACGGCGTTGCCGATGGCGTCGGCGGGGCGCTTCTCGCCTTTAGGGCCTTTAGGCATGGGCATTGGCCTTTCCGCTCGCGTACGCAACCACGACCTCCGGCTTCTCAAAAACCAAATGCGTCTTGCCGCCCACGGTGATCTCAGTCGCGTACTTGTAGGGCGCTGGAGCCGCTCGGATCATCTCGGCATGGTCGAGGTTGAACCACGCTTTTTGCTCGCCGTTCTCAGTTGTCATGAACTGCACCCAGGTCGCCATTTGCTGCTCCAATGCTCACCGCTGAGCATGGCGCGCGCTGCGGGCTAGATCAAGGCGGCGTCAACTGGCGGGAATTTCAAAAGGGTACACGACCGCAAAGCCTCGGATGTGACCGATGTCACGATATGACCTTTGGGTCATGCCTCAAACTGAATGGGGTTGGTCTTGACGCGAGGTTCGTCTCCCCGGCGTAAGGGCTGTGGTCCTCACACGCACTTGGCTAAATGGAAGCTCTCAAACGCAGAGAGCGCCGATGTCCACCGATCCGAACCTTCCCGCCTACGTTGCCTCGGAAATAGGCGACCTCAAGCGTGCCCGCCAAGTCCCATCGTCCTTTGCCAACAGAGCGCACGTTCGTGTCTGGGGAGGGCTTACCAGGCTGACATTTGGCGAGCGCGTCGTTCCCGGCGAACCGACTACATGGACTGTAGCGGTGACGCTAACGACGCAGGACGCGCTCGAACTCGCAAACCTGATCTATCGACAATACGATCAGGAGACTGCCGATCTGGAAGCTGCTGCACAGGCAGCCATGGATCAGGTGAAGGGCGACCTTTCGAAGGGTGGGTAAGGACACATCCCCGCCCAAGCGTCCGCCGCGCCCAACAAAAGCGCCAAGCTCGAACGCTCCTGATCTGCCGATGGCTATGCCAGACGCACCGGCAAATGATCCGCGCCCGCCTGACGGCGCAACAATCGGCCAGGGTGTCATTCATATGCCGGAGCCACACATCACTGTGGCTCCAACGCAGGAGTATGTTCTCGCGCTGGTGGTGCTGCTCATGCAGCTAAGGAAAGCGCGCCGGGACGTTGTTTTCGAAATGATGCTTCTGCTTGCAGGCGTGGCAGCAGGCTCGGTGCTTCCAAGTGTTGGGGTGTTGATCGCATGGGCGCGTGGGGATGGGCTTAATTTTCTTGGATTCTTGACGTGCATGCTGCTTAGCGCTGCCGCTTCCGGTGCGCTGGTGTGTTGGCGCATCGTTCGAAAAAAGGGGACCGATTTCGAGGATACGATGACTGAAATCATGAAAGGCCAGCGCTTCGACAGTCGTGGCAATTCAATCGCCCAGCAGACGGTAAGACCAACCCAAGAGGGTCAATCAATTCGCTGAACTGCTGGGCGGCTTCACGTCGTCCTCAATCTCGCCGGTGGCGATCTGGACGATCTGCATGGCCCGCTTGATCGCGTCGGCGGAGCGGGTTTCACCGCGCGGTCCATTAGCCATTTTCGGGCCACCTATCGGATTGGAGCTTCAGCCACTCAACAGCGGCAATGCCGCATTCTTCGCTGTTGCCTTGACCGCCGTCGACAAGGATGCTCTGCACCGTGACGACCTTAGCTAGCCGCTCGCGGCGCTGCTCCGACGTCAGGAGCGCCAGCTCCTCAATTGTCATGGGTTCAAACCCTAAGTGCATAGTCCGAACCTGCCTCCCTTCGGAGGTCACTTCAAGGCGGCGTCAATCCCTGAAGATTTCAATTTGAGGCGTGGCCGACCTTTGAACCACAAGCCCTAAATGTGGGTCCAGCCGAGCAACAATGCTGCGCCGCCAGCCGCCATGAGCGGTAGAATGACGGTGGCGCAGCCCATGCCTCGAAACGCTTGGCCCATGGCCTTATCGGACCGTCTTTGCGCTGCGCCCAAAGCTCTATTTGTCTGGCGTGCATGCCATCGATGCGACTTGGTGTATTTCCTCGCCATCACTTTTTCCCCCAGCGCTTCTCACGGCGCTGCGCGCGATCTCCGCACGCTTCTTTGGCGTGAGCGCCTTCGCCCGCGCCTTACCACCTTTCAAGCCACCAAGGCTCCCAAGCGCGACAGCGGCGGGATTCTTTCAGGCTCCGCCTTTGGGCTTTGCGCTTTCTTGCGATGATAAGCACCAAATCAGCCCTCCGGCGGCGTCACCACTACATCTGGTTCGTGTGATTCAAAGGTCACCATCGTGACCAATGTCACGTTCCGCCAGGCAACGCAGCGATATGGTGGCTCGTGGTTGGCGCTGGATCGCTGGCCGGAGATCACGACATGGCCCGCCTTGCTCGCATCGTGCTGAACCAAGCCCAAGTGGCCGCGATTGTGGCCATGTGCTTGGGGGCGTCGTTGGCGCTTCCGCTGACGCTGGCCGCTATCGGCTTCCAAAGCCTTTGATCTGGCTTAGACTGCCCCCGAGGGTGGGAGGCAAAACGATGTCAGGTATGCGCAGTTTAATCGCGGGCTTTGTTCTGGCGGCCGCCGCCGCGTTTCCCGCTGCGGCTCAGACCCCGCTCTTTTCGGACAGCACCGAAGTCGGGATCGTTCTCGAAGCGCCGTTCAACAGCCTCGTCCGCGGCGCCAGCCGCAATGTCGATCCTGTGCCGGCAGTGGCGACGGTGACGGCGCCAGAAGGCCAGGCCGAGCGGTTCGAGATCGAGATTGCGCCGCGCGGCTTCTCGCGCCGAACCGGCGGCATCTGCAACTTTCCGCCGCTGCGGCTCAATTTTGACGCTACGCGCGGCACCTTCATGCAGGGTCAAAATCGGCTGAAGCTCGTGACGCGCTGCCGCGGCGGCGCGAACTACGAGCAACTCACCGTTCTCGAATACACCGCCTATCGGCTTTACAACGAAATCACGCCGATGAGTTTCAGAGTCCGGCCGGTGCGGGTCACATACCGCGACACCGAAGGGCGCCGGCGCGAGGAGACGCAGTTCAACTTTTTGGTCGAGGATCTGGACGACGTGGCGCGGCGCAATGGCGAGATGGCCGCGCTCGATACGCTGTCGGGCGAAGTGCGCTCCTCGCAGCTCGACCCAAACGCCGCCGCCGCTTACGGGCTGTTTCAATACATGATCGGCAATCTCGATTGGGACATGGTGACCGGCCATGCCGGCGACGAGTGCTGCCATAATAGCAAGCTCGTGGCGGTTAGCGCGGAGTCGCGCGAGAACGTCGTCCCGGTGCCGTACGATTTCGATTATTCGGGCTTCGTCAACGCGCCATATGCGATCCCGCCGGAGAGCCTGAACGTGGCCAACGTCCGCACGCGCCTCTATCGCGGCCTCTGCCGCCACAACGAACAAGCGCCAGCTGCGGCTGAACGCATTCGGGGCCGGCGCGATGCGATCTATGCCGTGATCGATGGTGAGACGCGTCTCAATGACGCCACTAGGCGCAGCGCCCGCCGTTACATCGAGGAATTCTTCGCTGTGCTGGATGATCCAGAGCGCTTTCAGCGTCAGATCATCCAACGCTGCCGAAGTTAAGGCGCAGCCGCGGCCGGGGCGCACCGCTGCTGGCTAAGTTGCGCCACCGGTCCCGCATTGTTGTCGATGGCGGCGATCTGGGCGAGGTAGGCGCAAGTCGCCTCCGGCGTGCTCGCCGCGATCGGCACTCTTTGGCCACGATGAAGTGTGACCGGCGCACCGTTCTCGATGATGAGGAAGGCGTGCGGATCGGTGTGACCGCGCGGCACGGCGATGTCTGCGACCAGCAACCGCCCGCCAAAGCGCGGCAGCACGGTGGACGTCACTTTGCTGTGGCCGACGACGATGCGCGAGACGCCGTGGAACGCGAGCAACGCCTCCAGGTGGGCGCGCTCGACGGACTCGTCATTGGTGGAGAGCCCCCGATACCAAAGCGGACCTTCCTGGTGCTCTAGAATGTCGGCGTATTGCGCCGAAGGTTGGCCCCGCAGCGCCGCGCGCACCGCCTCGTTCATCGCTCCGCGCTCGGCGTTGACGAAGGCGGGGCCGAGGCCGCCGGGGAGATAGAGCGTATCGTTGATGCGGATCACCGTGTCGTGGCCCGCCACCCAGCCGCCATAGCGTCCGCCCGCCGCCCACGCGAGCCGATGCTCGAAGAAACCCAGCGGGTGTTCACCTTCCCAGTGCGCGCGGAACGCGTCGTCGAACGCCGGCCGCTGCGCGGCAGGCGTGTCGCGGCGCAATTGGCTAAGGGTCTGGTTGTAGAATTGGTTGCGTCGGCGCGGTGAGCGGTTGTCGGCGAACGCGGCATACTCTCCGGGATGTACGTAGCGCAGATCGCCTGCGACATTCATCGCCTCGTGATTGCCGATCAGCGCGTGCACGTAGCCGCCTGCACGGCGCGCTTGCGGCTCGAGGCGCATCAGATGATCCATGATCATGCGGCTGTTGGGGCCGCGATCGGGAATGTCGCCGAGTTGCACCAAATGCGCTTCACCGCCGCTCCAATCGCCGGCGGCGTCGATCAGTGAGGCGGTGCGCAGCATGTCCGTGAACTTCTCGTAGTCGCCTTCGAGATCGCCGATCGCCACGACGCGCGCGACGTTGTCCCACTGCGCTTGCGCGCGGGCGGCGCCGCTGAGCGTCAGGCCGAGTATTAGCGCGGCGAGAGCAGTGAGCAGCTTCATTGCCGGACCCCTTCATAAATCGAAAGCAGGGCGCGGCCATCGACCGCCTCGTCTGCGATTGCAAGCGAACCATCGGCGAGCACTGCCGCGCCTTCAGCTTGCGTGTGCTGAGGCCCCAGCGCCCGCGCGCTCAGCACGCCATCGGCCGAAAGCTCGGCCAGTGCGCCATCGCGCGCGGACAAGAGAATGAGCCGGCCGCTGCGCGGATCGATATCGAGCGAAGACGGCCGAAAGTGCTCAACGCCCGCGGCGTTGGTGAGTTCGGACTCTGGGAGCTGTCGCCAAGGCCGGGCGATGTTATCGCCGCCGCGCCAAGCATAAAGGGAGACCGTGTCGCGCATGCCGCGAGCCTCGTTACGCTTGCAGGCAAGAATGAGGCTTTCTTCGGCCGCCAGATAGGCCAGCCCCTCGATCTCGCAAACGTTACGAAGCCCAGCGTCGAACGTTTCGATCGCGACGCGTGCGCCGTCCGCCCCTTCGCGGAAGCGGTGCAGCTGCCCCTGGCTGGTCGTGAGCCAGAAATCGCCGGAGGGCGTGATCGCCAAGCCTTCGAAGTCGCCTCGCTGCACGTCGCCGAGCGCAAACGCCTTGACCAGGGCGCCTTCGCGCGCATCGATTTCGTAAATCACCGCGCGTTCGTCGTCGTGCCCGAACAAGCGCCCGTCGGGTGAGACCGCGAGCCCGGATATTTCACGCAACTGATCCGGCAGCCGCCACTGCCGGGCCGGCTCGGCCGCAAACAAAGAGCCGCTCACTGGCTGGACTTGCGCGTCGGCAGTTGGCGCGGGCTGTGCGCAGGCGCAAGCGAGCAACGCTGCGGCGATCACGCGCTTAATCGTCATCGTCTTCCTCGCGGCTCGGTTTGCCAGCGGCTCGCTTCTCGTCATCCTTGGCCATCCACTCCCGCGAGAACATCTGCTTGCCGGTGGTCTCGCTGCCGTATTCCATCGCCCACAGGCCGAGCACGGTATAGTTGAAGAAGATCGAAATGATGGCCGCGACTTCAACGGCGTTGATGCCGCACGCAACGCCGACCGCAATCGCGGTGAAAAGATAAGTCGTTTCGGCGCTGTCCTTCAAGGTGTGGCGAAAGCGAACGCCGGCGACGATGCCCGCAAGCGAGAAGGCCAGCGCCAGAGAGTTGTGCACCACGTGAACGATGCCGGTGATGACCATGGGCAGCACCAGAATAGTCTGAATGAAGGATTGGCTGACATCCTTGCGCCGCCGGGCGCCCATGCAGATCCATGTCACTGGCAGCATCAAAATGAACGAGCCGATGATGGCCAACGACAGGCGAATGCTGTCGGCCAAAGTCGAGCGCGCGGGTTGAGCTGCTTGCGCCGATTCGACCGGCTCGAACGCCGCCTGACCGAGGGCGGCGAAATCGGCGGCGCCGCCCACGGGGAGCAATTCGATAAGCGGCGGGTAGAGAATGAGCATCACCGCCACTGCCGCCGCGATCGAGAGATAATAGGCGGTGAGGTAGGCGTAAGGCTTGCCCAGCTTCGCCAGCCCAGCCCAAATCTCCTGGTCCTTTTGGTCGGCCGTCTCCACCTTCACTCCGTTTAGGGCGTCTCGAGCCGAGTCTAAGAGACTTGCCCCGCCGCCGTAAGTCTTTGTTTCCCGGCAGGCGAGCGAAGCGAGACGTGCGCTGGCGGCGAGGCTATGATTTGCGCAATCTTGGAGATGAAGATGCAGCATGACGACGCAGCGCCGGTCAAAGTTCAGTCGGCTGAGCCGGGCGAGGCGTACGAGACCGATGTGATCATCGTGGGCGCGGGGCCGGTCGGACTCTTCGCGGTGTTCGAACTCGGCCTGCTCGACCTGAAGGCGCACATTGTCGATGTGCTGGACAGGCCGGGTGGCCAATGCGCCGAGCTTTATCCCGAAAAACCGATCTACGACATTCCGGCCCTGCCGGTCGTCAGCGGGCAAGGTCTGACCGACGCGCTGCTGAAGCAGATCGAACCGTTTCATCCAACCTTCCATCTGACGCAGATGGCGGAGGCGTTGGAGCGGCTGCCGGACGGCAAGTTCAAGCTGCGCACCGAGCTTGGCACGACGATCACCGCGCCGGTGCTGGTCATCGCCGCTGGCGGCGGCTCGTTTGTTCCGCGCAAACCCAAGATCGACGGCCTTGAAACGTACGAAGGCAAGAGCGTGCATTATGCGGTGCGGCAGATGGAGCGCTTCCGCGATCGCCACATCGTCATCGCCGGCGGCGGCGATAGCGCGCTCGATTGGGTGCTGAACCTAGCGCCGATCGCCAAATCGACAACACTCATCCATCGCCGCGACGATTTCCGCGCCGCGCCGCATTCGGTAGCGCAGATGCGCAAGCTGGTGGCGGAAGGTAAAGTCCGGCTCGAAATCAGCGAGCTGAAGGGCCTGGTCGGCGCCGACGGCGTCCTCAGCGCTGTCTCGTGTCACACCAAGGAAAAGGGCGCCTACGAAATCCGCTGCGACGATCTGCTGGCGTTCTACGGGCTGACTATGAAGCTCGGGCCAATTGCTGAGTTTGGATTGAACCTCAATGAGAATTTGATTCCGGTCGACACCCAGAAGTTCGAGACCAGCGAGCCCGGCATTTTTGCTATCGGCGACATCAACTTTTATCCGGGCAAGCTGAAGCTTATTCTTTGCGGTTTTCACGAAGGCGCGCTGATGGCGCAAGCGGCGTTCAAAATCGCCCGCCCGGGGGAACGCCTGGTGTTTCTATACACCACCTCTTCGACAGACCTGCAGAAGAAACTCGGCGTCGCCTGATCTTCCGTTAGCGGCTTCCATCTGCCGTGACCGCGTATAAGCTGCGCGGCAAAATCGCTTTGGGGACGCTTATGAAACTGCGCCATCTTCTCTCTGCAGCTGTGATTGCACTTGCTGCGTGTGCTACCGCCGAGCCGCCAGCCGCACCCGATATTGCTGCGTTCAATTCGCCGGCGCTCTCGGCTGACGCGTTGATGGGGCACATCCGCGTGCTGGCGTCGGACGAGTTCGAGGGCCGCGCGCCCGGAACCGAAGGCGAGGGGCTGACGGTGGAATATTTGCAGCGCGCTTACGAAGCGGCGGGATTGGAGCCGGGCGTCACGCTGGCGGACGGCTCGCGCTCGTGGGTGCAGGAAACGCAGCTCACCGCCGCAACGCTGACCAACACGCCGACGCTGACAATCGCCGGCCGCGGCGGCGCGCGCGACTATGCGTACGCAACTCAATTCTCGGCGTGGACGCGGCGGCTCGATCCCACCATTGACATCGAAAACGCGCCGCTCGTGTTCGTCGGCTACGGCGTCAATGCACCGGAGTTGGGCTGGAACGATTACGAAGGCATCGACGTGCGCGGCAAAATCGTCGTCATGCTGATCAACGATCCCGATTTTGAAACCGGCGATGACCGCGGCTTCGGCGGGCGGGCCATGACCTATTACGGCCGTTGGACCTACAAATTTGAGGAGGCCGGCCGCCAAGGCGCGGCAGGCGCAATCATCATTCACGAAACGGCGCCGGCTTCGTATCCGTGGGCTGTGATCCAATCATCCACGAACAGCGCGCGCTGGGATGTTGTCCGCGCGGACCGGGGCGCCAGCCGCGCGGGTTTTGAGGGCTGGGTCACGACCGAGGTGGCGATGGAGACGTTCCGCCGCGCGGGGCTCGACTTCAACCGCCTGAAAGCGCGGGCGCAGACACGCGGTTTCCGCGCCGTGCCGATGGGGACGCTTCGCGGCTCGCTCGAACTTCAGACCAGCACGCAAACACGCACGACCAGCAACGTCATCGGCGTGCTGCCGGGCGCGGAGCGTCCGGACGAGACCATCATCTACACGGCGCACTGGGATCATCTCGGCCGTTGCCCGGCGATTCAAGGCGACGATATCTGCAACGGCGCGCTCGACAATGCGACGGGCACGGCGGCGTTGATCGAGCTGGCGCGCCGCTTCAGCGCCGGAGGGCGGCCGCAGCGTTCGGTGGCGTTCATTGCGCTGACGGCCGAGGAGCAAGGCCTGTTGGGCGCGCTTTACTATATGCAAAACCCGGTGTTTGCGCCGCGCACGACAGTGGCGGCCATCAATATGGATGGCATCAGCAATTTTGGCCCGACGCGCGACATCGAAGTAGTCGGCTTTGGCAAGAGCGAGATGGACGATCTGATCACCTGGGCGATGGAAGCGCAGGGCCGGCGCGTGGCGCCCGATTCATCGCCGGAAGCGGGCTATTTCTATCGCTCGGACCATTTGCACTTCGCCCAGCTCGGCATCCCGGTGCTCTACACCTCCAACGGAATTGACATGGTCGAAGGCGGGGTCGAGCGCGGCGCCGCGCTGAACGCCGTCTACGTCGCCAACAATTATCATAAGCCGTCGGACGAAGTGACGGACCAGTGGGACATGAGCGGCGGCGTGCAGGATCTTGAAGCCTTGTACGCCGTGGGCCGCAGGCTCGCCGATGGCGAGATGTGGCCGCAATGGCGCGAGAACGCTGAATTCCGGGGGGCGCGGGAGGCGTCACAGCGTTAACGCAGTCAAAGCCCGCGGCGGTTCAATCTGAACCGCCGCGGTGACGCGAAGCTATTTTCGCGCGATGATCTCCAGCACGAGCGGCGTCACCATCAGCGTGCCTGGCTGCTGCGATACGCGCTCGAACTCGTCTCGCATGTCCTTGGCCATTTGCGGCGTGATGCGGTCCAGTTCGAGCAGGCGGTCGATGTGAATGTCGAAGAAGCCGATCGGCCAGCGCCAGACGTTGTCGTCCTTGGAGACGACATCGACATAAGGTTTGAAGCTTTCGAGCTTCAGGCCCATTTCGGTAAGCCAAGCGGGCAAGCTGCGGGCAATATCGGGTTCGCCGCCCGAAGCGCGCCAGTTCGCCACCACTTCATCGACGAAGCGCTCGAAGTTCGGCGCCGCCGGCGCAAGGCGCCAGGTCTTGTAGTCAATGTATTCGTGGATCACGATCGCCCCACCGGGACGCAGCGCATCGACCAGCTTCTGCAGGGCGGGTTTCGGGTCGGGCAAGAACGCCAGCACCCAGCGGACCCAAGCGGCGTCCGCATCTTTTACCGGCAGTGCGTCGATAGCGAAATCGACCTCATGCGCCTTCACCTGCGGCATCCCGCGCGCCCGCGCTTGGGCTTCCAGCGTATCGAGAAAACGCCGCGAGCGTTCGAGCGCGAAGACCGCGCCCGTCGGGCCGACGATCTCGGCCAGATCCATGGTCGCAAAGCCGGGCCCGGCGCCGAAATCGATCACCTTGCTGCCGTCGCCGATTTTCGCACGTGTCCAGGCGTCGAGCGCGCGTGGGCGCCAGACGCGATGCTGAAAGCCTAGCCGGTAGATTTCGTCGTCATGGGTTCCAAGCACGTAATCGCGTTCTGCCATGAGGCGTCTCCTGCGCCTGATATAGCTGCAGCGCGCGCGTGCGTCTCGCCGGATTCAGACTTACCCTACGGGCGACGATTCTGGAGTTGGGTGATGACAGACTATTCCCGCGCCTATTCGGAAGACGCATACAAGGCCAAGCTTGGAGTCCTTGCGGGTCTTGAGCGCTTGCTACAATCGGCAAAGCAGGTGCATGCGCTGCTGCGCGACCCGGCGACGCCCCTCTGGGTGAAGGGCGTCTGCGTCGCGGTGCTGGGCTATTTGATCTTTCCCACCGATGCGGTGGCGGATTTTATTCCGCTGCTTGGCTATAGCGACGATCTGGCCGCGCTCACAGCGGCGATCGCCGCCGTCGCAGCTTATTTGCCGAAGCCCGACGCTGCGGACTAAGGCAATCGCGCAAGTTCCGCCAAGCAGCGCGGGTAAAGCTCGTGTTCCAGCAAGAGAATGCGCTCAGCCAATCCGTCCGGCGTATCTCCCGCTCGGATCGGCATTTTCGCTTGGCCAAGAATTTCGCCGGAATCCACCTCTTCGACGACAAGGTGAACGCTGCAGCCGTGCTCGCTCTCCCCCGCTTCGAGCACGCGCGCGTGGGTGTTCACGCCTGGATATTTCGGCAGCAGTGATGGGTGGATGTTGACCAAGCGACCTTTCCACGCGTTGACGAAGAACGGCGTCAGCACCCGCATGAAGCCGGCGAGGGCGATGAGCTCAATGTTGCGCTGGACCAAAAGTGCGTCGAGATCGCGCTCGAACGCTTCGCGGTTTTTGCCGTAAGGCTTGTGATCGAGCGTGAGCGCTTCAACGCCGGCGGCGCGGGCGCGGTCGAGGCCTTCGACGCCTGGCACGTTGGCGACGACGAGCGTGATCTCGTAAGCGTCTTGCTCCGCATCGAGCAGCGCTTGGAGGTTGCTGCCGCGACCGGAGATAAGGACGGCGACGCGTTTTTTCATCAGCGCACCGGCGCCTGAAGGCTGGAGCGCGCGGCTCCGCTGCGCATGCGGCGCGGAGCGCCGCGCTCTAACCTGCAAGGGTCCGTGATCATACCGCTTTCAGCGCGCCAATCTTGAACGCCTGCTCGCCGCCAGCGTTGAGCAGCGTGACAACTTCGTCGGCCTTTTCCGGCGCGACGATGAGGATCATGCCGATGCCGAGATTGAACGTGCGGCGCATGTCTTCTTCGGGGACGCCGCCGGTAGATTGCAGCCATTCAAACACGGCGGGGCGCTTCCACGCGTTCCAATCGAACGCAGCTTCCAACTGATCGGGCAACGCGCGCGGCGTGTTTTCGACCAAGCCGCCGCCGGTGATGTGCGCGGCGCCTTTGGCGAGTTTCGCGTCGAAGACCGGCTTTAGCGCTTTGGCGTAAATGCGCGTTGGAGTCAGCAACGCTTCCGCAAGCGTCTTGCCGTCCTCGAACGGCGCCGGCGCGTCCCAAGCGAGGCCGGAGCGCTCCACCACTTTGCGCACCAGCGAATAGCCGTTCGAGTGCGGCCCGCTGGAGGCGATGCCGACGATCACGTCTCCGGCTTGCATTTCATCGAGCCGGGGCAGCAGCGTGCCGCGTTCGGCGGCGCCGACGGAGAAGCCGGCGAGGTCGTAATCGCCCTTGGCGTACATGCCTGGCATTTCTGCGGTCTCGCCGCCGGAGAGCGCAGCGCCGGCCTGGCGGCAACCTTCGGCGATGCCTTGCACCACCAGCGCCGCTTCATCTGCGTTGAGTTTTCCGGTCGCGTAATAATCGAGGAACATTAGCGGCTCGGCGCCTTGCGCGGAGAGGTCGTTCACGCACATCGCCACAAGATCGATGCCGACCGTCTCATGGCGGCCGCTTTCGATGGCGATCTTCAATTTTGTGCCGACGCCATCGGTGGTGGCGAGGAAGATCGGATCTTTGAAGCCCGCGGCCTTTGGATCGAACGCCCCGGCAAAACCGCCCAGAGCGCCGTCCGCGCCCGTACGGGCTGTGGATTTCGCAGCTGGCTTGATCAGATCGACCAGCCGTTCGCCTTCATCGATGTCGACACCGGCGTCGTGATAGGTCAGGCCGTTGGTTCCGGCAGGATGTCTAGGAGAGTTGGTCACGGTATGAGTCCAGAAGCCGCCACATTGATAGGCGAT
The DNA here is from genome assembly GCA_014378995.1 of Hyphomonadaceae bacterium. Lineage (GTDB taxonomy): Bacteria > Pseudomonadota > Alphaproteobacteria > Caulobacterales > Aquidulcibacteraceae > Vitreimonas. The sequence continues at coordinate 26,428 of JACMMP010000023.1, forward strand.
TCCGCGCCGGGTAGGGTTCACCATCCCGTAGCGCAACGAGGTACCGCAATGAAAGCATCGCCCTGGGCCGCCTTCACCGCCCTGTTCCTGGCGGCCTTGTGCGCGTTCGCGCCCGGCCTCGCAAGCGCCCAAAGTGCGGCGTCGGGCAATGTCTATGCAGTCAGCGGGGTCTATGTGGATGAAACCGCCAACAACGCCTCGGCGGCGCAACAGGCGGGATTTACGGCGGCCTATCGGATTGGCTTTGACCGACTGGTGCGTAGGCTCACGGCGCCTGCGGAACTGGCGGCGCGCGGCATGCCTGCGCCGCAGGGACCGGCGTTCGATCTCCTGGTGCTGAGCGTCGATGTCGAGGAGGAGCGCCGCTCCTCCACCCGCTACATCGGCCGGCTGACGGTGCGCTTCAACGCCGAGACGGTCGGCGCGATGCTGCGCCAGCAAGGCCTCACCGTCATCGACGCCCGCACCTCGCCATTCTTGGTCGCGCCCATTAGCGCGCCCGGCACGGCTGAAGAAACCGCGGCGCTCTGGCGCGAGGTGTGGACGCAAGGCGGCTTTGGCAACGAACTCGCGCCGCTGCGTATCGCCGCCGCCGAACTGCAGGGCGCTCCTGCTTGGGACAGCGCCGCGCCGTTCGCACAGCAAAACGCCACCGCTTCGGCGCTTTACGCCACTCTGCGCGTGCAGGGCTCAACGGCGACGGCCCAACTCGTGGAAGTGAACGCCAGCACGCGCCGCGATCGCGGCGAAGTTAGCGTGCGTATTCAGGGTACGGACCCAGCCGCCCTCCGCGCTGCGCTCGCCGTGTTGGCGGATCAAGCCAATGCGCAGTTGCAGAACGAATGGAAGGCGCGCGCCACCACGGGCGGTTCAGAACGCGGCCGCATCTCCGCATCGGCGCTCTATACTGATCAGCGTCAATGGGAGCAGATCAAGGACGCGCTCGAAGCCGCGGCGCAGAGTGTGGTTTCGGAAATCCGTATTGAGGCTGTGGGTCGTCAGGGCGCGCTGGTGTCGTTCTCGTTCGTGGGCAATGAAAGCCAGCTGGCGGCCGAACTCAGCCGCCGCGGCGTTCGGCTCGACAGCACCGCGAACGGACCGACGCTGCGTGTCGCCGGGAGATAGGCCGCGCCGCGCATGAGCGATCAGCCGCGCCTGTTCGAATTCCGCATGGGCGAGCGCTCGCCCAACACGCTGGTGGTCTCGGAGGCCAATCGCGACGCGGCTGGGCTGCTGACCGGTTGGCGCGCCTGGCCCGGCGGGTCGCTGGCGCTGGTCGGGCCCAGGGGGGCGGGCAAAACTCATCTCGCTTTGGCCTGGGCGGTGGAAGCCGGGGCGCGCCAGCTTTCGCCGAACGCCGATCCCGATGACGCCGCCGCGACGTTTTATGAGGCCGGAGGACGCCTGCTTATCGAGGACGCGGACCAAGCCCTTCACGAGCCCATGCTCTGGAGAGTGCTGGATCTCGTCCGCTCCAGCGGCGGGGCTGTCCTCCTGACGGCCGCTCAGACCCCCTCGGATTGGCCCGTTGGCCTGGCTGACCTCCGCTCCCGGCTAGCCGCGCTGCCGGTCGCCCGCCTCAAAGAGCCTGACGAGGGGCTTATGGAGGTGGTTTTGCGCCGGATATGTCGCGAACAATTCATTCAATTGAGCGATGATGCCCTCCAATATCTCGTGCGGCGGCTCCCCAGGACGTTCGCGGCGGCGCAGGCGTGTGCGGCGGCGTTGGATGCGGAGCTGGTGCGCGGGGCGAAGCCCGTATCCTTGGCCAGCGCCAAAAGAGCGCTGCAACGGATGGGAGCGGGCGTGGGTGGTGAGGACGGTTAAGAGATGGCGAAGCCGCGCAAGAAATCGCGCGCCGTGGCGAAAGAAGCATCGCCGCTGCTAACGAGCCCGCAACGTTTCATAAACCGTGAGCTGTCGTGGCTCGCGTTCAACACGCGCGTGCTGGAAGAGGCGGAAAATCTCGCCCATCCGGTGCTGGAGAAGCTGCGTTTTCTGTCGATCTCCGCCTCGAACCTCGATGAATTCTACATGGTCCGCGTCGCCGGCCTGCACGAGCAGGTTAAAGCGGGCGCCGCCGTGCTGAGCAATGACGGGCTGACGCCGAGCGAACAACTTGCGCGGGTTCACGCGGCGGCCACGAAGCTGATTGAGCGCCAGCAGGAACGCTGGCGCGCGCTGCGCGCGGAAATGCGCGACGTCGGTATCTCGGTGCTTGATCCAGAAGAACTTACACCGGAAGAGCACGCGTTTTTGAAGCCGCTTTTCATGGCGGAAGTGTTTCCTCTGCTGACCCCGCTGGCGATCGATCCGGCGCACCCGTTTCCGTTCATCCCGAACTTGGGCTTTGCGATCGCACTAAAGCTGACTCGCAAGGGCGATGGGCGCGCGCTCAACGCCTTGATACCGGTGCCGAGCCAAGTCGCCCGTTTCATCGATGTGACGCTTGCCCATCCGCAAACTGATCTTGAGCCGGGCGAGCGACCGCAGCGTCGTTTCCTCACGCTCGAGAACACCATTGTGCTCTTCCTCGGCGAACTTTTTCCCGGCTACCGGGTCGAAGCGCAAGGCGGATTCCGTGTCGTGCGCGATAGCGACATTGAAATCCAGGAAGAGGCCGAAGATCTCGTGCGCGAGTTCGAAACGCGCCTGAAGGAGCGTCGCCTCGGCGATATCGTTCGCCTCAAAGTCGAGGCGACGATGCCGGACGATTTGCGCGCGTTTATCGTGCGCGAGCTTGAAGCCGATGCGCGCGACGTTTTTATCGTCGATGGCATGCTCGGCCTTGCGGCGCTCTCGGCGCTTGTCAACGAAGAGCGCCCGGACCTCAAATTCAAGCGCTATGAGCCGCGTTTTCCCGAGCGCATAAAGGATTTCGGCGGCGACAGCTTCGCGGCCATCCGCGCCAAGGACATTCTCGTCCACCACCCGTTCGAGTCGTTCGATTCAGTCGTGCAGTTCGTGCGCCAGGCGGCGGCTGACCCCGCCGTCGTCGCGATCAAGCAGACGCTTTATCGCACCTCGCGCGATTCCCCGATTGTGGCCGCGCTGGTTGCGGCGGCTGAAGCCGGCAAAAACGTCACCGCTTTGATCGAACTCAAGGCGCGATTTGACGAAGAAACAAACCTTCACGTCGCACGCAAGCTCGAGGCCGCCGGCGCCTCGGTCGTCTATGGTTTCATCGATTTCAAGACGCACGCGAAAGTCAGCCTCGTCGTCCGTCGCGAGCCGGAGGGTTTGCGCACTTACGCGCACTTCGGCACTGGTAACTATCACCCGATCACAGCGCGCATCTACACCGACCTCTCGCTCTTTACTTGTGATCCCGCCGTCGGCCGCGATGCCAACCGGCTGTTCAATTTCGTCACCGGCTACGCCCAGCCCGCTCAGCTGGAAAAAATCGCTATGTCGCCGCTGAACTCAAAGGCGACAATTCTGCGGTTGATTGAGGATGAGATCGAGCACGCGCGGTCCGGCCGCGGCGGCTCAATCTGGGCCAAGCTCAATGCGCTGGTGCATCCTGAGATCATCGATGCGCTCTACCGCGCTTCCAACGAAGGCGTAAAAATCGATCTCGTCGTGCGCGGCATCTGCTGTTTGCGGCCCGGGGTGCCGGGGATGAGTGAGAACATTATCGTGAAGTCGATCGTCGGGCGCTTTCTGGAGCATTCCCGCATCGTCTGCTTCGGGGCGGGTCGCAAACTGCCCAACCCAGACGCCAAAGTGTTCATTTCCTCGGCCGACTGGATGCCGCGGAACCTGGAACGCCGGGTTGAGGTCATGTGCCCGGTTGAAAATCCGACCGTTCACCAGCAAGTCCTTGATCAGATTATGGTCGCGAGCCTCAACGACGAGGCGCAATCCTGGTACATGGACCAGGATGGGGTGTTCAAACGGGTCGATGTCTCAAAATTGCCTGACGAGCCCTTCTCCGCGCACAATTACTTTATGCGCAACCCAAGCCTCTCGGGCCGCGGCCGCGCGCTCAAGGGCGACGCGCCGGCGGCGTTCGATCACATCGGCGCGCGCAACTACTAATTCGGGTTTTGACCAATGAGCGGCGCCGTGCTCAAGGACGGCGCGGACGCCGCCGTCATCGATGTCGGTTCAAATTCCGTACGTCTGGTGATCTATCGCGTCGATGGCCGCGCCTTGACGCCGATCCTCAACGAGAAGGTGATGGCCGGTCTCGGCCGCGACATCGGGCGCACGCAAGTGCTCTCAGCCGCCGGCATGGAAATCGCGGCGCGCGCGCTGAAACGCTTTGCTACGTTGATCGAGGCGTTGAACATCGATCAAGCGTTTGCTGTCGGCACCGCCGCCGTGCGAGAGGCCAGGGACGGCAAGGCGTTCGCGCGCCGAGTGGAAGCGGAAACCGGCATCAAGCTGCGTATCCTGAGCGGCGAGGATGAAGCGCGGCTGTCGGCGCTTGGGGTGAGCGCCGGTGCGCCGGACGCCAAAGGCCTGGTCGGCGATCTGGGCGGCGCCAGCCTGGAGCTGATCGAGATTGGCCCGAAGGGCGTCGGGCGCGGAGAGACGTTTCCCATCGGGCCGCTCTCTTTAATGCGGGAAGACGAAATCGACTATGATCGCGTCAGCAAGCACGTCTTCGATGTGTTGAGCGAGACTAAGCTCCTCTCCAAACGCGGCGGCGATTTCTACGCTGTCGGCGGCGCCTGGCGCGCGCTGGGCCGCATCGACCTTGCGCTGAAGAACCACCCGCTCGGCGTGCTGCATCACCACGAGATGAGCCGAGCGCAGGTTTTAAAGGTGGCCGACGTTGTTCGCAGCCAGAGCAGGAAATCGTTGGAGCGGCTTGAGGAAGCGGCGGCGAAGCGGGCTGAGACGCTGCCCTATGCCGCGGTCGTACTCGCGCACATCATGCAGGCGGGCCAGTTCGAGCGCGTTGTTCTTTCCGCCTTCGGGTTGCGCGAGGGCGTGCTGATCGAACGCATGAGCGAAGAAGCGCTCGCGGTGCACCCGCTCATTGCGGCGGCCGAGGCGCTGGCCGGCCGGTGGTCACATACCCGCGCTTTTGGCCGGGCGCTGGAGCAATGGCTGACGCCGATCTTGGCCTCGCAGCCGAACGTTTTCCCGAAGAAACGCGAAGAGGTGTTGCGCGGCGCGGCGGCGCGGTTGGCCGATGTCGGCGGCCCGCTTCATCCGGATCAACGCGTGGAGGTGATGTTCGATATCATTCTGCGCGCGCCGCTGGCTGCGATCAGCCATGAGGAGCGCGCGTTCCTCGCGGCGGCCATCCATCATCGCTACATCAAGGCGCCGCCGCGCCATGCCGACGCTTACATGCGGCTCCTGGACGATGACCGGCAGGCGGCTGCCGCCGCGTTGGGGGCCGTGCTTCGGTTGGGGGCCGACCTTTCTGGCCGCAGCGAGACGTTGTTGGCGTCTTTTGAGGCCGCCGCTGTTGACGGCAAGCTAGTGCTTCGGGTCAAGAAGGATGCAGCCCATTTGGTCACTGAGACGGCGGCGCGCCGGTTGGAGGCCGCCGCGCAGGCGCTCGGGCTGACAACGGAGACGAAGACAGTATGAGCGATACGCCCCCCGACCGCCTCTCGGTCGATCCCGAAAACCCGCACTATGACGAAGCCGCACTGGCCCGCGGCGTGGGCATCCGGTTCAACGGCAACGAAAAGACGAACGTCGAGGAGTATTGTGTCAGCGAGGGCTGGGTGCGCCTCGCCGTGGGCAAAACCCTAGATCGCCGCGGCAAGCAGCTGACAATCAAGTATAATGGCAAGGTCGAGCCCTATTTTCAGGCTGAGCCCGCGAAAGAAGACTGAGGCCCGCCCGCGCACCGTGCTAGTCTGAACCCTGCTCCACACGAGGCCCTGGCGCGTGACGGAAGAAGTCGGACCACGAAAGCTCGCCGCGATCATGTCGATCGACATCGCCGGTTATTCGGCGATGACGGAAACCGATGAATCACAGGCGGTGGAGCTTGTCTCGCGCCTGCGCGCGATGCTGCAAGAAGTGGCCAGCGCAAGAGAAGGCCGCATCTTCAACACCGCCGGCGACGGTTTCATGCTGGAGTTCAGCTCGGCGGCCGGCGCCCTTGCCGCGGCCGAACACGTCTGTGTCACGGTGGAGCGCAAAAGCATTCGCGTTGGCGTGCACATTGGCGACGTGATGATCTCGCACAATGGCGATCTGCTCGGGCACAGCGTCAATGTCGCCGCGCGTCTGCAGCAGCTTGCGCAGCCGGGCGACGTCGTCGTCTCGATGGACGTCCGCCGCGCCGTGCGTGGAGGGTTTGCGCAGCGGCTGCATCCAGCCGGCGCCGTGCAGCTCGACAAGATGAGCGAGGCGCTTGAGATATTCACGCTCGAAGCGATCGCCGCGCCAAAAACCCGCGGCAAGCGCACCGAGCCGGTAGTCGCGGTGCTGCCGTTCGATAACGAGAGCGACGATGCGCAAATGCATTATTTCTCGGACGGCGTCGCGGACGAAATCATCATGACGCTGCTGCGGCAGTCCAAGATCAAGGTGATCGGGCGAACCTCGGCGTTCCAGTTTCGGGGCGACAAAAAGACGGAAGCGGCCAAAGCGCTGAAAGCGACGCATGTGCTTGACGGCGCCGTGCGTTGCGCTGGCTCGAAGCTGCGCGTCAGCGCGCAGCTGATTGAAGCGTCTAGCGGCATGGCGCTCTGGAGCGATCGCTTCGACGGCGAGCGCGCCGACGCATTCGCGCTGGAAGACGATATCGCCGCCAGGGTTGCGGCCTCGCTGCGCCGCTCGCTGGCGCAATCGGAACGCGCCGCCCGCCCGATCAATCCGGCCGCCTATGATCTCTATCTGCGTGCGCGCCAGATTTGGCTGATGCTGAGCGATGTGGAGGAAGATCAGGCCGAAGTGCTGCTCGAACGCTGCGTCGCGCTGGAGCCGGACTTCGCTGACGGCTGGGCCGCGCTGGCGAGCGTGCGCGCATTCCTGCTGCCGCGTCACCGCGACATGATCGGCGAGCCTCAGCACGATGCCGCGCTCGCGGCGGCGGAACGCGCGCTGGAGCTGGATCCCGACTGTGCGCAGGCGTTCGCGGCGCTCTCGCTGCTGAAGCCCGCTTTTGGCGATCACGCCGAAAAATTGCGTCTTGTCGATGAAGCGCTGAAGCGCACGCCGAACGATTCCTCGCTGCATGTGGCGCGTTCGGCCTGGCTGTACGGCGTTGGCCGTATGCGCGACGCCGCGGCGGCGCTGGAGGTCGCAAGCCGCCTCGATCCGCTTGGCCCTGCTGTGGAGGGGTTGCGCGCCAGCCTCATGACGGCGCGCGGCGAGGTGGCGACATCGATTGAAGTCATGCAGGCGGCATGGGCGCGTTGGCCCGATTCCGCCTTCATCTGGTATTTGATGTGGAGCACCTATTGCGCCGCAGGCCGCACCGACGAAGCAGAAGCGCTCGCGGCACCAGGCGTGCCGCCCCGGCGCAGCGTCACCGAGCGTGACGTCAGCGTGCTGCGCAATTACACGGCGATGCTTCGCCTGAGCGATGAAGAGCGGCGCGAAGCCTGCGAACGGCTGTGCACCCAGGCGGCGCACGCGGAAGGTCCGCTCGCGCTCTCCACCATCCTCTTTGTCGCGAGCCATGGCTGTCCGGACCGCGCGCTCGACGTGCTGGAAGCGGCGATGGATGCGGGGCGCGGCCTTCGCCCCGATAATCACGACGCGTTCGGGATGGCGCGCGCCCAGTCGCCCCTCCAATTGTTCGTGAGCAATGGCGGGACGCCGGTCTGGCGACAACGGCGCTTTGCCAAACTTGCCGTGCGGTTGGGGCTCGCCCAGTACTGGGTTGAAACCGGGCAGTGGCCAGATTGCGCCAAGGAAGTCGAGTACGATTTCAAGGCGGCATGCCGGGAGGCTTTATCAGCCTGACCGCGCCTCGAGCCTCCGGCGACTCCTACGCGTCCTGGACCGTCACCTTGCCGTCTTTCAGCTTGAGCGCGAGCTTGCCATGCTTGAGCGCGAGAGCACGTTCCCCGAATACTTTGCGCCGCCAGCCCCTCAGCGCTGGGACGTCGGCGTCGTCGCTAGCGGCGATCGCCTCTACTTCCGATGCGGATGCGATCAAACGCGGGGCCACGCCGTGGGTCTCCGCTTCGTGGCGCAGCAGCACTTTCAGCAATTCGACCGTGGACCCGAGGCCGGAGGGAAGCGGCGGCGGACGATCGTATTTATAAACCGCGCGATCGGGATCGGAGAACGCGCGCTCGAGCGCCTGGGTCAGCTCCTGGGCGGCGCGCGAGTTGCCGAAGCCGCGCGGCACGGCGCGCATGCGGTCAAAGTCGGCCGCGCCCGTCGGGCGAATTTCGGCGATCTCGTAGAGCGCTTCGTCTTTGACGATGCGCCCACGGGGGACGTCCCGGAGCTGCGACTGCCGCTCGCGCCAGGCGGCCGCGACTTGCAAGCCGAGAACGAAATCCGGCGTCGTCTTGCGCAGCTTTAGACGCTTCCACGCATTTTCAGGCGTCGTGTCGTAGATGGCCGGATCGAGCAGATAAGCGTGTTCTTCGTCGAGCCAAGACAGACGATCTGCGCTTTGGAGCTTCTCGCGCAATCGCGGATAGAGTTCGCGCAGATGCGTCACGTCGGCCAGTGCGTAAGCGAGCTGCGGTTCCGAGAGCGGCCGGCGGCTCCAATCGGTGAAGCGCGAGGACTTGTCCAGGCGCCGCTTCAGCACTTGCTGCACCAGCGCGTCGTACGCGACCGTGTCGCCGTAGCCGCAAGCCATCGCCGCGATCTGCGTATCGAACACGGGGTGCGGCAGCTGTGCGCTGAGCTTCAGGAAAATTTCCAGGTCCTGGCGCGCGGCGTGAAAGACCTTGAGAACGTTGGTGTCGGCCATTAGGTCGAGGAAAGGCTGAAGGTCGAGGCCCTCCGCCAGGGGATCGATGACCGCTTCCGCCCCCGGCGCCGCCGCCTGGATCAGGCACAGCTTGGGCCAATAGGTCGTCTCGCGCATGAACTCGGTGTCGACGGCGACGAAAGGCTGCGAGGCCAGTTCTTGGCGCAGTTCCTCTAAATCTGCCGTCTTGGTGATTACCCGCATGGGCGCTGGTTGCGGTGCGCCGGGGCCGGGGTCAAGCGGAGAGGCGGTTCCCTCTGCCATTTGCCCACGAACTCAGGCTCATTGCAGCGGCGCAGCGTTAAATTGCTCGCCCAGCGCGCCATTGGCGACGAGCCCGCGGAGATAGGAATCGTCGTGCGCGGGCACGATGACCAAATCGGGCTCGGCCGCGGTGAGGTCGTGCAGGGCGCGCAGTTGGCGCAAAACGGCCGGGCGATCGGGATCGACGCCGTTCAAAATCAAGTTGATGAAACGCGGCCGTCCGCGCGCGTTTTCCACGCTCGACATCACCCAGGCTATGTCACCGATGAAGAGGTACTCGCGCGATGCGGTGCGCGCATAAATGAGGATGGTGCCGGCCGAGTGCCCCGGCGCAGCCACAGCCACGACGCCCGGTGCGATGCGCTGCGGGGTCATCA
>JACMMP010000213.1 GCA_014378995.1 Hyphomonadaceae bacterium
CGCTATGCTCAACGCAGAGAATTCCGGATGGACACCCTCCCAAATTACGGCCTCGCCAACACGGTGACAGGCTTCGCCACGCTCTTTTCCGGCGTCCTTCCACTCGCGATCTGCTATCTCGCTCAACGGCATCCGCCGCGTTGGATGCTCGTCTATTGGCTGATCGTTGTGACCGGCGTCTTCACGATCACCCTGCATGGATTTGGTGAGACCAACCCTGTGCTGGGCGAACGATGGGTGTGGGCTTTTCTTGATACCGGCTCCAACATTGTGGTCGCGTGGGGAATCGCGCGCGCGGTGTTGGCCGACTTCTACTCAGAGCGCACGCAGAGCTGGGCGCGCCCGCTTTCGACGGCGCTGATGTTGATCGGTGTGATCTGGCATTTTCAAGACCGTTTGACCGCTGGGGGTTATCTCGTCGGCTTTTCTGGCTGGGGAGGCTTCAATCCAGGTGAGGTCTGGCTGATCGGCTTTTCGCTGGCGAACACCGTCCTTTTTTATCTGAAGCGCAAATCGATCTCCGCCGACGCGATGCCGCTCTTGCTGCTTGTGACAGCGATTTTCCTGGCGGGGCTTACGCTTGCTACCGCTGGCAACGACACCATTCTGTTTCCGTTCTTGAGCCTGCATGCGTTGTGGCATGTCGTCGGCGCATTCGGTTTTGTTGCGCTCTGGGCCTTCAACGACCAGAGATTTCGGCGCTAGGCTTTCGCCCTGTATGGCTTATCCCAGGACCGCAAACGGAGAACCGCACATGAAGTTGCCGCGCGAAGGACTGTCGAAGAACGCGGTGCTTGAACGACTGGACGCGTTTGCTGCGAACGACTTGCCGTGGCGTGAAGGCAATACATTCGCCTACGTCTACGATCCGGGGCGCGAGGCCGAGGAAGTGTTGAAGGCTGCGCTGACGCGCTTCATGTCGGAGAATGCGCTCGACCCGACTGTCTATCCCTCGCTGGCGCGGATGGAAGCGGAAGTGCTCGCGATCGCCGCCGCGCATCTCGGCGGAGACGAGAACGTCGTCGGCAATTTCACTAGCGGCGGCACCGAAAGCGTGCTGCTTTCGGTGAAGACCGCGCGCGACTACGCACGGGCGGAGCGGGGCATCGCCAAACCGGACTTGGTGTTGCCGGTGACGGCGCACGCCTGCTTTCACAAAGCGTGCGCCTATTTCGACGTAACGCCCATTCTCGTCCCTGTGTCCGGTCCGAGTTGGCGGGTTGATCCCGCCGCGATGGAAGCGGCGATATCGCCAGACACGATCATGCTCGTCGCCAGCGCGCCGCAATATGCGCATGGCGTGGTCGATCCGATCGCTGAGATCGGCGCGATCGCAGAGCGGCGCAAGCTTCTGTTCCATGTCGATGCTTGCGTCGGCGGTTGGATGTTGCCCTTCTTCAGACAACTCGGCGCGTCAGTGCCCGCGTTCGACTTCAGCGTGCCGGGCGTGACCCAGATGTCGATGGACTTTCACAAATTCGCATACGCCGCCAAGGGCGCGTCTATCGTGCTCTATCGCGACAAGGCGCTGCGCCAGCATCAGATATTCACCGGCGCGAACTGGACGGGCTACTCGGTCATCAATCCGACTGTGCTTTCGACGCGCGGCGGCGGGCCGCTCGCGGCGTGCTGGGCGATCCTCCATTATCTCGGGGAAGAGGGGTATCTTGGCTTTGCGCGCAACATGCTCGAGGCGACGCGTACGATTATCGCGCGGCTCAGCGCGCTGCCGGGCATCGAGGTGATGGGCAAGCCGGACTTTTCCCTGGTCGCGTTCTGCTCGGACGAGTTCAACGTCTTCACCATTCCCGATCTGATGAAAGCGCGCGGCTGGTTCGTGCAGCCGCAATTGGGGTTCATGGGCTCGAAGCCAAACATTCATCTCTCGATCGATCAAGCCAAGCTGAGCAAGGTCGAACGCTTCCTGGACGATCTCGAAGCATGCATATTGCAGGCGCGCCAGCTGCCGCCGCCCGCAGTCCCGCTTGGCCTGCTGGAGCGGCTCTCTGCTTTGCGCCTAGAGGACCTCTCGCCGGCTTTATTTCACCAAATTCTTGCTGCCGCCGGCGCAAGCGAGGGTCTGCCGAAGGAGACCGCGTCCATCAACACTTTGCTGAATGTCCTAAAGCCGGAAGTCGCCGGAGCGCTAATGAGCGCGTACTTCAACGAACTTGGCGTGCAGGCGCGCTAGATGCCCAAATATTTTCACGACGACTACGGCGCCGCGCGCGCTGCGTTTCGCGCCGCCGCGTGCGAGGCGGGCGCAAAACTTGGCGCCTATCCGATCCGGGCCCGCGGTCCAGATGGCGAGGCGTTGAGCATCGACACGGCGTGGCTTGGGGCTGACGCGCCGAAGCGTTTGCTCGTCATCAGTTCCGGGACGCACGGGGTCGAAGGGCCTGCCGGCA
>JACMMP010000214.1 GCA_014378995.1 Hyphomonadaceae bacterium
CATCGGCGGCGGCGTTGGCCTCGCGGCGGGCGGCGTCGGCGTCCTCCCGGGCGCCATTATAGGCGGCGCTGTCGGCGCATTCACGCCGCCCGAAAACGTCAATCTGGGTGAGCCTGTCTGGGACGAATGATTGCGCTAAAGCGGCGGCGGTTCTAATCAGCCAGCCATGAGGGGCGCCCGTCTGTTCTGCGGGAGTGCCCGAGAGAGACAGTATGGCCGCGTTGGAATTCACCCGTCGCTATGCGATGGCGCACCGCCTGTTGGCGACCAAGAGCCCGAAATGCGCAATCCCGCACGGGCACAACGAGTTCGTCACCGTGCGGCTCGCGCCGGCGTCGACGTTCCGTTTCAGCGATACAAATTCAGCCGCGCCGTTCGAGGCGATCAAGCGCCGCTGGCATCAATGGATCGACGAGCACGTCGATCACGCTTTGCACTTGGGCGAGAGCGATCCGCTGCTCGGCTATTTTCGTGAACATGAGCCGGCGCGGCTGTCCCAGATCATGACGTTTCAGGGCGACCCCACAACGGAAGCGCTGGCGGCGTGCTTCTGGCTGAAGCTTTCAGCGTTCGTGGCCAACGATGGCTTGCCGTTTACGGTTTCTGAGGTGCGCATCGAGGAGACGCCCACCAACACCGTGATCGTCACACCGGAAAATTTCGATCCAGCCCAATGCGGCCTGCGCGCCAGCGCTTGGCCGTGGCGAGCCGATATGAGCATCAACGATTTCTAAAGCCGCTAACGGCCGCGTCTCGTCGGCGCGTTGACCTTAAGCGACGGCGTGCGATTGAAGCGCGTTCGCCGGCGAGGACGCCGGCGGTCCGAATCTGGAGCCCGCATGCCGTCCTTTCTCACCTCGCCGCAGATCGCGCCGATCCTGCTTTTGATTGGCTCGAACATCTTCATGACGTTCGCCTGGTATGGGCACCTGAAGTTCAAGTCGACGCCGCTGTTGATCGCCATCGTCGCGGCATGGGGCATCGCGTTTATCGAATATTGCTTGGCTGTGCCGGCCAACCGCATCGGCCACGCCGTGTACTCAACAGCCGAACTGAAGACGATGCAGGAAGTCATCACCCTCGTCGTGTTCATCGCCTTCTCGGCGCTGTTCTTGCGCGAGGAATTGAGCTGGAACCATTTCGTCGGCTTTGCCCTCATCGCCGGCGGCGCCGCGGTGGTGTTTCTCGGCAAATGACTTTCGGAACTGACCCCAGACCTAGTCGTTGGCCTCGCATCCAAGCAGAAGCAGGAGCGAAGCCATGCAGCAAGGCAGTGACCACGCGGTCGACGTCCTCAACGGACTAATTAAAACCACCCTCGATAGCGTCGGCGGCTACGAAGAAGCGGCGGAAAACGCCGGCGCATCCCAATACAAGTCCATGTTCAGCGAACGCGCCAGCAAGCGCCGCGAAATCGCAACCGAGTTGCAGCAGGAAGTTCGCACCCTGGGCGGTGATCCAGAGATGGAGCAAGGCATTCTCGGTAAAGCGCACAACAAGTTCGTGGACATCAAGAATGCGCTCACGGGCGGTGATGACCGAAGTGTCATCGACGAGGTTGAGCGCGGCGAGGATTACATCAAGGAGAAATTTGAAAGCGCGCTCAACGATGACGAACTACCGGCTACCGTCCGCACTAGCGTGACGCGAGCCTATCAAAGCATAAAAGCCGATCACGACGAGATCAGCCGCATAAAGCACACACTGCACTAAGGGAACAACACCCAGACAAACCACGGCGCGCCGAGGGCGAGGGCCATCGCCAGTTCGACGCCGACGCTGATGCGGTTGAAGCGCGTATCGGCGCCGTCGCGCAGGATCGCGACGAAGCGACCGAACGCCGCCCCCGCCCACCCTGCGCAAAGCGCAGCGGCGGCCCCTGCGGCGGTGACGCCGACAAGCGCGCCGCCGCTGAGCAAATAGCGCAGCGCCAGAAGCAGCGCGACGCCGTGCAGGCCGAGGAACACGCCGCCATACGTGGCGCGAAATTCAGCGAATCCGCCGCCCTGATCGTCCGGCGTCAGCCGCACCAGGCGGGAGGCCCAACGCGGATCGATGAGCGCGCGCGCGCCCAACGCGACGCCGAAGCCAAGCGCGATGATATTTACAATCCACGCAAAAAGCATCAGCGCATGCCGGGCAGGCTCTCGCCTTCGTCCTTCTTGCGCCGTGGGCTCCAGCCGTATTTCGAGAGTTCGTTCAGCGCGATCGTACGTGCGTGTACTTCATCTGGCCCGTCGGCCAAACGCAGCGTGCGAATGCCAGCATAGGATTTCGCCAAGCCGAAATCCTGGCAAACCCCAGCGCCGCCATGCGCCTGGATCGCGTCATCGATAATCTTCAGCGCCATACGCGGCGCCGCGACCTTGATCATCGCGATCTCGTTCTTGGCGACTTTGTTGCCGACGCGGTCCATCATGTCGGCGGCTTTCAAGCAGAGCAGCCGCGTCATCTCGATATCGATGCGCGCATCGGCGATGCGCTCTTCCCAGACGCTGTGCTCGGCAATCGTCTTGCCGAACGCCACGCGCGAGGTGATGCGCTTGCACAAAGCTTCCAGCGCCGCTTCCGCCGCGCCGATTGTGCGCATGCAATGGTGGATGCGGCCGGGGCCTAAGCGGCCTTGCGCGATCTCGAAGCCACGGCCTTCGCCCAGCAACAGGTTCGACGCCGGAACGCGGACGTTCTTCAGCTCGATTTCCATGTGGCCGTGCGGCGCGTCGTCATAGCCGAACACGGTCAGCGGCCGCAGAATGTTCACACCCTTGGCATCGAGCGGCACCAGGATTTGGCTCTGCTGGCTGTGTTTCGGATTATCCGGGTTGGTCTTGCCCATCAGGATGGCGACCTTGCAGCGCGGATCGCCAGCGCCGGACGACCACCACTTGCGGCCGTTGATCACGTAGTCATCGCCGTCGCGCTTGATCTCGCACTGGATGTTGGTCGCGTCGGACGAGGCCACCGCCGGCTCCGTCATCAAAAACGCCGAGCGGATTTCGCCGTTCATCAGCGGGCGCAGCCATTGTTCTTTCTGCTCGCGCGTGCCGTAGCGCTCGAACACTTCCATGTTGCCGGTGTCGGGCGCCGAGCAATTGAACACTTCCGACCCGAACGCCACACGACCCATGATCTCCGCCAGCGGCGCGTATTCCAGATTGGTAAGCGTCTCGCCCTCGAATTCGAAGGTGTCATCGACTTTGGGATGGCCGCTCGACGGCGGCATGAAGAAATTCCACAGGCCCTGCTTTTTTGCCTTGGCCTTCAATTCCTCGACCACCGGCAGCACCTTCCAGCGCGAGCCTTCCTTCTGCTGCGCCTCGTAAGTCGGCACCGCCGCATAGACGTGCTCGTCCATGAAGCCTTGGATCTTGTTGATCCAGTTTTGGGCGTTTGGGGAATGGTCGAAATTCATGGGGGTCCTCCCACGGCGCTAGCGGCGTGTTTGGCGGCACGCTAAAGCCGGGGCGAACCGGGAGCAATGCGCGCGATGGACCTTGCCGCAACGATACTCACGCTTGGCCGCGTGCGGCTGGAGCCGTTCGAGGAACGGCATCGCGAGCCCCTAGGCGCGATCGCCGCCGCCGAGCCAGGGCTGTTCCGTCATATCCCGTTCCCGGTCGAGCGGCTCGGCTACGGCGCCTGGTTCGATCTCCTTCGCGCCGACCAAGCCGCCGGCCGCTCGATCCCGCACGCCGTGTTCGCCGACGAGCGCATTGTCGGCCAATCCTGCTACCTCAACATTCGCCCGCGCGATGCCGGCGTCGAAATCGGCTCGACCTGGTACGTGCGCGCCGCGCAAGCGACGTTCGTGAACCCAAGCTGCAAGCTGCTGCTGATCGGCAACGCCTTCGATCAAGGCGCCGAGCGCGTCGAACTCAAAACCGACGCGCTCAACGCACAATCGCGCGCCGCCATGCTGAAAATGGGCGCGACGTTCGAAGGCGTCCACCGCAAACACATGCGCCGCGCAGATGGCTCGCTGCGAGATACGGCTTGGTTTTCTGTAGTGCGCGATGAGTGGCCAAAGGTGCGCGATGGCCTTGAAGCGCGGTTAGCGGCGCTGGGCTAGCAAATCTGCTGATCGCCAGAAAAACACTGTCATCCCGGCCGGCCTAGGTCCCGGCTCTCCGCTTCGCTCCGGCCGGGATGACGGGTGGTGTGTGGCTCAGACATGGAAAATTCGCCGCGACATTCAACTTAGTTTCGCAAGTAAGGCTTTACCTTTGCCAAGCGCTGACAGCACCGGCCCCAAAAAATCCTTTCGAATAGTATTGGGGTAGAGAGCGTCCAGCTGTTCGCCTTCAGAGCTCGCGAGAAATTTCTCAAGCTCGTCTTTCAAGGCCTGCGTTTCTATCAATTCAAGCGCAATATACTCGCAAGCCGATGGAACCTGCTGTCCTAAGCGACGTCCGGCATGGTGGAAGAATGGCAGGTAGATGTAATCTCTGTCGGCTGCGGGGATTGGTTTTGGACGGCTCCAGAAAAACTGCTTCTGAAAATAGCTGGGCAACTCGGCAGTTACCCTAGGCGATAGGAATTCCGGAGATTCCGGCTGGCTATCAATCTCCGAAGCGCACACATGAAACAGCTCGAACACGAACTGATCAATGAATTTGAGATCGCCGCTTGGCCGGCGGTCATATGCAAATCCTGACTCTACCACTCGCTTGCCGACGCGGACGTAACGCTCGATGACGTCCGGCTTGAAATCCAACTCGCGCATCTCGTTAACGACGGCGTCCACCACCTTCTCTCTCGAATGAGCTAGCGCGTGCTCTAACTTGCCGTAATCGAAAGAGTGAAAACTCCAATTGTAAGACATCGTCGAAATCACACCTTCTCGGTCGGCACAGATGCACTCTTCGGCACAGCATTGAACTTCGGCTTCGGCAAGAGCCGGAAGCGTGACTGACACCAGGCGAAGTCGATGCCGATATCGAGCAATGCATCCGAGCGCCCGCACGGGCACGCGAACTCCATCACGGCCCCAACCATATAAGTTTCGCCCGCAACCAGCGGCACGGCCTCCCCGGTCATGTGGTTCGGCGCAGCGTTGACGCACAAAACAAGATCGCCAGGGCCGACAGCGTCGCTCATAGATTTCGATCCTCTGACGCAAGACTAAGCCTGATCTCACACGCAGCAAGGGCCGGTTAGCGCTCATTTGCAAACGTTCAGAACCGGTCTACAATTCGCCCCGACGCGAGCGCCGCTTTGCGGCTGTCGGGGCGCTCCCCGCCGCGCCGCTCTCCCACTCAACAGAGGAGGCGCGCGTGTCATCGCTCGCATTATCTTTCATGCTTCTCATCGTCGTCCTGGTGACGGCGACCATTTCCGGCGTCTTCGGCATGGCCGGCGGGCTTATGCTGATGGGCGCGCTGACGCTTGCCATGCCGGTCTCCGCCGCCATGGTGACGCACGGCGCGGTGCAGTTCGTGTCGAACGGCTGGCGCGCCGTGCTGCACCGCCAGCACATCAATTGGCGCATCATCGTCATGTATGGCGCAGGCTCCGCCATCGCCGCCGCCATCCTGGCGCTGGTGACGTATGAGCCGACAAAAGCTTGGGTATTCCTGCTGCTCGGCCTCGTGCCCGGGCTCGCCTGGATTCCCAAAGGTCGCTTTAACCTCGACGCCGCCAAACCGGCGCACGCCGTGGCCTGCGGCCTCACCGTGACCGGCCTCAACGTCATCGCCGGCGTCTCCGGACCGTTGCTCGATGTCTTCTTCGTGCGCACGGCGCTGACGCGCCACCAAATCGTCGCCACCAAAGCGGCGACGCAAGCGTTCAGCCACACGGTGAAAATGGCATTCTACGGCGTGCCGCTGATCGGCGCCGCGCAAACCGGCATGCCGGCTTGGTGGTTCTTCGCCATCGCCGCTCCGCTCGCCATGATCGGCGCTTGGCTCGGCGGCCTAGTGCTGAACCGCATGAGCGATGTGAATTTTATGAAGTGGACGAAGTGGCTCGTGACGGCGATCGGGGTGATTTATTTGATGCAGGCGGCGTACCTATTCGTCAACGAGTGAGCCCGCTTCCCGGACGCAGCCCCCGCGGAAGCGGGGGTGCGATCCGGGACCCATTGTTCAACCGCACGAGCGTGGGCAGCGATGGGTCCCGGCTCTTCGCCCCACTTTCGCGGGGCATTCGGCCGGGAAGCAAAGTTTAGATATCGCCGCCTTCGCCAACCGCCGCGCCTTCTTCAACGTCCAGCAAATCCGCCGGCTTGCACTGTAGCGCTTCGCAGATTTTCGCGAGCGTCTCGAAACGCACGCCCTTCACTTTGCCTGTGCGCAAGAGCGACAGGTTCGCTTCCGTAATCCCGACGCGCTCTGCAAGATCCTTCGCCTTCATCTTGCGGCGCGCCAGCATGATGTCGAGCGTGACGACGATGCGCATCACACGATCTCGTCGTTCTCTTGCTTGATCTTCGCCGCAGCTTCCAGCACGCGGCCGAGCACCATGACGAACGCTGCGAAAGCGACGAGGCCGAGGTCGAACGGCTCCATATGCCAGATGAAGCCGCGACCCTCGTGCGTGATCCAGCTGACGATCGTCGGCGACGCGACGATCTTGAACACCAGCGCCCAGATCGCGCCTTCCCCGGCTTTGCGCACGTGAGCGCTGGCCTTCAGCGTGAAGAACTGGCCCTTGCCGTATTCGTCGAGCACCTTGCTCAAATCTATCAGCGCGCCGGCCAGCAGGAAGCTCGGCAGCGCCATCAGCCAAAACACGCCGACGGCGGTCACCACATTGGCGACGCCCTGCATGTCCGGTGTCGCCTCGCGATTGCGGAAGACGCCGATAATCGGATCGATCTCGCCCGCAACGGCGCCAATCACGATCAGCACCGCGGCGACGATCGCGACGGTCGCCGCTCCGCCGGCAAGCTCCTTGGCGCGATCGAGCGGTGCGGTTGCGGCCTGTGCCATACGTCTGCTCCTCAAGTAAAGCGATAATGAATTATCGTCTGGCAGCAATAATTATCGCAGGACAATAATCCCGTCAAGCCCCTTGTTCCTGGCTTGGTTAAGGCTCCGTCAACCCCGGCCCTCGTCCCATGGAGGTTCAGAGATTCGGGACGGCAAATAATGCCCATCATCACTCACGTGCTGCTCTATGGCGCCTACGCGATGATCTCGCTGACGGTTGGCGCGGCGCTCAATCAGGTCGGCGGCCAGGACATTGGCGGCTCGTTCCTCGGCGGCATCGCTCTCTTTTGCGCGTGCTCGGTCACGCACGCGAGCATCTCCGCCAGCGCCGCTGCGGGCCGCATCGGCGGCACGGAAAAGCGCATCAAGGGCGACATGGAACGCTTGCGCTCGGCCCATCGCGAAATCAGCGCCGACATAGACGCGGTGCAGACACGGCTTGACCAAATCGAAACGCAAGTCGCGTTCGGCGCGCCGCAAGCGCCGCAACTCGAAGCCCCGCAGCCGGCGGCGCAAATCGAACTCCGGCTGATCGACCAGATCGTCGATAAGCTCGGCGCCGCGATGGATGCGCGGCTGCAATCGATTCAAAGCGCCGGCAACATCACGCCGCTTACGCCAAGCGCGGCGCGCGGGCCGATGGATTTGGTGCGCGAAGCAATTTTGGAAAACCGCGTCGAGCTGCACTTACAGCCAATCGTGCAGCTGCCGCAGCGCAAGACGGCTTTCTATGAAGGCTTCACCCGGCTGAAGGACGCGAACGGGCGCATGATCCTGCCGCAGGAATTCATCCCCGCCGCCGAGCAGGCCGGGCTGATGGGCACGATCGACAACGTGCTGCTGTTCCGTTGCGTGCAGATCGTGCGCAAGCTGATGAAGCAGGATCGCCGCATCGGCATCTTCTGCAATATTAGCCCCGCGGCGCTGGCCGATGACAGCTTCTTCCCGCAATTCCTCGATTTCATGCGCGAGAACCGCGACCTCGCCGGCAGCCTGATTTTCGAAATCCCACAAATCGCTTATGAGGCGCGCAGCTCCGTCGAGGCGCGGGCGATGGGCAAGCTCGTCGATCTGGGATTTCGCTTCTCCATCGACCGCGTGACCAATGCCGAGATTGACTTGCCCGACCTCGAGCGCTCAGGCGTGCGCTACGTGAAAATGCCCGTGCAGGTGCTGTCGGATCAAATCTTGAAGCGCGGCATACGCCCACGCTCGGCAATCACCCGCGAAATCGCCGCCGCCGATATCTCAGCCGTGTTCCAGCGCTACGGCATCGACCTCATCGCCGAGCGCGTCGAGAGCGAGGACACAGTGCTCGAAGTGCTCGACCTCGATGTGCCCTACGGCCAGGGCCATCTGTTCGGCGCGCCGCGCGCGATCAAGGACAGCCTGATGGAAGAAACCGCCCCGCCGCGGGAGTTTTTCCTGAAGAATGGCGGGCGGGTGAGCTAGGGAAAAAATCACCCCGTCATTCCGGGGCTCGCGAAGCGAGAACCCGGAACCCAGGGCAACCCGCACATTGTTGGCCCTGGGTCCCGGCTCTCCCTCCGGTCGGCCGGGATGACGGTTGTGTTTTTCGTTGGGACCCCACACCAAGCCTCCCATGACACGTATCATCGCCATCACCGGCGGCTCTGGCGCTGGAAAGACTACCATCGCGCGCGCTTTGGCGCGGCGGTTGGGCGTTGGCACGGTGGTGATTGCTGAAGACGATTATTATCTCTGCGCCTCCGCCATCGCAGGCTTCGATCCGGCAACGCACAATTTCGATGCGCCCGAGGCGAAGGAGCATGCGCTGCTGTGTGCGCATCTCGCCCTCGCCAAGAGCGGCGAAGCGTTCGACAAGCCTCTCTATGACCTCGTGACCCATCGCCGCCGCGCCGATGTCGAGCGTATCGTACACGCCGACACCGTCATCGTCGAAGGCCTCCATCTGCTGGAGCCGCCGGACCTGCGCATGCTGTTCGATCTTAAAGTTTATGTCGAAGCTGACGAAGCCGTGCGATTGGCGCGGCGAATGATCCGTGACGCCGAAACTCGTGGCCGCACCCCGCGTTCGGTGATGATGCAGTTCTTCTCCACCGTCCGCCCGATGCACGACGCGCACGTGGCGCCGCAGCGGGCGCACGCCGATCTGGTGCTGGTTTGCTCCTACGATGCAGGCCCCGCGCACGCCGATGCCTGCGCCAACGAGATCGCCACGCACCTATGACCCAGCCACATATCATTTCGTCGCTCGACGACATCGCCGAGCGCTACGACGCGTTCCTGTGCGACGTCTGGGGCGTGCTCCATAACGGCGAACGCGCCCACCAGGCGGCGTATGGCGCGCTGCAGCGCGTGCGCGCGAACGGCAAGCCGGTCATCCTCATCACCAACGTGCCAAAGCCGCGCGGGCCCATTCCGCGTCAGCTCGATCACGCCGGCGTGCCGCGCGACGCCTGGGACGCCATCGTCACCTCCGGCGACGCCATTCGTATCGAACTCGCCGCCCGCGCGCCGGGCCCCATGTTCAAGATCGGTCCCGACGATTACGATCGCACCTTGTGGGAAGGGCTAGGCCTCGAACGCGCGCAGCTCGGAGACGCACGCTTCATCGCCATCTCCGGGCTCGACCGCGAAGACGAAACGCCCGAAGACTATGCCGAGATGTTGCAGGCGGCGAAGGCGCGCGATCTCGAACTCATTTGCGCAAACCCCGATATCGTCGTCCGCGTGGGCGATCGCCTGATCTGGTGCGCGGGCGCCATTGCGCGCGACTACGAAGCTATCGGCGGACGCGTCGTCATGGCCGGCAAGCCGTTCGCGCCAATCTATGATCTGGCGTATCGCGAGCTGGCTGAAATCCGAGGCGACGCAATCGAGCGCGCGCGCATCCTGTGCATTGGCGACGGCGTCCCGACCGACGTGGCCGGCGCAAACGCGCAAGGGCTCGATTGCCTTTTCATCGCGTCGGGCATGCACGGCGAGGCGCTCTGGTCCAACGGCAAGGCGGATGCGGAGAAAGTCGCGGCGGCCCTTGCCGCGGAGAACGTCAGCGCGCGCTACGCCATGGCGGCACTGGCTTAGAACGTGTTTACGCCCATGTCGTCGAACGTCGCGCCGATATGGCGGTCGAAATCGCGCGCCAGGTTCATGTCTTCGCGCCCGGCATTGTCGCCGCTGCGGCGGCGGGCGACGCCGCGCCCGAACAGGGCCGTAGGATTGCCGGGCTCGATCGCCAGCACAGCGTCAAACGACGCGCGCGCGTCGGCCCACGCGCCTTCGCGCAAGTGCAGGACGCCGCGGCAGAGCTGCCCTTCGACGTTAGCCGGATCGGCTGCGATTGCGGCGTCAGCGTCGGAGCGCGCGCGCGTCAGATTGCGGTCCTGGTTCAGATCGAGCCAGCATCGCCCGGCCCGCGCTTCGGCCAACGCGCCATCCATTCGCACCGCGGCGTCGTAATCGGCGGTCGCGCCGTCGAGATCGCCTGTGCGCTGTTTGGCGCGGGCGCGGCCCGCCATCGCAGCGGGGAAACGTCCAGCGTCCAAAGCGGCGTCGAAATGTTCGAGCGCGGCTTGATACTGGCTGCGCCGGAGTGCGATCTGGCCGAGCATCTCGCTTGCATCGGCGGACGGCCCGTCGGACTGGGCGCGAACCAAGAGCGGCTCGGCGGCGTCGAGCTGGCCGCTGGCGAGGAGGATGCGTCCGCGGCCCAGCAAGGCGGCGACATTATCGGCGTCAAGCCGCTGCGCCGCTTCGTAGTCGCGCAGCGCCGGCGTGACCTCGCCAGCCTCCTCCCGCAAGCTTGCGCGGGTGGCGAGAGCTTCGGCGCGTACATCGGCGCTATATTGCTCGTCTTCAGCGGCGGTGGTGCAGGCGGCGATCCGGGCGTCCCGGTCGCGCAGCGATTGACACTCGGCGGCTGAGTTCGCGACTTGCGCTTCGCGTTCGCACGCGGCCAGCGCCAGCACACTCAAGGCCAAAAACCAGCGCTTCATGTCCGCCTCCACCAACGTCAGCCTAGACCGGCGTGCGCGCCCGCGCCTAGATTGAGCCTCACATAACAGGGAGCGGCGCGATGGCCAATTTGTTCGATCTCGCGGGCAAGACCGCGATCATTACCGGCTCGTCGCGGGGCATCGGCAAGGCGATCGCAAGCCGCATGGCCGAGCATGGCGCCAATGTCGTCGTTTCCTCGCGCAAGGCCGACGCCTGCGAGGCGGCCGCGGCGGAGATCAACGATCTGGTCGGGCGCAAGGCCGCCATCGCCGTGCCAGCAAACATCGCCGCCAAAGAGGCGTTGCAGAACCTGGTCGATGAAACCAACCGCGCTTATGGCGGCATCGACATCTGCGTCTGCAACGCCGCGTCCAATCCCTATTTCGGACCGATGAGCGGGATCAGCGACGATCAGTTCACAAAGATTTTGCAGAACAACATCATCTCAAATCACTGGCTGATCGGCATGTGCGCGCCGCAAATGCGTGCGCGCAAGGACGGCGCGGTGATCATCATCTCCTCGATCGGCGGTCTCAAAGGCTCGCCCGTGATCGGCGCCTATGACATCTCGAAGGCGGCGGACATGCAGCTCGCGCGCAATCTCGCTTGCGAGTTCGGGCCCGATAATGTGCGCGTGAACACGATTGCGCCGGGCTTGGTGCAGACGGATTTCGCCAAGGCGCTATGGGAGAACCCGGCGATTTTGAAAGCCTCAACCGAACGTTCGGCGCTGAAGCGCATCGGTCAGCCGGACGAAATCGCCGGCATGGCGGTTTTTCTCGCCTCGAAAGCTGGCGGCTTCACCACCGGGCAGACGTTCGTGATCGACGGCGGCGTGATGGCGTCCTAGAACGCGCCGATCACCGAGACCAGGTTCGACTTCAGCGACTGCGCGTTGAACGGCTTCACGATATAGGAGGAACCGCCGGCGCGGCGCGCCGCGATCTGGCCTTCGCTATTGTCGTTGGCCACCATCAGGAACGGCGTCGCGCTCATGCGTGCGTCGGCGCGTACGCGCTGCAGCAATTCCACGCCGCTCATGGGCGCCATGCTGGTGTCGGAGATGACGAGCGCGTAGTCCTTGGACCGCATCTTGGCGAGCGCGGCGGCGCCGTCATTGGCTTCGTCGATGTTCGAGAAACCGAGCTGGCGGAGCAGGTTGCGCAGAATCCTGATCATGGTGTTGTAGTCGTCCACGATCAAAATCGGCATTGTCATAGACACAGCCATGTCACGCTCTCTTCCCGCCTACCCGCACGGTGCTGTTATCGGATACGCCCGCCGCCGGATCGGGGTGCGTCGACCCGGCGGCGAGACGTTACCGGCTGTTATTGCGCCGTGTTGTCATGATCACAGATAGCAAAGAGCTGAGAATTTTCGGTAAAACAGCGCTTAAGTATGAATGAACGCGCGCTTGGGCGCGGATCGCGGAGATACCATTTGGCAACGCAAAACCCTGCATTAGGTCTTCGCGGAAAGACTCTGTGAACTTTCATGGCGACTCTCGGTCCCTCCAGCACCATTCCGGAAGACGCGCGCGGCGCGGCGATCGCGCTCGGCAATTTCGACGGCGTGCATCGCGGGCACCGGCGCGTCATTGCCGCCGCGGTAGCGCGTGCGGGAGCGAGCGGCCTGAAAGCGGCGGCGCTCACCTGTGAGCCGCATACGCGCGCTTATTTCCGTCCCGAC
>JACMMP010000215.1 GCA_014378995.1 Hyphomonadaceae bacterium
ATGAGAGCCAAACGCCTTCTGACAAATCGCCAGCGGCCAAGAGCGTCGAACAGAAGTGAATGCAGAGCCCGCCCCTACTGGGCGGGCTTTCGCGTTTCGGTAGTGTCTCATCGTTTGAAATTTGTTCGCGCCAAGAAACGGGTCGCTAAGCGTCCGTCGATCACGGACCCTGCATCGCGTGAAGCGATGGAGCGGACCCATGCTCGAACTGATGAAAATGCACGAATTTGCGGCGCGTCGCGGCGAAGGTCTGCATCCCAAACTTCTAGGGTTATTTGCAGGCGATCAGGGGGACAGCTTCTCTATTCAAACTGAGACATTAACAAGCTCAGCCACGTTAGAACAGATGCGTCACCGCCATGAATATACGGGAAGCGCCGGCGACCGCCAGCCAAGCCTTGTGCACCCAGCTCGGCGGCGAGAACACCATGACGCAGGGCAGCGCGCCGAAGAATGAGAGCGCCGCCCCGGTGAGCGCGATCGGGACGCTCCTCCACGGCGCAGCGTCCGGTGCGCAGCTGTGAGCGCGCTCTGATCGAAGCGCTCCCCGCTCGCCATGCGCCGGCCGTGGCGCTCGCCGTCTCAGCGAGCGCAGCCGCGCCTCGTCGGAGGCCGACGGCTATTGCGCTCGTGCCATGGCTGCGTTTCTATGGGGAAGGCGGAGGGGACGAGACATGCGACAACTACATTGCAGCGTCATCGCTCTTGCATTTGGCTGCGTGCTTTTCAGCGTAGCTGGTCAGGCGCTCGCTCGCGACAATAGTAGCGCCGGCGGCGGACTTAACGCAGGCAAGTGGTCGCGATGCAAACTGGACTGTGATAACGCTGGCGGCGGCCCTGTGGTTGTCCGCGAATGTAAGAGGCTTTGTGACGCGGGGGGCAGCGCGCCGACAACCAGGTCCTCTACGGGAGGATCTTCCGGGGGCACAGGAGGATCTTCCGGCGGCGTACTGGCTCCCGCCAACTAGCGCGGCGGTAGGCGTCTGTAGCGCGGCCGGAATCCTTCGAGGATCGGCGATAAGACTTCTCACGCCGGTAACGCGACCAGCTCTTTCGTAAGATGCGTGGACAGGTCAGGCTTGGCCTGAGTTTGGCGTTCGCGATAAGCCTTGTCACTAAAGGAAAGGGATCAAGATGCCCGGGATCAAAAACATTGTGCTCGTGCACGGCGGTTTCGTAGATGGTTCCGGCTGGGAGGGCGTCTACGGCATTCTGCAGAAAGCAGGCTGCAACGTCAGCATAGTGCAGAATCCGACGACATCATTAGCGGACGATGTGGCCGTCACTAAGCGCATGGTAGACGCGCAAGACGGCCCAGTGATCTTGGTCGGTCATTCATACGGCGGCGTCGTCGTCACAGAGGCGGGCAACAACCCAAGAGTCACAGGCCTCGTCTATATCGCTGCCTTCGCTCCCGACAAAGGCGAATCGGTTTCATCGCTCATAAGCAATCCGCCACCGGGCGCACCGGTGCCGCCGATTATGCCGCCGCAAGACGGCTACCTGTTCCTCGACCGGACGAAGTTCGCAGCGTCGTTCGCTGCGGATGTCGACGCGGAAAAAGCAGCCTTCATGGCGGCATCGCAGGTTCCCTGGGGCGTTGCGGCCCTCGCCGGGGCAGTCACCGAGCCGGCGTGGAAGGTGAAGCCAAGTTGGTACCTGGTGGCAGGCGATGACAAGATGATACCGCCATCCGCACAGCGGATGATGGCAGCGCGCGCAGGATCGATCGTGGTCGAAGCGCCCGGCAGTCACGCGATCTATGTGTCCAACCCGGCAATTGTTGGCGAGCTGATTCAACGGGCCGCGCGTGAATCGAAATGACAACTATATTCCGTTCACGCCACCTCAAGATTACGCACCAACACCGCTGGAATGTAATCGGATGTGCGGCCGCTTCGACAACTTGATTGCGCGGGAGGCGTATCGGCTCCTGTTCCGGACCAGCCGCCTCCCGAATTCGAACCACCCGCCTCGCTACAATGTTGCCCCGACCGATCCTATCCCGATCGTCCGGGTCGATCCGCGCGACGGCGAGCGCGAGCTCGTCATGGCGCGGTGGGGCCTGGTGCCGTACTGGTCGAAGGAGATGCCGAAGGTTCCGCACATCAACGCGCGCGCCGAGACGGTGCACGAGAAGGCGATGTTTCGCGAAGCGTTCGCTCGCCGGCGCGCGC
>JACMMP010000024.1 GCA_014378995.1 Hyphomonadaceae bacterium
CGAAGACGGAGTCGTTGAACGAGAACAGCGGCAGGAAGAGGACCGGGATGTAGAGAAACGCGAGATAGAGCACCGCATAGGTCGCGAGCACGGCAACGCCGCGATTGCGGCGCCGTTTGGCGGTGGTCTCGGCGGCGGCTTTGCTCATCGAATTCTCCCCACCGCGGCGCGCAAGGCGCCGATCGTGAAGACGACCGTGATGGCGACAAAGGCGATGCTCGACAGCGCGAGCGCAGCGCCCATCGGCCAGTCGTTGATCTTGCCGAACTGCAGCTGGATGACGTTGGCGATCATCACGCTCGACGTCCCGCCCACCAGCGCCGGCGTCACGAAATCGCCCGTCGTCGGCACGAAGATAACGACCGCCGCCGCAACGACGCCCGGGAATGAGAGGGGCAGGGTGATGCGCCAGAAGCGCGTCCAAGGCGCATCGCCCAGATCGCTCGCCGCTTCCAGCACCGAGCGGTCGATCTTCTCCAGCGAGACATAGATCGGCAGGATCGCGAACGCCGCATAGGCGTGCGCCAGGGTGATGACGACAGCGACCGGGTTGTAGAGCAGGAATTCGAGCGGCGTGGAGATGATCCCCAGCTGCATGAGGCTCGAATTGATCACGCCGTTATAGCCAAGGATGATCTTCCAGGCAAAGACGCGCAGTAGATAGCTTGTCCAGAACGGGATCGTCAGCAGCACCAGCCAGACGAATTTGTACTTCGTCACGTGGAACGCCACGTAGTAAGCCATCGGATAGGCGATCAGCACCGTGACCAGCGTGACCGTGCCGCTGATCCACAGCGTGCGGATGAACAGCGCGCGATAATTCGCGGCGGACTCTCCCGCGAAAATCTCGCGGTAGCGGTCGAGCGTCAGCGTCGTGTCGAGCTCGATGCCGACCTGCGTCCAGAAACTGTAGATGATCAGCAGAAACAGCGGCGCCGCCAGCGCCAGCATCATGATGATCAGCGCCGGCGAGAGCAGCGCGTAACCGCGCGCTGTCTCCGATTTGACGAAGAGAGAGGTGAGCCGGTCCCAGATACGCGTGTCGGAGCCGGCCGCCCGCGCTACAGCAGTGTTTGACAAAACCCGCCCTCGCTCACCGCACCACAGGGATGCCGCGACGGAATCCCCAGAAGCGGAGTCTTGCGGAAGACCCTGCCACCCGCAACGCTTATGTCAGCGACCAGAGGGGATCAGGCGCTGAATCCACGGCGGCAGCGCGTAAGCGGCAGCGTGCATGTCCGGCGTGTAGTAGTCGGTTTTGATCTTGGCCGCCTTGAAGCGCTTGGCGACATCCTTAAAGCGGCTGGCGACGCCCAGCTGCGCGTCGTTGGATGCCCAAGTCAGCGCCATATAGCCGCCGATATAGGTCGGCACGACCGTCAGATAGACGCCGTGATGCTTAAAGCTGGCGCCCATCTGGCGCAGCGTGTCGGTCATCTCGTCCGGCTGGTAGAACGGCACGCCGTTCTGCATGCAGGCAAAGCCGCCCGGCGCCAACGCGTCGCGCACGCGCGTGTAGAAGGTGTCGCCGAACAGCACCATCGCCGGCCCGACGGGGTCCGGGCGGTCGGCGATGATCAGGTCGTAGCGCTGCTTGGCCGACTTGCGGCCCAAAAACTTGAACGCATCCTCGACGTGGATCTTGAGGCGCTTGTCCTTCAGCGCCGGGCCGTTCACCTCTTGGAGATGCTGTTTGGAGAGCTCGATCACCACCGGATCGATCTCCACCATGTCGACGGCTTCGACATCCTTATGCTTGAGCGCCTCCTCGGCGATGGCGATGTCGCCGCCGCCCACGATCATCACCCGCTTGACGTTCCCGTGCTCGAAAATCGGCAGATGCGTGAGCATTTCCGAGTACGCGCACTCGTCGCGCGTCGTCAGCTGGACGATGTCGTCGAGCACCAAAACGCGGCCATTGCGCTCGCTGTCGAACATCTTCACCGACTGAAACTGGCTCTTCTCGTCGGCGAGCAGCTTGCCGCGCAGCGTCATCGTCTGCGCGTAACCCTTGTGGAGCTTCTCCGTGAAGGTTTTGGCCATCGCTGCCTCGCTCGAAGCGTTAAGAGAGAAAGAAGGAGAGACGTGGGAAGCGCGCAGATACGGCTGGGTGAACGCGCTGTAAACATCTTTCTCAGCTGCGATGGCTGTCACAATCGCGCGTCTCGCGCGTGACAGTTTGGAATCGCGCCCGCGAAAATTTGCCACGCCGTCCAATATTTGTTGCGTGTCAAGGATTCGTACCTATATTCCCCCGCTCACCTAATGCTTCGACAAGGAGGTCGACGGCAAAAGTCGGCGCGAGGGCGCCGGGTGGTTCACGCAACACTATCTGACTGGAGGAGGGGCAAATGGCCCAGCCAAATCGGAAGGTGGCGGCGATCAGAGTGGCGGCGACAAACCCCACGAAGAGGACTGACCCGGTTCTTAATCCCCAGGGGGAAGCGGAACAAAAAGACTATTGGATTACCCGTCATGGCCTAACTTATGCGGGTAGCCATCTGATACTTGACCTGTGGGAGGCCG
Source organism: Hyphomonadaceae bacterium (assembly GCA_014378995.1). GTDB lineage: Bacteria > Pseudomonadota > Alphaproteobacteria > Caulobacterales > Aquidulcibacteraceae > Vitreimonas. The sequence goes on from JACMMP010000024.1 coordinate 2,527, forward strand.
AAAACCTCGAGGATCCCGAATATATGGAACGGGCAATCGTCGATGCGGTGCAGGCGGCAGGAGCAACTCTGCTCCATATCCACCTTCATAAGTTTTCGCCGAACGGCGGTGTTTCTGGCGTGGCTGTCTTGGCTGAGAGCCACATCAGCGTGCACACATGGCCCGAGAGGGGATTTGCGGCGTTCGACATTTTTATGTGCGGCGACGCAGAACCCAACAGAGCCATTCCGGTGCTGGAGAAGGCGTTCAAGCCAAAGCGCATGGTGATCGGCGATCACAAGCGCGGCGTGCTCTAACCGCGACCAGTTCGGTTCAAGAATAAACGCCGCCGGAGCCCTCCGGCGGCGTTTTTCGTTCAGCGATCTGCAACCCTCCCTAGGTATGGTTAACACAAGGCTTTTCTTGCTTCCGCGGGGTCCGTTCTCTAGGAAATTCGCTGGGGCGCAATCGTGGCGTATGTCCTCAACCGTCTTACGGCCCATAATGGGACAGCCACTATACGGGTCGTGGGAAGGGTAAGCGCGTCATGGCGAGTTTCGACGCGCTCATTCTCGGAGCCAGTCTGGACGGATTAGTCGCCGGCGCGTTCCTCGCGCAGGCGGGGCTCAAATGCGCGATCATCGAGCGCAGCGAGATGCTCGGCGGCACCTTCCGCGATGGCGACGTCGTTCCCGAAGTCCGCGCGCCGGCGCTCCGCCACGACATTGAATCTTTCCCCGCCGACGTCTCCGCGCAGCTCGGGCTCAGCCGCTACGGACTGTCGTTCGTGCGCTCGCCGGGCAGCGTCTCGATCACGCCGGCCGGCATGTTTCTCGCGCCCAACGACATCGACGCGACGCTCCACGCCGTCACCGAAGGCTCCAAGCGCGACGGCGAGGCGCTCGCCGCCATGCTCGCCGAGTTCGAGCGCCTGGCGCAGATCCTTCGCCCCGCGCTCTCCGAAGCGCCGGTTCATCCCTTCTCGAACAAAGGCGCGGCGCTGCGCTTGCTCCGCACCGGCGGTGGCATCGATCTCATCGACAGTCTGGCCGCCTCGGCCAGCGACTACCTCGAGCAGCGTCTGGAATCGCCGACGCTGCGCGAGCATCTCGCGCTCGAAGCATTGGCACTGACGGGCTTGTCGCCGAACGAACGCGGCACCGCCTTCCTGCTCGCCTTCGCGACCGCGCGCCGCCGACTGCTCGGTCAAGGCTTGAAGCCCGAAGGCGGCGCCAAAGCGCTCATCGACGCGCTGCTGCAGGCGTTTGCCGGCGGCGGCGGTGAACTGCTGACCGGCCGTGATGCGCTGACGATCGTCGTGCGCGGCGGACGCGTGCGCGGCGTCGCGCTGACGACCGGCGACACAATCCACTCGCGCTATGTCTTCTCTTCGCTCGACCTGCGCCGCACCTTCCTGACACTGCTCGACGCCGCTTCGCTGCCCCCGCCGCTCGCCGAAGGTGTGCGCCGCTATCGCACCCGCGGTCACATCGCCAAGGTGGCGCTCGCCCTCGAAGGCCAGCCGTCGTTCACCGACATGCCGCGCGACTTCCTGGGCGGCCAGATCATGATCAGTCCGGGCATGAACACGATCGCCACCCAGCTGCGCGAAGCGCGCGAGGGCATGGTGCCGGTGCGCCCCTGGCTCGACATCCGCGTCGCCGGCGCCGCCAACAAGCGCAACCTCGTCAGCGTACTCGTCCACGGCGTGCCCTATCAGCCCAACGGCGGCTGGACGACTGGCCGCCAGGAAGAGCTGATCGGCGGCGTGCTGCACATGCTGGAGGAGGCCGCGCCCGGCCTCGCCGCCAAGGTCACCTCCGCGCGCCTCGCCTCGCCGCAGGATTTCGAGACCGAGTATCGCCTCTCCGGCGGCGACCTGATGGGCGGCGCTTACATCCCCTCGCAGCTGCTCTGGAATCGCCCGCTGCCGGAAGTCTCCGAATACGCGATGCCCGCCGAAGGCCTCTACCTCTGCGGTGGCAGCGTTCACCCCGGCGGCATGATGCCTGGCCAAAACGGCGCCAACGCCGCGCGCACCTTGCTGACGAAGCTCGGCAAGCCGGGAGGCACGCGTGGCTGACCGGCGCGCCATCGACGGACCGCCGGACGTCATCATCATCGGCGGCGGTCACAACGCGCTCGTCTGCGCCGCCTATCTGGCGGCCGGCAAGCGGCGCGTCGTCGTTCTCGAAGCGCGCAACGATCTGGGCGGCATGGCGGGCACCGGCCAGGTGCTCGAAGGCTTCAAAGGCCCGCTGACGGCGCATCTGTTGCACGGCTTCAGCGCCGAGGTCGTGAAAGAGCTCCGCCTTTCGCGCCACGGCTTCAAGCTCTCGCCCCACAAGCTCCCCACCGTCGTGCTCGATCCCGACGGCCGCAACCTCGTCTTGACGGGCGAGCCCAAGCACGACGCGCAAGCCCTCGCGATCGTCTCCAACAACGACGCGGCGAACTACCAGCGCTTCATGGACCGCCTGAACGCGCACGCCACCGCGCTCCGCCCGCTCTTTGAAAGCACCCCGCCCGCGCAAGCCGGCGCCGCGCCCGCCACCCAACTCGGCGCGCTCGAAAAGATCGCCGCCACGCTGAAGCCGCGCCAGTCGCAGGATCTGATGCGCGTCGCCGCGATGAGCATCGGCGATCTGCTCGACGACTCCTTCGAGCATCCAACGCTGAAAGCGTTGTTTGCCATCGAAGCGCTCGCCGGCTCGCCCGCCGGCGCCTACGCGCCGATGACGGCCTTCCCGCTGCTGCTGGAACGCGCCTCGCGCGGCCGCGGCGCCATCAGCGGCTATCCCGAAGGCGGCCTTGGCGGTCTCGCCGAAGCGCTGCGCAAAGCGGCGACTGATCGCGGCGCCAACATCCGCACCGGCTCCAAGGTCGTGAAGATCAACGTCGATCAGGGCCGCGCCACCAGCGTAGATATGGCGAATGGCGAGCGCCTC
>JACMMP010000216.1 GCA_014378995.1 Hyphomonadaceae bacterium
CAAGCGCTATCGCGAAATCGCCGACCGCATCTCCGAAGCCATCGACTTTATGGAAGCCTGCGGCATCACGCCTGAGAGCGTGCCGCGGATGAAGCAGGTGGATGTCTACACCAGCCACGAGGCGCTGCTGCTCGGCTTCGAAGAGGCGATGACGCGGATCGATTCCACGACCGGCGATTGGTACGACACCAGCGCTCACTTCGTTTGGATCGGCGACCGCACCCGCCAACCCGATGGCGCCCACATCGAGTTCGCGCGCGGCATCAAGAACCCGATCGGCTTAAAGTGCGGCCCCTCGCTCGATCCCGACGAATTGCTCCGCCTGATCGACATCCTCAATCCGCACAACGAGCCTGGCCGCCTCACACTGATCGCGCGCTTCGGCGCCGACAAGGTCGAGGCTGGTTTGCCGAAGCTCGCGCGCGCCGTGACGAAAGAGGGCCGGGCGGTCGTGTGGTCATGCGACCCGATGCACGGCAACACGCTGAAGACGGAAAGCGGCTTCAAGACCCGGCCGTTCGACCGGATTCTAGCTGAAGTCCGCGCCTTCACCGATATCCTTCCTGCGGAAGGCGCCTATCCCGGCGGCGTCCATGTCGAGATGACCGGCCAGCAAGTGACCGAATGCCTCGGCGGCGCCGCGGCGCTGAAAGAGGAAGAGCTCTCCAGCCGCTATCACACCCACTGCGACCCGCGCCTCAACGGCCAGCAAGCGCTCGACTTGGCGTTCCTGATCGCCGAACAACTCCGCGGCGCGCGCGTCGGCGGCAAAGCGGCGCGGGCGGGGTAAGATCGGCTTGCGCTGCGCGCGCCGAAGGCCCACGTGGCACACACCGATCAACCGCTTGGGGTCAGGATGAAGTCGCTACGCATCGCCGTCCAGATGGACCCGATCCAGACCATGGTGGTCCAGCGCGACACTTCGCTGGCGTTGATGATCGAAGCCCAACGGCGCGGCCATGAGGTGTTCTGGTTTACGCCGAAGGAGGTGTTCTACGATTCCGGCGTAGTGAAAGCGCGCACGCGCGCCGTGCGTGTCGAACTCAACGACGCCAAGCATTTCGAGAACGGCGCCGACACGATCCGCCCGCTCGATGATTTCGATGTCATCCTCGTGCGCCAGGATCCGCCCTTCGACATGGGTTACGTCACCAACACGTATTTGCTCGAGCTCAGCAAAGCGCTGGTGCTTAACCCGCCGCTCGGCGTGCGCAACATTTCCGAGAAGATGTCGATCCTGCGCTTTCCGGAAATCACGCCCACAACCTGGGTCGGCAGCGATCTCGATGCGCTCGAAACCTTCGCTAAACGTTACGAGCAGGTGGTGCTGAAAGTGCTCTACCTGATGGGCGGCGAGGGCGTGATCAAGCTGAAGGCGAGCGATGCCGATTTCCGCGGCAAAGCTGGCGCATTCATAAAAGCCGCGGGGCGCGAGCCGATCCTGGCGCAAGAATTCCTGCCCGCCGTCAGCGGCGGCGACAAACGCCTGTTCGTGCTGGATGGCGAGCCGTTCGGGGCAGTACGCCGCATGCCGCAGGGCGGCGACTTCCGCGCCAATCTGCACGCCGGCGGCATCGCCGAGGGCGCCGAGGTCGATGACGACGATCGGCGCATCGCCGCCGCCGTGGCGCCGTTGCTGAAGCGGGAAGGCATTCTCTTTGCCGGCCTCGACGTCATCGCCGGCAAGCTGATCGAGATCAACGTCACCTCGCCGACCTTGGTGCAGGAGCTGAAGCGCTTCAGCGGACTCGATTTGCCGCGCGCGTTCTGGGATCGTGTGGAGACGATGCGCGCTTAATCCCCGCGCGCCAGGCGCAAAAATTCCTCCCGCGTGCGCGGATCGTCGCGCAGCACGCCCATGAGCCGTGAGGTGACCAGCTTGGAGCCCGGCGTGTTCACGCCGCGCATGCTCATGCACGAATGTTCGGACTCGATCATGACCCCGACCCCCTGCGGCTTCAGAATGTCCTGGATCGCCTCGGCGATCTCGGCGGTGAGTTTCTCCTGTATCTGCAGCCGCCGCGCGAACGCGTTGACGACACGCGACAGCTTGGAGATGCCGACGACGCGATGGTTCGGCAGGTAGCCCACATGGGCCCGCCCAGTGAAGGGCAGCATGTGATGCTCGCAGAAGCTGACGACGCGGATATCGCGCAGCACGATCAATTCGTCGTAGCCGCCGACTTCCTCGAACGTGCGCTCAAGGTAGGCGCGCGGGTCCTCGTCATAGCCGGCGAACAGCTCGCGATAAGCGCGCGCGACGCGGGCTGGGGTCTCCAGCAGCCCTTCGCGGTCAGGATCGTCACCTGCCCATTCGATCAGGACTCGGATCGCGGCTTCGGCTTCTGCTTGCGTGCGTTTGGTCGCCATAGCTCACTCACCTAGCGCGTTGGCGCGGCTGGGCCATGCCTCAACCTGCGCTGAAGGCTATGATCAGGACGATCGCCGCCAAATTGAGCCCAAGACCGACGCTCAACATGCGTTTCAGCGTCACCAGGCCAGACGAATACGCGATGGCGTTGGGCGCCGTGGCCACCGGCAACATGAAGGCGAAGCTTGCGGCGATGGCGACGGGGAACGCCAGCTGCTGCAGCGGCGTATCCGTCGCGAGCGCGACGGCGGCCACGACGGGCAGCATGCTGGTGAGGGTTGCGACATTGCTGGCCAATTCTGAAACCAGGATGGTCGCGACCACTAACACAGCGACGAGACCCAAAGCGGAGACGCCGTCTAAGTTCGCAATGTAGTCGCCGATCCATGCGGCAAGACCGGTGCCTTCCATCGCCGCGGCGAGTGAGAGGCCGCCGCCGAACAGCACCGCGATGCCCCAGGGGATGCGCTCCGCCGTGCGCCAATCGATTAGTTTCTCGCCGCCAGCACGGCCGGACGGGATGAAGAAGAGCGCTAAGGCGCCGATGATGGCGATGCCGGTGTCGGTCAGCGCTGTGAGCCCCGGCAGTTTCACCAGCTCCGTGCGCGTCATCCACGCGAGCGCCACAAGCGCGAAGACGACGCCAATGCGGATCTCCGGCGCTGTGATGGGGCCGAGCTTCGACAGAGCCGCGCGCACGACCTCGCCAATCGCATCGAAGCGGGCATGCGCCTTGCGGCCAAAGAGCGGCCAGCTGAGCAACAGCCACGCCAGCGGCAGCATCAGCAGCATGATCGGAATGGCGCGCGCCATCCAATCGATAAACGCCATAGGCTCGCCGGCGCGCTCGAAGAAGGCCATGGCGATAAGATTGGTGGGCGAGCCGACTGGCGTTCCGATGCCGCCGATGGTCGCCGCATGCGCCACGCCCAAAGTCAGCGCGCCGCCGAGTGCGAGGTCCACCTTGCCGTCCACAGAGAGCGCCCGCGCCGCGCCAATGGCGATGGGCGCGAGCATCAAGGTGGTCGCGGTGTTAGAAATCCACATCGAGATCAGCAACGAGGCGATCATGAAGCCGCCGACCAATGCAACAGGGCGCCCGCCAGCGAGCGAGGCGATTGAAAGCGCAATGCGCTCGTGCAGATGCCAGCGCTCGACGCAGGCCGCGAGGATGAAGCCGCCGATAAAGAGAAAGACAATCGGATCGGCGTAGGGCGCGGCAGCTTCACCTATGCTGGCCGCGCCAATCAGGGGCAGCGCCGCGAGCGGCAGCAGCGCGGTGGCCGAGATCGGGATCGCCTCGGTGACCCAAAACGTCACCATCAGCGCAGCCAGCGAGACCACGCGCCACGCTTCCACCGAAAGCCCGTCCGGCGGCGAGATCAGCTGCAGGCTGAGCGCCAGCGCCGGCCCCAAAATCAGCCCGACCCACCGGCCGGCGCGGCCAAAACCGGTCTCCTCGCCGGCAATCGCCGCGCCTTCGCTCATTCGCTTTCCCCCGCTACCGGATTTGACACCGGCTTCGTCGCCTCATACCTCACGGCCTCGCCTTTGGAAGCCCCAGTGGCGGAATCGGTAGACGCAGCAGACTCAAAATCTGCCGTTCGCAAGGACGTGCCCGTTCGAGTCGGGCCTGGGGCACCATCCTACGCTATGCGGAGCGGAGCGTAGGGTGTCCGCCGTAGCCTTGGCGAAGGCGGACTGTTTATCCCATCGGCGTGGCTTCGGATGGCGGGCCAACCTTTCCCTCGCTGACGGCGCTTGTGAACCATGCTAGCGGCGTGGCGGAAGTCTCCGCCAAAAGGTTTGCATGTCCGCCGATACTGTTCACGACGAGCTCAGCCATAGCTTTATTCGCGTGCTGCAAAAGATCGACGGCGCGGCGGGAGAAGAGGGGCTGACGGTCAGCCAGATCGTCGATCAGCTCGACGAACGCGCTTTCGGGCTGTTGATCCTGCTGTTTGCGCTGCCGTGTCTGGTGCCGGGGCTGCCCGGCGCACAGATTATCGCGATTCCGATCTTCCTTCTGTCTGTTCAGGTGCTGATCGGCCGCTCCGAGCCTTGGTTGCCCGGCTGGTTCATGCGGATGCCGGTGAAAAAGAGCTGGATCAGCTCAATTGCCGGTTTCGCCGAAAAGCGCCTGCGCTGGACCGAAACGTTCGCCCGCCCACGTTTGCGTTTTTTCGCCGCGGGGCTTGGCGAAAGGATCGCGGGGCTCATCATGGCGCTCGCGTCGGTCACGGTGATGCTGCCCATCACCAACACCATTCCGTCCGTGGCGCTGACGCTGCTTTCGGTAGGTCTTATCCAACGCGACGGCGTTTTCGTCGTCTTGGGAGGCGCCGTCGCGCTGGCTTGGCTGTCGCTGCTCACCATCCTCGTCACGGGCTTGATCATGGGCGCGGGGTTTGCAGTCGACCTGTTGAGCCAGCATGCGCCGTGGCTTGCTGGCCTGTTTGGCGGCTGAGCATGCGGCGGGGCGCCGCGCCGGCGCCGGTGTATGCTGGTCCGATATTGGCCTAGGATGGCGACATGAGCTTGCTTTCGCGCTTACGCCCTATCTGGCCGTTGCTGATGGCGCTGGCGTCCGGGGCGATGTTGGCCGCCGCACATTCATTCCAGCGTTTCGGCGGCCTGCAGCCATGTCCGATCTGCCTCGATCAGCGCAATTGGCATTGGGCTGTAGCAGCCTTGGGTTTGATCGCCTTCTTCGCGGTACGCATGAGCCCGCGCACCGCGCGCATTGGCGCCGCGCTTGTTGGGCTCATTCTGCTCGGCAGCGCCGCGCAAGCGTTCTACCACGTCGCCGTCGAACAGCATTGGGTGGTCGCCTATTGCGACGCCCGCATCGACCTGGACGACATTCGCCCAATGGAGTTCGACGGCGCGGTGACGGCGCCGGCCTGCGATAAAATCGCCTGGCAGATGTTTGGAATCTCCATGGCCGGTTACAACGCGATTATCTCACTGCTGCTGGCGCTCGCCAGCTTCGCCGTCGCCCTACTTCCGGAGCGCAAATCATGAGGCCATCGCCGCCTATGCCAGGTGAGGGCGCGCGCGAGCGCCGGCTCGCGGAGATGATCCGCGTCGATCATGCCGGCGAGTATGGCGCCGTGCAAATTTATCGTGGCCAGCAGGCCGTGTTCGGCCGCAGCGAGAGCAAGTCGCACACCGCGCGCATCATCGCTGACATGGAAGCGGGCGAGCAGGAGCATCTGCGGACGTTCGACCGCTTGATCGCCGAACGCGGCGTGCGCCCGACGCTGATGGCGCCGGTCTGGCGTGTCGCCGGGTTCGGCCTCGGCGCGGTCACTGCGCTTATGGGAGAGAAGGCGGCGCACGCTTGCACGGAAGCCGTAGAGGATGTGATCGAGGAACATTATGCGCAACAGAGCGCGGCGCTGCAGGGCCTCGATACCGAACTGAAGGACGTGGTCGATCGCTTCCGACAAGAGGAGCTGGCCCACCGCGAAACCGCCATCGAACAGGGCGCGCGCGATGCGCTGGCCTATCCGCTACTTTCGGCCGTCATCAAACTCGGCTGCCGCGCGGCGATCCGCATCTCCGAAAAAATATGAGCGGCCCGCCGCTGGTGCGCCCTGCGCGGGCGGATGAGACCAACGCCGTCGCCGCCGTTCTCAGCGATGCGTTCGTGGACGAAGACGGGCTGAATTATTGGCTGCGCCAAGGCGCGGCCAAGCAAAGCGCGCGCCGGCGTTTCTTCAACGCCGCCGTGCGCGACGCGATCCATCCGGAACGGCGCCTCTGGGTCGCTGAAGCTGCGGGAGAAATGCAAGCCGCCGCGATCTGGCTCGAGCCCGGCGCAAAGCCATTTGATCACACCCCGCTGCAGCAGCTGATGATGTTGCCTTTGATGTTTCGGATCGCGGGCGCTCACGGCATGGAGCGCGGACGTGTGCTAGGCGGCAAACTTTCCAGCTACCACCCGCAGGCGCCCCACGCGCACCTCGTGTTTCTCGGCGTCTCGCCGCGTGCGCAGGGGCGCGGTGTAGGCTCGGCGCTGCTGAAAGCCACGCTCGAACCGTGCGATGCACAAGGCCGCATCGCATATCTTGAGACATCAACGCCCCGCAACGTCGCGCTCTACCAACGGCATGGCTTTGTAGTGACAGGCGAGTTCGAACTGCCGGGTCTGCACTTCTGGACCATGACGCGGCCGCCGCGCGCTTAGCCTCCGTCCGGTTTTTCGCCCGCTGATTGCTCCTTGGCGCCTAGCGCATCGGCGAGACGTGTCTTGGCGCTGCCGGGCTTAAGCGGTTTCTGCTGGCTTTCATGCGGCGCCCAGCCAGTGGCGGTGAGTATCTCGAACGTCGCGCGCACGCGGCCTTCCGCGTCGCTGAAGCGCTCGCGGTAGATTTCGAACGCACGCGCAAGAATGCGCCGGCTGAGCCCGTGTGGACTGCGCCGTCGGAGCGCCGCTGTTTCGCCCATGGCGCGCAGATCGGACAATAAGCGCATTGGCTCGCCATAGCGCACCGTCACCACGTCGCGGTCGGCGGCCGGCAAGGCGAACCCCGCGCGTTGCAACAAGCCCGCGACATCCTGCAGCGCCGCGAACGGCGCAACGCGCGGGCCGGCGCCGCCGATCAATTCAGACTCCGCCTGAATCAGCGCAAGTCGCAACTCAGTCAGCGTATCGCCGCCGAACATCGACGCGAGCAGCAGGCCGTCCGGTTTCAACGCCTGGCGGAATTGAATAAAAGCGCCGGGCAGATCGTTGGCCCAGTGCAGCGCCAGCGGTGAGACGATGAGATCGAAGCTTTCCGGCGCGAAGGGCAGCCGTTCGGGATCAAGCTCAACGTCTCCGCTGGCCACATCGGCTTCGATCACAGCGCCGATCCGAGCCGCGAGTTCGGGGCGCGAACTCAACTCCGCAGAAAAGAGCCCGCCGCCGCCGAGCGCCAGGGCATGCTCAAAACGCCTCGGGATCGCCTCCAGCCTGTCGGCCAGATCGGCAGCAGCGCGCGCGTGCAGGAAAGCGGCTTCCGCGAAGCCCGCCCTCGCGCGCCGCTTGCGCTGGCGCACTAGCCGTGGCTCGAATGGGAAATTGGGTTCGGGCGGGGCGGCCATGGTTCAATCCTATCGCGCAGGCGGGGCTTTCAGGAAACGCGGCGCCGTTTCGCGCCTGTCGGATCTGATCTGGCCGCCGCGTTCGCTTCTCTCGGAAGAAATCGTCGACCGTCCAGGCGTGATCGAGCCGGCGCTCTGGGGGGAGCTCAAGTTCCTCGGGGCGCCGATCTGCGCCTGCTGCGGCTTCCCGCTTCCCGATTATGCCGGCGCCGCGGATCTTTGCGCCGCCTGCGGCGCGGACAAGCCCGCCTACGACACGGCCCGCGCCGCGCTTGTTTACGACGATCATGCGCGCCGTCTGGTGCTGGACCTGAAGCGGGGCGGCCGGCGCGACGGGCTTCCGGTCTTTGCCCGCTGGATGGCCGCCGCCGCGGGCGAGGCGGCAATCCGCGCCGACTTCATCGCCCCCGCGCCCATGCACTGGACCCGGTTGGCGGTCCGCAGTTTCAACCAGGCCGCGTGGTTGGCGCAGGCGCTGGCGCGCACGGCCGGTAAGCCATGGAAGCCGGGCGCGCTCACCCGGATCAAGCGCCGCAAGAGCCAGGCCGGACTTTCCGCATCGGAACGGCAGCGAAACGTCGGCGGCGCCATCAAGGCGTCCGCCGCGTTCAAGGGCAAAGTGGTGCTGGTGGTCGATGACGTATTCACCACCGGGGCGACTCTAGAGGCGTGCGCCCGTGCGCTGCGCAAAGCTGGGGCAGCAGAAGTGCATGCAGTGACATTGGCGCGCGTTGTCCGCCCGACTGATATCCTTATCTGAGGTGAGGTTGAGTCGGATGAAGCCTGTTACGGTCTATACGCGCGCCTTTTGCCCCTATTGCATGCGGGCGTTGGCGCTGTTGGAGCGCAAGGGCGCCCAGGTCACTGAGGTCGATGCTGGCGCCGCTGAAAAGCGCCAAGAGATGATCCAGCGCTCCGGCCGTTGGACGTTCCCGCAGATTTTCGTGGGCGACACGCATGTCGGCGGCTGCGACGATCTGCATGCGCTCGAACAACGCGGCGCGCTCGATCCATTGTTGGCGGGACCATGACGCGCAAATTGCGGGTGGCGGCGATTCAGTTGCGATCCGGCATCGAGCCGGCGGCGAACCGTGCGCAAGCGATGCCATTCCTGCGCGAGGCGGCGACAGCCGGCGCGCGCCTGATCGCCACGCCGGAAAATACGCTGCGGCTCGACCGGGACCGTGACCGCACGCTCGCCGCGGTGGGTCCCGAGGAAGGCGACGCAGAACTGAAAGCGTGGGCTCGCACGGCGCAGGAATTGGGCGTGTGGCTGCTGCTTGGCTCCGCGGCCATCGCCACCGGCGCGGGCAAGGTGTTCAACCGTTCGTTCCTGTACAACCCCGACGGCAAAATCGCGGCGCGCTACGATAAGATCAATCTCTTCGATGTGACGCTGGGCGGCGCCGAGACGTATCGCGAGAGCGAAACGGTTGACGGCGGCGCCAAGGCGGTGCTGGCCGATGGGCCGATGAGCGCCAAGATCGGCCTCACCATCTGTTATGATATCCGCTTTGCGCCGCTCTACGCCGCTTTGGCGCAAGCAGGCGCCGAAATCATCGCCGCGCCTTCGGCGTTCACGGTCCCGACCGGGCAAGCGCATTGGGAAACACTGCTGCGCGCACGCGCAATCGAAACTGGCGCCTTCGTGATCGCCCCGGCGCAGGGTGGACGTCACGAGGACGGCCGCGCCACTTGGGGCCATTCGATGATCGTCGATCCGTGGGGAAAGGTGCTCGCTGCACTCGATCACGATGAGCCGGGGCTCATCGTGGCCGACCTCGATCTTGAACACGTCGCCGCTGCGCGCGCCAAAATTCCGGCCTGGCGGGGCGGCAGAGAGTTCGCCGGACCATGATCCGCTACGGACTGCGCTGCGAGAAAGGCGATGAATTCGAGGCTTGGTTCGGATCGATCGCCGATTACGACAAACAGGCTGAAGCCGGCTTGGTGGAATGCCCACATTGCGGCTCGACTCAGATCCAGAAAGCGCCGATGGCGCCCGCGGTAGTGACGGGCCGCTCCAAGGACACGCGGAGCGAACGCGCCGTGGCGATGGCGATGGCGGCGAAGGTGCGCGAGCACATCCGCGATAATTTCGACTATGTTGGCGACAAGTTCGCCGACGAAGCGCGCAAGATGCACGCTGGCGAGAGCGAAGAGCGCGCCATTTGGGGCGAAGCGACGCCTGAACAAGCCGAGCAATTGGCCGAAGACGGCATTCCAGCTGCGTCCCTGCCGCCGACCTTGGCGCCAATGGCTCCCAAGCAAAAGCTCAACTGAGCCATCCCGTCGGGTTCCCTTGCGTCCGCAAAGAGCCGCCTCTATATCCGCCCCTCACTTCGCACGCGGGAGCGGCGGGGCGGTCTGAAAGCGGCCGTTTCCTCCATCCGGTCCGGGAGCAATTCCGGTACTTCCCGCGGCGGCAAACCGGAAAAGGAACGATACGATGGCGCTGCCTGAATTCTCTATGCGTCAGCTCTTGGAAGCTGGCGCCCACTTTGGACACCAGACCCACCGCTGGAATCCGAAGATGGATCGCTTCATCTTCGGCGAAAAATCCAACATCCACATTCTCGACCTGTCGCAGACGGTGCCGCTATTGCACCAGGCGCTGCTGAAAGTGCGCGAAGTCGCCGCCAATGGCGGGCGCGTTCTCTTCGTCGGCACCAAGCGTCAAGCGTCGGACCACATCAAGTCGGCGGCCCAACGCTGCGCGCAGTATTACGTGAATTCGCGCTGGCTCGGCGGTACGCTGACCAACTGGCAGACGGTTTCAAAGTCCATCGCGCGCCTGCGCGAGGTGGAAGCGACGCTCGCCGGCGGCGCTGTTGGCCTGACCAAGCGCGAAGCGCTGAACCTGCAACGCGAGCGCGACAAGCTCGACCGTTCGCTGGGCGGCATCGCCTCGATGGGCGGCGTCCCGAACTTGATGTTCGTGATCGACACCAACAAGGAAGCCATCGCCATCCAGGAAGCCCGCAAGCTTGGCATCCCGGTTGTGGCGGTGATCGATTCAAATTGCGATCCGGATGAGGTTACCTTTCCGATCCCGGGCAATGACGATGCGGCGCGCGCGATCCAACTTTATTGCGATCTGATCGCCGACGCGGTGCTAGATGGTCTCACTGAAAGCCAAGTGCGCGGCGGCGCCGATATCGGCGCTTCGTCGCGTCCGCCCGTGGAACCCGCGATCGCCGTCGAACGCCCGCGCGACCCCACCCCAGTCGAAAGCCCGATCGATGGGCCGACTGGCGCGAATTACTGACGCATAGAAATACGTAGGAGTACGAACATGGCGGAAATCACCGCTGCGCTGGTCAAAGACCTGCGCGAAAAGACCGGCGTCGGCATGATGGATTGTAAAAAGGCGCTTGCCGAAACCGACGGCAACATCGAAGCCGCCGTCGATTGGCTGCGTGCAAAAGGCCTGTCGAAAGCCGCGAAGAAGGCTGACCGCGCCGCTGCCGAAGGCATCGTCGCGATCGCGCTCGCTGGCAATCAGGGCGCCGTCGTCGAACTCAATTCGGAGACGGATTTCGTCGCCCGCAACGCTGCGTTCCAGCAGGCGGCCAACGCCTTTGCCAAACTCGCGTTGAAGGCGAACGATCATGCCGCACTGCTGGAGTCGGCGCATGAAGGCGAAAAGGTCTCCGACGCTGTCACGCACCTGATCGCCACCATCGGCGAGAACATCACGCTGCGCCGTTCGGCAAAGCTTGAGGTCGGCAGCGGCGTCATAGCCGCCTACGTCCACGCCAAGGTCGACGGCTCGGACAGCATCGGCCGGATCGGCGTGCTGGTTGCGCTTGAGTCGACTGGCGACAAGGCCGCGCTTGAAAGCATCGGCAAGAAGGTCGCCATGCACATCGCCTCGGCGAGCCCGCTGGCGTTGACCGAAGCGGAAATCCCCGCTGATCGCGTCGAGCGCGAGAAGACGGTGATTGGCGAGCAGATCAAGGAAGATCCCAAGGCCGTCGGCAAGCCTCAGCAAGTGCTCGACAAGATGCTCGAAGGCCGGATGCGCAAGTTCTTCGAGGAATCGGTGCTGACCAAGCAGGTGTTCGTGCTGAACCCGGATCAAACTGTCGAAGCGGCGCTTGCCGAGGCCGCCAAAGCCGCCGGCGCTCCGATCGCAGTGAAGGGCTTCGTGCGCTTCGCCGTGGGCGAGGGTGTGGAGAAAAAGGTGGACGATTTCGCCGCCGAAGTGGCGGCGATGCAAAAGCCGACCTGATCTGACGTTTATCGAAGGCAAAGGGGCGCGAGTTGAAAGGCTCGCGCCCCTTTTTCACTTTCGCGGCGCGACTTGGCTGACTTGCCACCCGGCGCTGGTCTATAGAGTCGGCCCATGAGCCTGGCTGAGCGATCCCAAACCGCCCCGCGCGCCTATAAACGCGTCCTGCTGAAGATTTCCGGCGAGGCGCTGATGGGCGAGGCCGAGTACGGCATCGACACCAACGTCTGCGGCCGCATCGCCCAAGAAGTGCTCGACGCCGTGAATGGCGGGGCCGAAATCAGCCTGGTCATCGGCGGCGGGAACATTTTCCGGGGCGTGCAGGGCGCGGCCAAGGGCATGGAGCGCGCCAGCGCCGATTACATGGGCATGTTAGCGACCGTGATGAACGCGCTCGCCATGCAGAACGCGATCGAGCGCATCGGCGGTCAGGCGCGCGTGCTTTCGGCCATTCCCATGACCACGGTCGCTGAGCCTTACATCCGTCGCCGCGCGCTCCGCCACATGGAGAAGGGGCGCATCGTCATCTTCGCCGCAGGCACCGGCAATCCGTTCTTCACCACTGACACCGCCGCCGCGTTGCGGGCCGCGGAAATGGGGTGCGACGCGCTGCTGAAAGGCACGCAGGTTGACGGCGTCTACACCGCCGACCCCAAGAAGGATCCCAACGCCACGCGCTATGACACGCTGAGCTATCACGAAGTGCTGGCCCGCGATCTCAAAGTGATGGACGCTTCGGCCATCTCGCTAATGCGCGACAATTCCATTCCGATCGTCGTGTTCTCGATTCACAAGCGCGGCGGCTTGGCCGATGTTCTCGCCGGCCGCGGCGTCTGCACCACCATCACGGACTAGGGACAAGCACCATGGCCGCACCAGCGCCTTTCAAGCTCGAGGACTACAAGAAGCGCATGGATGGCGCGCACACGGCGCTGCAGCACGAGTTTGGCGGCTTGCGCACCGGGCGGGCCTCTTCCTCTCTGCTCGATCCGATCACGGTGGAGGCCTATGGCGCCGTTTCGCCGCTGACTTCCGTCGCCAGCGTCAGCGTGCCCGAGCCGCGCATGATCTCGGTAAACGTGTGGGACAAAGCTGTGGTCAGCGCCGTCGATAAAGCGATCCGCAGCTCCAATCTCGGCCTCAACCCGATCATTGACGGCCAAAGCCTTCGCATTCCAATTCCCCCGCTCACCGGCGAGCGCCGCACTGAACTGGCGAAAATCGCCGGCAAGTACGCGGAGCAGCAGCGCATCGCCGTGCGCAACATCCGCCGCGATGCGATGGATCATTTAAAAAAGCTCGAGAAAGACCACGCCATCAGCGAGGACGAGCACAAGAAATTCGGCGCCGAGGTGCAGAAAACCACCGACGATCACATCAAGAAGATCGACGATTTGCTTCGCCATAAGGAAGAGGAGATCATGCAGGTTTAGTAGGCCTGCGATCCCTCGAAATGGCGCAGCCCGTCTCATCCTCCCCGACCGCGACGGCGCCGCGCCACATCGCCATTATCATGGACGGCAACGGCCGCTGGGCCAAGCAGCGCTCGCGCCCGCGAACGTTCGGCCACAGCGAAGGCGTGGAAGCGCTGCGGCGCACTGTGGAAGCAGCCGGTGAGCTGGGCGTTCGCTACCTTACAGTGTTCGGTTTCTCCACCGAGAATTGGCGCCGCCCCGTCGAGGAAGTGAACGCACTCTTCGACCTGCTCCGTCTCTACGTGGCGCACGATCTCGATCGCTTGGTGAAGGAGGGCGTGCGCGTTCACGTCATCGGCTCGCGCGAACGTCTGCAGCCCGACATCGCCCGCATCATCCAAGACGCCGAGGAAAAAACCCGTCACAACGACGCCCAGCATCTCATCATCGCATTCAACTATGGCGGCCAGGACGAGATTGCCCGCGCCGCGCGCCGCGTGGCGGAAGATGTCGCAGCCGGGAAACTTACGCCCCAGGACGTGAGCATCGAACGCTTCGCAAGCTATCTCGACACTGCAGACGTGCCCGCGCCGGATCTGCTGATCCGCACCTCTGGCGAGCTTCGGCTCTCCAACTTCATGCTCTGGCAGGCGGCCTACACCGAACTTGTATTCGTCGACGTGCTTTGGCCGGACTTCGACAAAGCCGCATTGCAATCGGCGATCGACACCTATCAGCGCCGCGAACGCCGTTACGGGGGAGCCGAAGCTGAGCAGCCCTGAACCAGCCCAAGCTCTGGGTGAGCGGAGCGACTGGTCCGATCTGGGCGCGCGCATCGTGTCCGGCCTGGTGCTCGCAAGCGTTGGGGTGACCGCCGCCTATTTCGGCGGACCGTGGCTCGCCGCCGCCTGCGGCGCCGCGGTTGTGGCGATGAGCTACGAATGGGCGCGTATGAGCGAGCCCGATACGATCATGCCGGCGTTCGCTTTCTCGCTCGCCGGTTCGCTCGGCGCGGTGATGTTTTCGAGTTGGCAGCTGCCGCAGTACGCGTTCATCTGGCTGGTGTTTTGCGCCGCGGCCTCCGCCGCGCGCCGGCGCACGCTCACGGGCGTGATCGAGACAGCAGGCGGCGCGATTTATATCGGCCTGCCGGCGGCTTTATTCCTGTGGCTGCGTGACCGCGGCCCGGAAGGGCTGGAGACCATCCTCGCGCTCTTTGCGATCATCTGGGCGGCGGACATTTTCGCGTATTTCGGCGGCAAGCTGCTGGGCGGCCCTAAAATCGCAGTCGGGCTGTCGCCGAACAAGACTTGGGCCGGCATTGTCACCGGCACAACAGCGGGCGCGTTCATCGGCTTTGGCTGCGGCTATCTGTTTCACGCCGGAGCCGAGTTCCGCATGGCATGGTTGCTGATCGGGGCTTTGATCGCGTTTACAGGACTCATGGGCGACTTGTTCGAATCCTTTCTCAAGCGTCGCTTCGGCGTGAAAGACGCCAGCCGCCTCATTCCCGGCCACGGCGGCGTGCTCGATCGCATCGATAGTCTGATGGCGGCGACGCTGCTTGTGGGCGCAGCTCTCGCGTTCGGCCCGCGCGCGACGGCGTTGCTGTTCGGGGCGGGGCTGTGAGCGCCCGCAGCGTTTCCATCCTCGGTGTGACCGGTTCGGTCGGCCAATCCACGCTGCACGTGATCGAGGAATTGCGCGGGCAGGGCGCGGAGATCGAGGTGGAGGCCGTCACCGCCGGCGGGAACCTCAAAGTGCTGGCCGAGACCTGCCGCAAGCTGGCGCCCAAATTCGCCGCCGTGGCTGATCCATCGCAGCTGGCGGAGGCCCGCGCTGCGCTTCACGGCCTCAATATCGAGGTCGGGGCAGGCCCCGGGGCATTGCAGGAGGCGGGCGCGCGCCCGGCAGGGTGGGTAATGTCGGCTATCGTGGGGGCGGCTGGATTAGAGCCCACCATGGCGGCCGTGCGCCGCGGGGCCACCGTGGCCCTCGCCAACAAGGAGTGCCTTGTTTGCGCCGGGCCGCTTTTTATCGAGGCGGCCAGACAGCATGGCGCTCAGTTGCTGCCCGTCGATTCCGAGCACAGCGCCATCTTCCAGGTGCTGACCCACCCGGAACGGGTTGAGAAGCTTACGCTCACAGCCTCAGGCGGCCCGTTCCGAACCGCCACGCTTGAAGCCATGGCTGCGGCAACGCCGGATCAGGCCTGCGCCCATCCGCGCTGGAGCATGGGGCGCAAAATCTCCGTCGACAGCGCTACCCTGATGAACAAGGGGCTAGAGCTGATCGAAGCATCCTATCTCTTTGGTTTTCCTTCAGAATCAATCGACGTGATCATCCATCCTGAAAGCGTGGTGCACAGCTTCGTGCATTATATTGACGGCTCGGTGCTCGCTCAGCTGGGCGCCGCGGACATGCGCATCCCAATCGCGTACGCCCTGAGCTGGCCGGACCGGGCCCACGTCTCCACAGCCAGACTCAACCTTGCGCAGCTGGGAGCACTGACCTTCGAAGCGCCCGATACCGCCAAATTCCCGGCGCTCGACCTGAGCCGCGCGGCCCTAAAAACGGGCGCTTCGGCCACCACCGCGCTCTCCGCCGCCAACGAAGTCGCGGTCGAAGCCTTCCTGGCCGGGCGAATCCGCTTTCTCGACATCTGCCGTATAGTCGAAGACTCATTGGCGGCGCTGGAGGGGAATGAAGCAGCTTCTATCGCAAAATCGCCTACTTCATTCGATGAGGTGGCGGCGGTGGATCAGGCCGCGCGGGACGCGGCGCGACGGATTGCGGGAAGTCTGGCGGCAGCCTAAGGCTGGCGGGCGCTTCAAAACCAAAAAAAGGCGCGGGAAGGAAGCGGTCGAATGCCGGATGTGCTGCAGGGCATACAGAACATACTGATCTATGGCGGCTCGTTCGTCGTGGTTCTCAGCGTTGTCGTATTCGTGCACGAATTCGGCCACTTCCAGGTCGCCCGTTGGCGCGGCGTCGCTATCGACACCTTCTCTATCGGCTTCGGCAAGACGCTGCTCGGTTGGAGAGACAAGCAAGGCGTACAGTGGAAGATCGGGGCCCTCCCGCTCGGCGGCTACGTGAAGTTTGCCGATGACGCCGACGCGATGTCGACGGGGCCGCGGGAGAAGATTCAGGATCCCGCCGAACTGGCCGAGGCCCGTAAGAAGGGGCTCTTTCACGCTCAGCCCTTATCGACCCGCTCAATGGTCGTGGCGGCAGGGCCGCTGACCAATTTTGTATTCTCGATCTTATCGTTTGCTCTGCTCGCCTTTATTATCGGCCGCGATGAACCGACGCGCGTTGATCGCGTAATGCCCGGTTCTGCCGCTGAATCCGCCGGCATGGTCTCCGGCGACGTGATCATCTCGGTCGGCGGCCAGAACGTCGCCGACTTCGGAGATTTGCAGCCGATTGTCGCCGGTTCGATCGGCGAGCCGTTACAAGTCGTGGTCCGCCGCGGCGATGCGGACGTCGCCTTGCAAGTGACGCCGGCAGCCAGCGCCGAGGATCCAAACGTTGGCGTGATGGGCATTGCCCATGAAGCCGCCTTAGTCGGCAGCGAACGCATCGGTCCGGTGAGCGCCCTCAGCCAAGGCGCACAAAATACTTGGGACATCGTCGCCCAAACCGGCGCCTATATCGGCGCGATCTTCACCGGCAAGGAATCCGGAGACCAGATCGCGGGGCCGCTCGGCATCGTGAATGTGTCTGGCCAGGTTGCCTCGTCGGCGCTCTCGGCGCCCGATGCCGATCTGGGCCAGAAAGTGCTGCTGCTAGCGCTGTCGCTGCTCAGTCTTGCGGCTGTGCTGTCTGTGGCCGTCGGCATCGTCAACCTGCTGCCGATCCCGATCCTGGATGGGGGACACCTGCTGTTCTACGGCATCGAGGCAGTACGCGGCGGGCGGCCGCTGCCGGCTTCGGCGCAGGAATGGGCCTACCGGGCTGGATTCGCCGTGATGGCGAGTCTGTTTCTATTCGCGACCTGGAACGACATTACGAGGCTCTTTCCGGGTGCGCAGTAACAGCGCCTCGTCCTTGTCTTTCCAGGCGGGATGGGGTCTTAAAAACACGGCGCTGGGGAGCGCCGGAGCGTTGAGGGCTTGATGAAGCTGGATCTGCGGGATGTCGTGCTTGGCGTCGCCACTGTTGGCGCCAGTGTGGGGGCGTTGCTTGCGACGTCGAGTGACGCGTACGCCCAGGAAGGGCAGGCAGCGCCGCCGGCGGCGTCCGCGCCTGCACCGCGTATTCAGCAGCCTGGCGTCGCCATCAGCCGTGTTGTCGTCGAAGGCAACCAGCGGATCGAAGCGGCGACGATCACCTCATATCTGCTCGTCCGCCCCGGCGACACGTTCGATCCCGAGCGGATCGACCTCTCGCTTAAGACGCTGTTCGCCACCGGCTTGTTCGCCGACGTGCAGATCGAGCAGCGCGGCGCCGACCTCGTCGTGGCGGTGATCGAGAACCCGGTCATTAACCGCGTCATCTTCGAGGGTCTGAACACGCTGGACGAAGAGGATCTTGAGGAAGAAGTGCAGGCGCGTCCCCGCTCGGTGTTCACCGCGGCCCGCGCTCAAGCCGACGTCCAGCGCATCATCGAAGTTTATCGCCGCGCCGGCCGTTTCGCCGCGCAAGTCACGCCCCAGGTTCGCGAACTCGATCAGAACCGCGTCGACCTCATCTTCGAAGTCGATGAAGGTCCAGTAACCGGCGTTCGCGATATCAACTTCATCGGCAACGAAGTGTACTCCGATAGGCGTCTTCGCGATTCGATCGTCACGGCCGAGTCGAGCTGGTGGAATCTGTTTCAGTCGAACGACAATTACGATCCCGATCGTCTCGAATACGATCGCGAGCAGCTTCGCCAATACTACAACAACCGAGGCTACGCCGACTTCCGGGTCGTCTCCGCTGTCGCCGAACTGACGCCCGACCAGAGCGACTTCTTCATCACCTTCACGCTCGACGAAGGCATTCGCTACGAGTTCGGCGAAATCACCGTGCAGACCGAATTGAACCGGCTGCCGCAGGATCTGCTGCGCGCGGCCGTGCCCATTCGCACCGGCGAAGTCTTCCGCGGCGAGTTGATCGAAGACGCCATCGACGCGATGACGTACATCGCAGGCACGGTTGGGTACGCCAACGTGCAGATCACGCCCGCGGTCGAGCGCGACCGCGAAAATCGCGTCGTCAACATCACCTTCGAAGTCAACGAAGGTCCGCGCGTGTTCATCGAACGCATCGACATTGTCGGCAACACCCGCACCATCGATCCGGTGATCCGCCGCGAGATGCGCGTTAACGAAGGCGACGCATTCAACCGTGTTTTGCTGGACCGCTCGCGCCAGCGCATCCAATCGCTTGGGTTCTTCACCGAAGTTACGGTCGAGGACACCGACGGTTCGCAGCCGGACCGCTCCGTGGTGACCGTGAGCGTCGAAGAAGAATCCACTGGCGAACTCGCCTTCGCAGCTGGTTACTCATCGACGGAAAGCTTCCTGTTCGACGTCTCCGTGACGGAGCGCAACCTGCGTGGGCGCGGCCAGTTTCTGCGGCTTCGCGCCTCATCCAGCCAACAGCGCCAGCAACTCGATCTCCGCTTCACCGAGCCGCGCTTCATGGGCCGCGAACTGGCGGCGGGTTTCGATCTCTATTCTCTGCGGACCGACTTCCTCGACCAGTCCTCGTTCGAGAACCAGTCAACGGGGATCGGCCTGCGGGCGAGCTTCCCGACGTCCGACCGAACGAGCCTCGGGCTCACCTATTCCTTGATCCAGGACGACACCGAAGTTGCCGACGGCCTGGTCGATCATGACGGCGACATCACCACCGCGCCGCTGGATCAGTGCGATCCAAACTATACAGCGCGCTCTTTCCTCTGCGAGCAGGAAGGCTCATTCCTCACCTCAGTTGTCGGCTACACCTTCAATTGGGATCGCCGCAATGAAGCGCGCCGCGCGACGCGCGGTTTTGACCTGCAGCTCAGCCAAGACGTCGCTGGCATCGGCGGCGAGGTGAATTATCTGCGCACTGAAGTCGAGGGTGGAATTTATTACGGATTGCCATACGGCTTCCGCGCGTTGATCCGCGGCAATGCGGGCTATATCGCCGGATGGGGTGGCGACGATGTGCGCATCAACGACCGCTTCTTTAAAGGCGGCTCATCGTTCCGCGGCTTCGACGTCGCCGGCATCGGCCCACGCCAAATCGTCGTCAACACCACGACCGGCGAACTGGAAGTGGAAGGTGATTCCATCGGCGGCAACGCCTACGCCATCGGCACCGTACAACTCGACGTCCCGCTGCCGCTGCCGGAATCGTTCTCGCTCGGCAGCGCGTTGTTCGTCGATTTCGGCACGTTGGGCATCATCGACTCGGCGAGCCGTCAAACCGTAAGCATCGATTCGGATTCGGACCTCATCGTCGATGACGAGGCGAGTCTAAGAGTGGCGGCTGGGGTGTCTGTGTTCTGGGATTCTCCGTTCGGCCCAGTGCAATTCGATTTCGCATATCCTCTGCAATACGAGGAATACGATCAACGGGAAGAATTCCGGTTCTCGACCCGGACAAATTTCTAAGGAGAAGGCGCAATATGCGTTTGTTCAGCATTGTTTCCGCCACCGCTATCGCGGTTGCGGCATTCGCGGCCACGCCCGACGCTTCGGCGCAGCGTAACCGCAACAACACCCAGTCCACGACCGCCGTCGTGGTCAATTACCAGCGCGTGCTGTCGGAATCGGCCATCGGCCGGGATCTGCAGAGCAAGCTTCAGGGCGTCCGCACGCAGATCAATACAGAGGCGCAATCGCTGGCGCCGGAGCGTCAGAGCATCGAGCAGGAGGCTCAGCGCCTGCAAGGGACGCTGCGCAATCAGTCGGCGGAGCAAATCCGCAGCAACGCGCAAGCTCAAGCGCTCGCTCAGCGTCAACAGCAATTTCAAGCGCGCGCCACCGCGCTCCAGGGTGACCTCGAGTGCACGCAGCTCATCGCGCTTCGTGACGTCGATCTGCAAATTCAACCGATCGTGCGCAGCGTAATGCAATCGCGCGGCGCCGGCATCGTCGTCGACTCTCGCAACGTGACCCTCTCGGCGCCTGAGTTCGACATTACGGCCGCGGTGATCCAACAGCTCGACGGCAACCAAGCGACCCGCACCGCCAC
This sequence comes from Hyphomonadaceae bacterium, assembly GCA_014378995.1. GTDB lineage: Bacteria > Pseudomonadota > Alphaproteobacteria > Caulobacterales > Aquidulcibacteraceae > Vitreimonas. Next base: position 20,288 of record JACMMP010000216.1, read on the forward strand.
CGTCAGCCGCCGTCCGGTCTCGGAATGCCAGGGCCAGCAACCTGCGGCGGCCGGCCAGTAAGGCCCGCGGCGTGACATTGGGCTTCGGCGGCGCCAGATAGTCGGCGCATGATCGATCCCCGCTTCTACGAGGCGCTCGGACCGGTGACGGTTCGGGCGCTTTCGCCTTCTGGCGAAATCGGCGGCGACGCCGAGCGCGAGGTGACGGGTCTCGCCGCCGCCGAATTCGCGGGCCCAGGCGACCTTTGTTATTATGAGGCCAAGGGCAAAAGCGCGACCGTGCTGGCCGCCGCGCCTGCGGCTTGCATCATTCAGCCCGCGATGGCGCACCTGGCGCCGAACGCCGCAGCGCTCATCCTCTCGGAGCGTCCGCGCGCGCTCTTTGCCCGCTTGGCCGCCTCGGTCATCCGTCCGCGCACATTAGGCGCGACCGCCATAGATCCTTCAGCGCGCTTGGAAGATGGCGTCACCGTCGCCGCCGGCGCAGTAATCGGCGCCGGCGCTCATATCGGCGCAGGCGCCAGCATCGGCGCGGGCGCGGTGATCGGCCCAGGTGTCGCCATCGGGCGGCGCACCCGCATCGGCGCGCGCGCCTCCATCTTTTTTGCGCTGATTGGCGATGATGTGAACATCCTTGCCGGCGCAGTGATCGGCGAGCAGGGCTTCGGCGTCGCCGGCGACGCCTCCGGCTTAGTGGATGTGCCGCATCTCGGCCGCGTCATCCTTCAGGACCGCGTCACCGTTGGCGCCAATTGTTGTATCGATCGCGGCGTCTTCAAAGACACTGTGATCGGCGAAGACACCAAGATCGATAATCTCTGCCACATCGCCCATAATTGCGAAATCGGGCGCGGCGTGCTGATCGCGGGCTTTGCCGGCATTTCCGGCTCCACAGTCGTGGAGGACGGCGTCACCATGGGCGGGCAGGTAGGCATCGCCGATCATCGCAGAATCGGCAAAGGCGCAACGCTTGCGGGCGCCGCCGCAGTGTTTCAAGACGTGCCGGCGGGCGAAGTCTGGGGCGGATTTCCAGCAAAACCGCTGCGCAAGTGGCTGCGTGAAACAGCATGGCTGAGCCGCAAAGCGGCGGGGGCGCGCGATGAAAGCAAATGATCTGACCGAGCAGCAGAAAACCACCGAGGACGTGATTGAGATCGGCGAGATACTGCGCCGTCTGCCGCATCGTTATCCGCTCTTGTTGATTGACCGCGCGATTGAGTACGTGCCGAACAAATCGATCCGCGGCATCAAGAACGTGACCGTCAACGAGCCGTTCTTTCCGGGTCACTTTCCCGGCGCGCCGGTGATGCCTGGCGTGCTACAGATCGAGGCCTTGGCGCAGACTGGCGCGCTACTTATGTCGAAAACGCTCGAAGCCGACATCACCAAGCATCTGATCCTCTTCATGTCGGTGGAGCGTGCGCGCTTCAAACGGCCGGTCATGCCGGGCGATACGATGGAGATGTTGGTTGAGGTGCTGTTCGAGCGCCGCAACATCTTCAAATTCCGCGGCCGTGTCGAAGTGCGCGGCCAACTCGCCACTGATTGCGAGTTTGCAGCGATGAAGGCCGACCGGCCGCAGGATACGCTATGACCGCCAAGATTCACCCGACCGCCGTTGTCGATGACAGTATCGAGGCCGGCGCCAACGTCGAGATCGGCCCCGGCTGCGTCATCGGCCCGAGCGTGAAACTTGGCGACGGCACCAAACTGATCGCCCACGTCTTCATCGAAAGCCATACCGAGCTCGGCCGGAACAACACCGTCTTTCCGTTCGTAGGCCTCGGCGGCGCTCCGCAAGATTTGTCCTATAAAGGTGAGCCGACCAAACTTGTGATCGGCGACAACAACGTGATCCGCGAGCACGCAACTTTGCATCGCGGCACGGTGCGCGGCCGTTCCGTCACCACGATCGGCAATGACTGCTTGATCATGGGCAATTGCCACGTGGCGCACGATTGCGATGTCGGCAACAACGTCATCATGGCGCAAACCGCCACCATTGGCGGCCACGTGCAAGTTGGCGACTTCGCCTTTCTGGGCGGGCTCTCGGGCGTGCACCAGCACGGTCGCGTCGGCCGCTTTTCTTTCGTCGGCGCCTCAGCGTTGATGACGACCGACCTCATCCCTTTCGGCTCAGCCATCGGCAATCACGCGCATTTGGCCGGCCTCAACGTCGTCGGCTTGAAGCGCCGCGGCTACACGCGCGAACAGATCCACGATCTGCGCGCCGCCTATCGTCTGTTGTTCGCGGAGGAGGGCACGTTCCAGGAGCGCGTCGAAGATTGCGTTGAGGCGTACGCCGCCAATCCGCACGTAATGGAAATCGTCGGCTTCATCCGCGCCGATGCGGCGCGGCCGCTCTGCATGCCGCGAGACTGAGATGACGAGCTGGCGCAAGCTCGGCGTGATTGCGGGCGGGGGGGAGCTGCCGGTCGTGCTCGCAGAGCATCTCGCCGCAAGCGGCCGCCCCTATTTCATCGCGCGCATTATTCCCATGGCGGACCCCGCGCTTGAAAAACACCCCGGCGCCGCGCACGGGCTTGGCGCAATGGGCGCGCGTATGGATGCAATGCGCCAAGCGGGCTGCGACGCCGTTGTGCTTCTTGGCGAAGTTGCCCGTCCGAACATCGCCGCACTTGAATTGGATGACGTTGCGCGCGCGATGTTGCCGGCCTTGCTCGCGGCGATGCCGCACGGCGACGACGCGCTATTGCGCGCTGTTTTGTCCGAACACGAGCGCGCGGGTTTTCGCGTCATTGGCGCAGACGAAGCGATGGCGGAATTGCTTGCGCCACAAGGCGCCTGGGGCGCGGTCACGCCCAACCCCCGGCACCTTCATGACATCGTCAAAGCCGCGAAAGTCGCGGCCGCCAGCGGCGCGTTCGACATCGGCCAGGGCGTTGTCGTGTGCGACGGGCTCGTGCTTGCGGTTGAAGCGCAGGAAGGCACCGACGCCATGCTGCGCCGCGTCGCCGAATTGCCGGCGCCCATTCGCGGCCAAAGCGGCGCGCGCCGGGGCGTGTTGGTGAAACGCCCAAAGCCCATTCAGGAGCGCCGCATCGATCTCCCTACGGTTGGCGTCAGAACCATAGAAGGCGCGGCCGCGGCCGGTCTCGCTGGCGTCGCTGTCGAGGCGGGCGGCGCGCTTACGGTTCGGCGTGACGCCATCATCACGGCCGCCGATGGCGCCGGCATTTTCGTCTATGGCTTCACGCCTTCGGAAGTGGGCGAGACTTGAGCGCACGCATCTTCCTTGTCGCCGCCGAAGCATCGGGCGACGCGCTCGGCGCCGATCTAGCCCGCGTATTGAAGGACCGCGATTCTAGCATTGAACTCGCCGGCGTCGGCGGCCCGCTCATGGCGGAAGAGGGCATCGCAAGCCAAGCCGACACTTCAGGGCTGGCCGTGCTGGGATTTGTCGACGGGCTGCTCGCATACTCTCAGGTGAAGCGCGCCGTCGCCGCAACCGTGGACGCGATCGTGAAGGCCAAGGCCGATGTCGCCGTGCTGATCGATTCCTGGGGCTTTACGCTGCGGGTCGCGCAAGGCGTGCGCGCCGCTGCGCCGCACATCAAGCTTGTGAAGTATGTCGGCCCGCAAGTGTGGGCGACGCGGCCCGGCCGCGCCAAAACGCTCGCTGCGGCCGTCGACCACCTCATCTGCATTCACGATTTCGAAGTGCCGTTCTACGAGCCGTTTGGCCTTCCGTGCACCGTCTGCGGTCATCCCGCGCTCGGCCGTTTCAAACAGGGCGACGGCGCAGCGTTCCGTGCGCGCCAGGGCTTTACGCCGACTGAGAAGATCGTTCTCGTGCTCCCCGGCAGCCGCAATGCTGAGATACGGCGCATCGGCCCAACCTTGTGGCAGGCGGCAGAACTGCTCGACCGTGACCGCGACATCCGCATCATCGCCGTCGCCGCCACCAGCGTGCGCAAGCAAGTGATCGAGCAGGCGCCGGCCGCGGTGCGGATCGTCGAGGAGACTGAAAAAGAAGACGCTTTCGCCGCGGCGACCGTCGCGCTTGCCGCCTCCGGCACGGTGACGACAGAGGTCGCGCTGCAAGGCGTGCCGCTGGTGATCGGCTATAAATTTGGCTGGGTCACATGGGCCATCGCGCGGGCGTTCTTGTTCAAGGGCAAATACGGGACGCTGATGAACGTCGCCGCCGACGCTGAAGTCGCGCCCGAGCTGGTCCAGACACGATTTACGGCTGCAAACGTCGCCAGCGCCGCGGCGCCGCTGCTCGACGATGAATCCGCCCGCGAAGAACAAGTGCGCGGCCAAGACGAGGCGCTTGCGCTCATGGGCCGAGGCGGCACGCCCGCGGCGGAGATCGCCGCCGACGCCGTGCTCAAAGTGCTAGCTCAGCCGCGCGAACCTACCGGGACGTAATCGCGCTGCGGCGCGCCGGTATACACTTGGCGCGGGCGGCCGATCTTCTGGCTGTCGTCTTCCATCATCTCGGTCCACTGCGCGATCCAGCCGACCGTGCGCGCGACCGCAAATAGCACTGTGAACATCGAGGTCGGAAAGCCCATCGCCCGCAGCGTGATGCCGGAATAAAAATCGATGTTGGGATAGAGCTTGCGGCTGACAAAGTATTCGTCGTTGAGCGCGATCTGCTCCAGCTCCATCGCCACCTTTAAGGTCGGGTTATCGGTCGCGCCGACTTCCTTCAGCACCTGGTGGCAAAGCTTCTGCATCGCTTTGGCGCGCGGATCGTAATTTTTGTAGACGCGGTGGCCAAAGCCCATCAGCCGCACATCGTCGTTTGGATCTTTCACCCGCCGAATGAAGTCCGGGATGTTGTCCACGGTCCCGATCTCTTCCAGCATGTTCAGCGCCGCTTCGTTGGCGCCGCCGTGCGCCGGCCCCCACAGGCAAGCGATGCCCGAGGAGATGCACGCAAACGGATTGGCGCCCGACGAGCCGGCAAGCCGCACCGTCGAGGTCGATGCGTTCTGCTCGTGGTCCGCGTGCAGGATCATGAACACATCCATCGCCCGCGCCAGCACGGGATTGACGACGTAATCTTCCGCCGGCACCGCAAAGCACATGCGCAGGAAATTGGACGCATAATCGAGTTCGTTGCGCGGGCTAACGAACGGCTGACCGATCGAATATTTGAACGCGCGCGCCGCAATCGTCGGCATCTTCGCGATCAGGCGATGGCTCGCTACCATGCGCTGGTGGGCGTCGTTGATGTCGGTTGAGTCGTGATAGAACGCGGCCAGCGCGCCGACCGTGCCAACCATGATCGCCATCGGGTGCGCGTCGCGGCGGAAGCCTTCGAAGAAGCGATCGAACTGGGCGTGCAGCATGGTGTGGTAGGTGATGCTGCGGTCGAACTCCTTCAGGTCGTCCTTGTTCGCCAGTTCGCCGTGCAGCAGCAAATGACACACCTCGATGAAGCTCGACTTCTCCGCCAGCTGGTCGATCGGATAGCCGCGATACAGCAGCACGCCCTCATCGCCGTCGATGTAAGTGATCTGGCTTTCGCACGACCCCGTCGACGTAAAGCCCGGATCGTAAGTGAAGACCTTGCCGTCAGCGAAGAGCTTGCGGATGTCGATGACGTCAGGCCCCACGCTGCCGCCGTACACGGGCAGCTCAAGCTGCCGGTTATTCACCGTGAGCGTGGCCGAGGGCTTCTTTGTGAGTTTGCTGTCCATGCCGGCGTCCTCAAACTTGATCCGCAATGCGCGCGAGCGCTTCCTCGCGGCCTAACAATTCTAACGCTTGGCCCAGATCGGGGGCAGGCGTCCCACCACTGAGCGCCGCCCGCAAACCCGGGCCTATTTGACCTAATCCAACGCCTTCGCTGGTAGCGAAAGCCTTAAGCGCGGCGCCAAGTGATACATGGTCCCACGCGGACTCTTTTTCGAGCACCCCGCGCAAGCGGCCAAGGCGTTGCTTGAATTCCTCTTTCATCAGCGATTTCGCTGCGTCGTCAAGCGTTAGCGGTCGTTTGGCAAGAAGGAAGCGCGTCTGGTCGGCGAGTTCAGGAATGGTCTTTGCCCGCTTTTTCAGCACTGGAACGGCGCGCGTCAAAGCGGCGCGCGCATCCTCGCGCAAAGCCGCGCCATCGCGGGCCGCAATGTGCTCTTCAACCAGGCGCGCCAGCCGCGCGTCATCGGCAAGCGCCATGAAGTGCGCGTTGACGGAATCCAGCTTCTTAAAATCGAGCCGCGACGGCGCCTTGCCGATTTGGCCGATGTCGAACAGCGGAACGGCTTCTTCTTTGCCGAGGATATCGTCGTGCCCCGGGCTCCAACCCAAACGCATCAGATACGCGTTCATCGCTTCCGGAAGGTAGCCCATGTCGCGCCACTCATGCACGGCCTGCGCGCCATGGCGCTTGGAAAGCTTCTTGCCGTCTTCGCCGTGGATCAGCGGCACGTGCGCGAACTTCGGCGGCGTCCAACCCATCGCATGGAAGATCGGAATTTGCCGCGCCGCATTGGTCAAATGGTCATCGCCGCGGATCACGTGCGTCACGCCCATGTCGTGATCATCCACCACGACCGATAGCATGTAAGTGGGATTGCCGTCGGCGCGCAGCAAGACGAGGTCGTCAATGTCCGGCGCTTTGATGCGCACGTCGCCTTGGATCAAATCGGCGTTCAGCACATCGCCATCGTCCGGCGCCCGCAGCCGCACCACGAAAGCCGCATCGGAGGAGGGCGGCGATTTGCCGTCGCGATAGGGCGAGCGGATCGCGCGGCCCTCAGCGTGCGCCTGCGCCCGCACAGCGTCTTGTTCTTCGGCCGTCATGTAGCAGCGGAACGCCGTGCCGCGCGCGATCATCGCCTCGGCCGCTTCCCGGTGCCGCGGCGCGCGCGCGAACTGGTAGGTGATCTCGCCGTCATGCTGGAGATCGAGCCAGTTCATGCCGTCAATGATCGCGTCGATCGCTTCCGGCGTGGAGCGCGCCCGGTCGGTGTCCTCGATCCGCAACAAAAAGACGCCGCCCATCCGTCGGGCGTAGAGCCAGTTAAAAAGCGCCGTGCGCGCACCCCCGATATGGAGGTAGCCTGTGGGCGAGGGGGCGAAGCGTGTGACGACGCTCATTGCGGGCGGTGCGACCTTTCAAAAGCGCGCGGGTGGTAGCACGCCCGGCGCGCTTTCTCCTAGCCGCGCCCCAAGTCGCGTCCTAGCCGGCATGGTCGCGCTCCAGCGCGACCGTTGGATTCTCTGGCTGCCGGTCGGCATGATCCTCGGCGCCGCCATCTGGATGCTGGCGGCTAGCGCGCCGCCCTGGTGGCTCGGTCCAGCTTTGTTCGTGGCCGGCGCAGCGGCCGCGATATTGGCCGCGAGTTGGCCTAGCCCGGAACACACCGGATGGCGCGTCACGCTCCGCCGCGCCGCCGCCGGCCTCTGCGCGCTCATTGCCGCCGCAGGGCTTGGCGCAATCGCAGCGCACGTCCGCGCCGTCAGCGTGGCGCAACCGGCTTATATCGGCGGCGAGGCGCCGGTAATCGTAGAAGGCTGGGTCGTCGCCAACGATGCAAGCGACAGCGGCCCGCGCCTGCGGCTGCTTGTACGCACGATCGAAGGCGCCGCGCATCCGCCGCGTTACGTGCGCGTCTCGGTTTCCGAGGCCGGCTTGCTGACGCCGGGACGCGCCGCCCGCTGCCGCGCCGTGCTGCGGC